>JAUNAV010000007.1:8597-19550 GCA_030527425.1 Tissierellia bacterium
AGTTCTTCTTTTTCGTCTTTTTCAATCCATTTTCCTATTATTTCATTGTAATAAATTTCTTTATCCAATAGTTCACCTCATTTCAGTGATTTATTTTATCAACTTTTTCTCTATTATTTTAACAAAATTATCACATAGATTTTCATTTCTTGCAAGTAAAGGGCCATGAAGATATGTTCCATATGTGTTTTTATACACAAAACCTTCTGTTTTATCTTCTCCATTATTGCCATTTCCTTCAATTACTTTTCCAAATGGCACTTGATCTTTTGAAAGATATGTCCTACCTCCGTGATTTTCAAATCCATAGTAAATTTCTTTTGAATCAGTACTTTCAATTTTCACATTAGAAATAAATCTTTTGGATCCTTTAGGATTTATCGTATAATGCTTAAAAATTTTAAGTCCATCTATTTTTTTTCCATCCATAGTCGAATAATAGTCTCCTAAAAGCTGAAATCCTCCGCATATGGATAGAAAAAGTCCATCGCTTTCAATATATTCTTTTAGATAATCTCTTTTTTTAAACAGATCTATTTCAACTATGGATTGTTCATAATCTTGTCCTCCGCCAAAAAAGACGAAGTCATATTTCTTATTATCAAACTTATCTCCCAAAGAGATCAAATCTGTTTCTACTTCATATCCTTTTTTTCTTAAATGATATCTCAAAGCCATTATATTTCCTACATCGCCGTAGGTATTTAATAGATTACCATAAAGATGAGCAAGTCTTATTTTCATGATAAATTCAACACCTCTCTTAGACGCATCATTGCAGTATATGTGGCTAGAATATAAACTCTTTTAGACTTAGAATTTTTGATTGTATTTACTATATCTTCTTCATAGTTTATTTTTTGAATTTCACCATCAAATATTTCTGCAATCTCTAATCTTCTTTTCATATCATCTCTTCTTTTTCCACCAGTGTATACATCTTTGATATTTAAATCTTTTAGCTTCTCATAATATGAATCATAAATCCAGCTTATGTCTATTCCATCAGCATAATTATCATTTAATAGACAAATTAAGCTTAAATCTTTCTTTTCCAAATTCATAAGTCTTATTATTTGATTAAGCCCAGTTGGATTTTTTACTAGATTTATTATTACCTCTTTATTTTCAATTTTAATTTTTTCCTGTCTGCCAAAGATATTTTTTTGATCTTTAAGCCCTTTATAAATGTATTGATCATCTATGTCCATCTCTTTAGCACATGAAATTGCACTTAAAGCATTGTAGATATTATAAAATCCTCCTACATTGACCTCATAAATTTCATCATCAATTATAAATTTTGAAAAATTTGCATCCATTTCGATAATCTTTTCTATCTTATATTTTAATTTTGGAGATTTAAAATCGCAATTTGGACATTTAAATTCTCCAAGCGATGAGTAATTTACTAGTCTATATTTTAATACCGATTCGCATTTTGGACATATTATTCCATCGGAATTAAACTCACTGTCCAAGTCAAAATCATCACTTTTAATCTCGCTATCTCTTATTCCAAAATATACTGTATTTAAATTTTTAATTTCATCACGTGAAAATAGTGGAAGATCTCCATTTGCTATTACTTTAAGATTTTTAAATTTCTTCAAATCTCTTGTGATAAGATCTAATACATTATAAATTTCTGCAAAGCGATCCATTTGATCTCTAAAAATATTTGTAATAACTAGTATATCAGGCTTAAGATATTTCATCACTTTAGATACATTCGCTTCATCTATTTCTAAAACAGCTACCGATTTCTTATCAGTTGGATTATCTAGTAGAGCAGTAGTTATACCTTGGATCATATTGGAACCAGATTTATTAGTTATTACATGATCATATTCATTTTTTAAAATATTAGTTATAAAATGCGTTGTCATTGTCTTGCCATTGGTACCCGTTATATATATGAATTTTGTATTTTTGCCTAATTCATCGAGAATATTATTATCTATTTTATATGCGATAAGCCCTGGCAAGCTGGTTGCATTTCTACCCATTAAATTTAATAATTTTCTTGTTATTTTTGCAACAATTTTTGCAAATTTTGCTTTTACTTTCATATCATCACCGCAAAGATTATACCATATAGATACTTATTTAGACTATAAATATTTATTTTAAATTTATAAAAAAGGGTATAAATTTAAGAGAGGTTATTATGAAAATTATATTATTATCACCAGATAAAAAAATTACAGTTAATACACATGGTGCTTATGTGGAAAAATTTACTTATGAAGATAAAATGATTTTTTTCCCAAATGTTCAGATAAAAATTGGAGAAGAGCTAAAAGCAAGAGGAGGAATGCATCCTTGCATTGCCAATTTTGGTAAAGACAATAAAACAGGAGAAAAGCAACATGGATTTGGTCGTTATGCAGATTGGAATGTTTTAGAAAATACAAGAGATTATTTAAAACTTGGAGTAAATGGAATCGGAAATTATGAAAAAGTCTATTTCACAATAGAATATCATCTTAATGACACTTTTAATACCCACTTAAAGATAGAAAATAAATCCAATAGATTGGTCCCAGTTGCACCAGGCTTTCATCCATATTTCTTTTCTTCTGATAATTTTGTTCATGTAAAAGATAGAAAGATAGATCTTTCTAAAATTGAAGATACAATTTTTCTAGATAGAGATAGTGTCGAATTTTTTACTTCTGAAGGAAATTTTGTTGTAAAAGGAAATAGAAATATTTCAAAATATGCCATATGGTCTGATAAAAAGGGAGATTATGTGTGCATAGAACCAACATATAATGGCAATAGCTTTGAAGATTTATATAAAAAACCTAAGCAACTTGCTCCAAATGAAGTCTTCGAGATGGATTTTGATATTGTAGTAAAGGAGATTATTTAATGGATTTAGAATATTTTTTAAATGACAGAAAATCTTTTGAACAAAAGGGGCTTAAAATGCCCGATTATGATATCTACAAAATGAGAAAAGACACAAAAGAAAATCCACAATGGATCCATTTTGGTGCTGGAAATCTATTTAGAGGATATATTGCTTCCCTTGCAGATGATCTTTTAAATAAAAAAGAAATAAATACAGGTATTATTGCAGCAAGTTGTCATCATTCAAACAATTTTAAGTCTGTTTTTAAAGACAATGATAATTTAACAATAAAAGCAATTTTAAATGAAGATGGGCATATTGACTATAGGCTAATAGCTTCTGTAGCTGACAATGTAAATGTTGAAAATGCTTATAATTTCAATAGATTAAAAGAAATTTTTAAAAAGGAAAGTTTAAAATTTGTAACTTTTACGATTACTGAAAAAGGATATGAAGTATTTGACTCACAAGGAAGTGTTAAGAAAAAAATAATAGATCAGATTGAGAAAGAATTTCCTCAAGACACTATGCTTTCTATCGCAAGTCTACTTTATGAAAGATATAAATTAGATCTTAATATAAGCGTAATTTCATTTGATAATTTTAGCCATAATGGGATTAAATTAAAGAAAAGCATCAAAGAAATGGCAAAACTTTTGGTTGATAAAAAGGGATATGACAAAGAATTTCTTGATTATTTGGATGATGGTGAGAAAATAACTTTCCCAAATACTACTATAGATAAAATCACTCCAGAAGCTTCAATGGATATAAAAAAAGATCTTATTAAAAAAGAAATAATAGTAGATAATAAAAATGAAGACAAGAATAAGCAAATTTTTGTAAATACTGAGAAAAAAGAGTACTTGGTTATAGAAGATAATTTTACTAATGGAAAAATTCCTCTAGATAAAGTTGGAGTTTTCTTTGTAGATAAAAGCACAGTTGATAAATTTGAAAAAATGAAGGTCTGTACTTGTCTAAATCCAATTCACACAGCTTTAGCCATATTTGGTAAATTACTGGATAAAGATTCTATATCTGAATGCATGGAAGATTATGATCTAAATAAACTTACAAAAAAATTAGGATTTAATGAGGGGATGAAGACTGTAAGTGATCCTGAAATTGTAGATCCTAAAGAATTTCTAAAAGAAGTATTAGAAAAAAGACTGCCTAATCCATTCATTCCAGATACTCCATCAAGAATAGCCACGGATACTTCACAAAAACTTAAAATACGCTTTGGGGAAACTATAAAAAGTTATATCGAAGATGAAAAATTGGATTTAAATGAACTTGAAATAATTCCACTTGTAATTGCAGGATGGCTTAGATATTTAATGGGTGTTGATGATTTTGGCATGAAAATGGAAATCTCAAGCGATCCGCTTTTGGAAGAAATCAAAGATAAGCTAGAAAAAGTTAAATTTAAAGGAGATTTCAACGAGCACGATATTAAGAATGTTTTAAAAATGAAAAATATATTTGGCTTAGATCTTACAGAACATGAAGACTTTTGTAAAAAAATAATAGATGAATTTAGATTTATGAATGAAAAAGAAGAAAATGTCAGAAAATTATTGAAAGAGAAGGTAGAAGATGAATAAATTTTTAGGTGAAAATTTTCTTTTAGAATCAGAAACTGCAAAAAAATTATTCTATGAGTATGCAAAAGATATGCCTATTTACGATTATCATAATCATCTATCGGCTAAAGAAATATATGAAGATCATAAATTTGAAAATATAACTGAAGCTTGGCTTAAATTCGACCATTATAAATGGCGTGCAATGAGAAATCTTGGCATTGAAGAAAAATATATTACAGGTGATGCATCGGATATAGAAAAATTTAGAAAATGGGCTTATACATTAAGGCGTTTAATTGGAAATCCTCTATATCATTGGACGCATCTAGAACTTAGACGTTATTTTGAAATATATGATATTTTAGATGAAAACAATGCTGATAGGATCTATGATTTAGTAAATGAAAAGCTTAAAGAAGATAAATATTCTGTAAGAAATTTATTAAAGATGATGAATGCTAAATATTTAAATACTACCGATGATCCTATAGATGATCTTAAATATCATATAAAGCTTAGAGAAGAAGGATTTGATGTTGTTGTAAGACCATCCTTTAGGCCTGATAAAGCATTACATGTCTATAAAAATGACTTTGGAGATTATATTAAATCAATTGAAGATAAGTTTTCTACAAAGCTTTCTAACTATGATGATTTAATCAATTTCTTAATTGAAAGATTAGAATATTTCTATCAAAATGGAGCTAGATTTGCAGATCATGGTATAGAGGAAGTGCTCTTTGAAAAAAGTAAGGATTATGATTTAAATGCCATTTACAAAAAGGGATTAAATAATCAATATCTTACTAAACAAGAAGTGGGCGCTTATATGGGAGATCTTTTAACTAAACTTGCAAAAGAGTATAGAAAAAGAGATATGGTAATGAGCTTTCATATTGGGCCAATAAGAAATAATTCAACTAGAATGTATGAAAAAACAGGTGCTGATAGCGGATTTGACTCAATGAATGATAGGAATGTAGCAAGTAATTTATCACAATTATTAGATACCATAGATTATAATGATCAGTTGCCTAAAACTCTTTTATTTAATTTAAATCCGAAAGATAATGTTACACTAGCGACTATGGCTGCAAATTTCTGTGACGATTATCATCCGGGTAAAGTTCAATTTGCAACAGCTTGGTGGTTTTTAGATAATATTAAAGGGATGAAAAATCAAATTGAAGATATGGCAAATGCACAAGTAATTACCACAAGTGTGGGCATGCTAACTGATTCAAGATCTTTCTTATCATTTTCAAGACATGAATACTATAGAAGAATTCTTTCAAATTTCTTTGCAAAACTTGTCGAAAATGGTGAATATCCTGATGATACCGAATTTTTAGGATCTGTAATAGAAGATATTTGCTATAATAATGCATATAATTTTCTAGAAAAAAAAGATGATGCTTCAGAATAATTTTTATTCTGATCATCATCTTTTAAGCATGTTCAAGTTTATCCATCTGTCTAAATTCATGTTTAGCAAGAAATACTGCAAATAAGAAGGCAAAAAAATCTGCTATGGGTCCTGAAAAAAGTATGCCATATATGCCAAAAAACATTGGTAGAATTAAAGCAAGCGGTATAAAAAATAAAAATTGTCTTGTAAGTGACAAAAAGATTCCTTTTTTTGGTTTTCCTATTGAAGATAAAAGATTACTTGTCAATGGTTGAAGGGCATTTAATGTGATCATCATTAAGAATATTCTAAAAAATAATTTTCCAAATTCAAAATATTCTTTTGTTCCATCTCCAAAAAGCGAGATGATTTTTTCAGGAAAAATTTGAAATAATAAAAATGCAGCAAATAATATCCCCATTGATACTTTTACACTCAATATATAAGCAGATTTTACACGTTCATACAATCTTGCCCCATAATTGTAACTTGCGATTGGCTGTAGTCCCTGTGAAATTCCTATAGCACATGAGAAAAATATCATATTTATTTTAAAACCTATTCCAATTACTGCAAGTGGTATCGAAGCACCAAATACGCTACTTGGTCCATAATGTGCAATTGAATTATTTATTACTATTTGTACAAATAATAATGCGACTTGATTAAAAAAGGGGGGCATTCCAAGTGATACAATATTTTTTACAAAAGGAAATTCAAATCTAAAGTCCTCTCTTTTAAGCTCAACAGTTTTAAAATTTCTTGCATAAAAAATTACCATAAGTCCTGATACAAATTGTCCTATGACAGTAGCCCACGCAGCTCCAGCCATACCCATGTTGAATACGAAAATAAATAATGGATCAAGAATTATATTTATAATACAACCTATAACTATTGAAGTCATTGAATATGAAGGAGAACCATCAGCTCTTATCAATGCTGTTCCTGCATTCGTTAAAATTAAAAAAATAAAACCTGTTGAGGTAATAGTTGTATAAGTTTTGGCATAATCCATTATATCATCTGTAGTTCCAAAAGCTCTAAGCATTGGTTCTAGAAATATTTTTACTAAGATCATTAGAATTAAGCCTATTAAAAAAATCATGATAAATGCATTGGCTAGATATTTCTTTGCTAAATCTTCACGTTTTTTTCCCATATTCAAATTAAAATTAGCCGCTGCACCTACTCCTATCATCAAAGATAGAGAAATACATATTGTAACTAATGGAAATGCAACATTTGTAGCAGCATTTCCTAAAACGCCTACGCTATGTCCAATAAAAAATTGATCTACTATATTATAAAAAGCAGATACAATCATTGCTATTACTGAAGGAGTCGCAAACTTTTTTAATAATGTGGAGACATCTTCAGTACCTAATATATTTTCTTTTCCCAAATTAACCTCCTTAGCTACTATTAATATTTTAACACATTTTTTAAAAATTTTTAATTAGTATTTCTCGAAAAATAAGCGCTTAACTGTATAATATAATAGAGGTGAAAGTATGCCTGCGATTTATGCACATTATAAATTAGGAAGAGATTCGATCAGAAATTTACCAAAAGACAGACAAGAAATTATTTTTAAATATAGAAATTTATACGATATAGGACTTCAAGGTGCAGATTTTTTATTTTTTAATTTAAAAGATCCCACTTTAAAATCAGAACTTTTAGCGACAAAAATACATTATGAAGCATGTAGACACACTTTAAATAGATTTATGCGAGTTGATATTAAAGAAGCAGAACTCAGTTATCTTATGGGATTTATTGGACATTTTGCATTGGATAGTAAGTCTCACCCTTTAGTAAATGCTCTTAGCAAAAGAGATATAAGTCATCATAGATTAGAAATGGAATTTGACAAAAGGCTTATGAAGCAAGATGGACTTGTTGTTGGAGAATTTAATATGAAAAAACTCTGCCCTAATGATGAATTTACGAAAAAAATTGTAACTAAAATGTATAGTCATTTTAATATTAGCCCAAGAAAAGTATATAAATCAGTTGAGGCGATGCATAAGATGAAAGATTTTTTGTACATCGACAATGATAGAAGATATAAAAGGATGAAGTTTGCTATGAAAGCTGTGGGCATGTACAACAAATTTGGAGGTCATCTTTTATATAATGATAAAAATGAATATGATTATTTGATGAAGGATATGGATTATTGCTATAAAGAAGCTATGAAAATTTTTCCGCTTTTAGTTGATGACTTCTTTAATCATATGGATGATTTGGATTTTTGCCCATATTTTGATAACACTTTTGAATAAGTGTTATTTTTTCGTATCTCTTTACAAAAAAACACGAGATGATATAATGGCTAAGAGGCTAATATGAGAGATAAATTCAAAATAAGAATAATGTTTTTAATAATTTTTTCTATTATTACATTTATAATTTGCAGTAGTATTGGAAGATTCGAGTTAAATGCAAAGGATATTGTTAATTTTTTACTAAATAAGTTTTCTCTTTCAAATAATACTATTGACAATTCAAAAATAAATGTATTGGAAACGATAAGAATTCCAAGAATGATAGGAGCATTTCTAATTGGAATGAGCCTATCAGTTTCTGGGGCTTGTTATCAAGCTATATTTAAAAATCCATTGGTAAGCCCTGATCTTTTAGGAGTAAGTCAAGGTGCTTGCGTTGGGGCAGCATTATCGATAATTTTAGGTTTAAGTTATGTAAATACTCAGATATTTGCTCTAATTGGTGGGCTTTTTGCGGTGATTATTGCCACAAGTATTCCTAAGATTCTAAAAAATGATTCAACCTTAATGTTGGTCTTATCCGGTGTTATAGTAAGTGGTTTTATGTCATCTATTATTGGGCTTTTAAAATATTTGGCAGATGATGAGACGGAGCTGCCTGCAATTACATATTGGCAATTAGGATCATTATCTACTATTAGAAATACGACTATTTTAAAAATAATAATACCTATGATTCTCGCACTATTATTGATATTTTTTCTTAGATGGAGGATTAATATCCTATCATTAGGAGATGATGAGGCCGAATTAGTAGGAATAGATGTCAAAAAAATAAGGTTTTTAACGGTTTTATCTTCAACTATTTTAACTGCTTTGTCAGTTTGCATAGCTGGTACAATTGGTTGGGTAGGACTTATAATCCCGCATCTATCAAGACTGATTGTGGGCGTTGATAATAAAAAGGTAATTCCAACAAGTATTTTCTTGGGAGCAAGCTTTATGATGATTGTTGACACATTGGCTAGAAGCCTAACTCAAGCTGAAATTCCTTTAAGTATAATAACTGGCTTTATAGGTGCACCTTTGTATTTACTATTGCTTTTAAAAAGTGAAGTGAGGCTAAAATGACAGGGATATTAGAATTAAAAAATATAAATTTCTCATATGATAAAAGAAAGATTTTAAATGATATATCTTTTGAAATAAATAAATCAGAAATACTAACTATTTTAGGTCCCAATGGTGCTGGAAAATCTACTTTATCAAAAGTTATTGTGACTTTATTAAAACAAGATTCAGGAGAGGTGTATATTGACTCAAAGAGAAATACCGATTTAGATTTTAGTCAAAGAGCACAAAAAATTGGATATGTTTCTCAATCAATTGATTTAAAATATGCCTATACTGTTTTTGATTTTATTCTTATGGGGCGAGCTTCTTATATTTCAACATTCAGACAGCCAAAAGAAATAGATATAGAAATTTCAAATGATGCAATAAAGAAAATGGGATTAGAAGATTTAAAATACAAAAAGATCACAGAAATATCGGGTGGTGAAAGACAAAAGGCAATGATTGCAAAGGCTTTGGCTCAAAAACCGGATATTTTAATATTTGATGAGCCGACAAGTGCACTTGATATTTCAAACCAAAATATTGTTTTAAAACTCATAAGATCATTAAAAAAAGATGGATTTACAATAATCTTTACAACTCATTCGCCAGATCATGCATTAATTTTAGATGAAAAGACCCTGTTGATTGACAAAAAAGGAAAAAATTATTTTGGCAAGACAAAAGATATCTTGACACAAGAGAGACTCTCAAAGGTATTTAATACTGAAGTTTTAATAGAATACAATGAAAAATTAAGGAGGAAGGTATGCTTGAACAAAATACTTTAAAAAAATTAACAAGAATTTCTTTAGCCATGCTTCTATCATTGACAATGTTAACATCTTGTAAAAATGATAATGTAAGCCAAGTTGAGGATACTAAAAGCGCTGTAGAAAATAATTTAAGTTCTGTTGTTAAACAACAATCTACATCAGAAAATAAAATGAGAAAAGTAACGGATATGAAGGGAAATGAAGTAGAAATTCCACAAAATGTAGAAAAAATTGCTGATTTATGGCATGCAAATAATCAAGTCGTTATGCTTTTAGGTGGTGCTGATAAATTAGTTGCAACAACAGATGTAATTCAAAAAAATGATTGGATTACAACAATTAAGCCTCAGTTAAAAGACATTAAAGCGCCTGTTAGCGGACAAGATTTAAATATAGAAGAGCTGTTAGATACAAAACCTGATGTGGCTTTAACCTCTAATGAACAAATGTTAGAAAGTGCAAATAGCGCAGGGATACCAGCTGTGTATGTATCTTTTCAAAATTTTGATGATTTAAAAAAATGCGTTGAAACCACAGCAGAGGTTATAGGTGATGATGCTAAGAAAATTGCAAAAGAATACAACGAGGAACTTGATGAAAATATAAAATTTGTAGAGGATAGACTAAAGGATGTAAAAGAAGATCAAAAACCAAAAGTTTTACACATAGCTGGTGGAGATGATCTAACTAAAATTGATGGAGAAGATTCCCTAATTGGAGAATGGATGAAGATCTCCGGTGCTACAAATTCTATAAAAGATGCTAAGAATTTAGAGAATATAACTATTGAAGAAATAATTTCATCAAATCCTGATATAATCATAATAGGTGGTTCAAATGCAAAAGAGGGGATTGAGTCAATCAAAAATGATCCAGCGTGGAAAGATGTGGAAGCTGTAAAAAATGGTAAGGTAATACAAAATCCTGTGGGTACTTTTAATTGGGATAGATACTCAGCCGAAGAGGC
>JAUNAV010000007.1:19650-29505 GCA_030527425.1 Tissierellia bacterium
TTTTAATATAATCCGATGAGCTTTTCTATCCACAAGATAAAATTTATTGGTAAAATTTTAGATGATAGATGTATGATTTTTGAAATAGGATGGGTTGTAATGACCGTTCTATTTTTCTTTCTAAGGGTTTTATCTACCATTTTTTCTAGATTTTCATTTGCAAATTGCTTTATTTTAGATTGTTCACTGTGTTTAAAAAACTCTGTTTTGACAGGATTAGGGCATAAGGCAGTGACTAAAATTCCTCTTTTCTTTAATTCTTTAGAAAGTGAACGTGAAAAACTTAGAACAAAAGATTTACTTGCAGCATAGACGCTGAAATTTGGTTGAGGCAAAAAGCTTGCAACAGAAGAAAGATTTATTATTCTAGATCCTTCTTTCATATAATCTAGACTTAATGAAGTGATTTTAACAACTGCTATGCAATTTAGTGAAACTGTATGCGAGTTTTTTAAAAGTCCAGATTCTTCAAAGCCTTCATTGTAACCAATTCCTGCAGAATTTATTAATAAAGAGATTTGTGGATTGTACTTAATTAAAGCATTTTTATACTCTAGAAAACTTTCTTCGCTTAATAAATCGAGTGCTAGAATTTTTGTCTTTGTTACTAAATTTTTACTTATTTCTTTTAATCTATCTTTTCTTCTTGCTATAAGCCAAATTTCATCAAATCCATAATTATCTAGCTGATAAACAAATTCTCTTCCTATACCGCTTGAAGCGCCAGTTACAACAGCTATCATTTGCCCATAACATCCAAGATGAGTTTTTGTTTAAGATCCCACAATTTATGAGATAAATCTACATAATAATTATGTGGCTGGTCAAATCTTTTTACCTCATCCCAAAGACTTGAGACCTCTTTTTTGCAATATTCATTAATTTTAGTTAAGCTTGGAGTTTTATATATTTGTTTTCCATTTTCAAAAACTTTAACTTTCATTTTTCGTAATTTATAATTTTCAAGCCTTTTCATCTTCCAAGTGAAATTTGGATCAAAGATAACAAGAGGTTTTTCTTCATCAATTTTTTCATCCATTATAGTTATATAATCAGCTTCTGCCTTGCCACTTTCTTTATCATAGATTCTATAAACTTCTTTAAAACCAGGAGTTGTAATCTTCTCAACATTTTCACTTACTTTTATTTTGGGTTTAAGTCTTTCACTTTCCTTATCTTTAATGGCAACTAATTTGTATACGCCACCAAATACAGGCTCGCTTTTTGCGGTAATTAGTCTCTCACCAACACCATAGGCATCAATTTTAGCATTTTGTTTAATCAATGATTGAATCTTATATTCATCTAGTGAATTACTTGCTACAATTTTTGAATCTTTAAAGCCAGCATTATCCAGTAATTTTCTAGCTTCTTTGGATAAATATGCCATATCTCCAGAATCTATTCTTATATTTCCAACATATCCTTTTGGTTCTAAAACTTCTTTAAACACCTTTATTGCATTAGGTATTCCTTGTTTTAAAGTATCATAGGTGTCAACAAGTAGTGTGCAATTTTCAGGATATGTTTTTGCATATGTCATAAAAGCTTCAAGTTCACTATCAAATGACTGAATCCATGAATGTGCCATCGTACCAGAAGCAGGTACGCCGTATTTCATAGAACTTAGTGTATTTGAAGTGGAAGGGGCTCCTGCAATAAAGGCTGCTCTTGCTCCTAAAACTGAAGCATCTGCTCCTTGCGCTCTTCTTGCACCAAATTCCATAACAGAGCGCCCTTCACTGGCTCTAACTATACGATTTGTTTTTGTAGCAATTAAAGACTGATGATTCATGCATATTAAAATCATAGTCTCTAAAATTTGTGCCTCTATAAGAGGAGCCCTGACAGTTATAACTGGTTCTGATGGAAAGATAACACTTCCTTCTGGAAAAGACCAAATATCTCCAGAAAATTTAAAATTACGAAGATACTCTAGAAATTCTTCGCTAAACATTTCTTTACTTTTAAAATAATCTATGTCATCATCGCTAAAGTGTAAATTATTGATGTAATTTATAATTTCATCTAGGCCACAAAAGATTGCAAAACCACCATTATCTGGTACCTTTCTAAAAAAAGCATCATAGATACCAATGGTGTCTTTCATGCCATTATTAAAGTAGGCATTTGCCATTGTAAATTCATAAAAATCAGAAAGAGATGACAGATTTCTTTCAGGATTATCGTACATATTTTCCTCCTTATCATTATTTCTATTATAACAAAAAAACAAAAATAAGAGTATTAAAACGAATTTAAATTTTATGGTAAAATAGATAGTATGAAAGGTTTCTATGAAAAAATATAAAAAAAATGAAAATCTATCATATTGTGCAGGAGCATACCCTTCTTTTGAGCTTTTAAATAAGAAGGCTAATATAGTAAAGGAAGTGTTTTATGATCCTGATTTCAACGAGATAGAAAAATTAAAAAAGATATGTAATGAAAATTTTATAAGAATTACTGAGTCAAAAAAGACAGTAAAAAGACTTTCTTTAAGAAAAAATGATTATGTCATAGTGGTATTTGAAAAGTATGAAACAAAACTAGAAAATGCCAATCATATTATTTTAGAAAACATTGAGAATATGGGAAATCTTGGCACGATCATGAGATCTATGGCTGCTTTTGGATATAGAAATTTAGCTTTGATTGGAAATACTTGCGACTATTTTAATCCCAAAGTTGTAAGAGCATCAATGGGATCAATTTTTGATATAAATATTGAAAAATTTGAAGATATTTCGAAATATACAAAAGTGTTTTCTAACGAGATCTACGCATTTATGTTAGATAATGAAGCATGTGGGCTTAAAAAAGTAGATAAGAAAAAGAATTTTTCGCTTGCTTTTGGAAATGAAGGCTATGGATTGACAGATGATTTTAAAAAGTTTAATACTGTAATGATTGAGCAGACAGATCTTGTAGACTCGCTTAGTATACAAATAGCTGCAGCTGTTTCAATGTATGAATTTAAGGAGTTTTGATGTATATATTTGATGTTGATGGCACTATACTTGATACGGTTAATTCAATTCAGTATCATGCAAATAAGACCTTTAAAAAATATAATTTAGGATCTTTAGAAAGAGAAGATTACGAAAGATTTTTGGGAAATGGTGCAAAGTATATGATCGATAAAGCATTGGATAAACTAGGCGAATTTAATTTAGAAAAAAGAGAAGAAATTCTTAAAATTTACAATAAAAGTTATGATCAAAATCCATCATATCTTACTAAAGCCTATCCAAAAATCAAAGAAGTGCTTAAAAAATTAAAAGAAGAAAATACTCTAGTCGCCTTTTCGAATAAGCCACACAGCACTTTGACAAAAGTAATTAAAGATGTATTTGGAGAGGATCTATTTGACTATGTGCTTGGGCAAAGTGATAGATATAAGAGAAAACCTTCGCCTGAGGGTATATATATTATTAAGGATAGATTTAGAGTGAATTCAGATGAAATTTTGTATTTTGGAGATAGTGAAGTGGACATACTATGTGGTAAAAATGCAGGTGTTTTTACAATAGCATGCAGCTGGGGATTTAGAGATAGAAAATTTTTAGAAAAACAAAATGCAGATTTGATCATTGATGATGCTAAAGAAATTTTAAATATAAGGAGGGTATAATGGCTTCAAATTTATCAGTTTTTGATATAGTAGGACCTATAATGGTAGGACCTTCAAGCTCGCATACAGCAGGAGCTAATAGGATAGCAGGATTTGCAAGAAAAATTGGCGGAAAAGATCCATTAAGGGTTGACTTCTTCTTACATGGATCTTTTGAAAAAACATATAAAGGGCATGGTACTGACAAAGCACTTTTAGGAGGAGTTTTAGGATTTTCTCCAGAAGATGAAAGAATTAAAGAAGCATTTAGATATGCTGATGAAAAAAATTTAGAATATTCTTTTATTCCAATGGATCTAGGAGATGTTCATCCAAATACAGTAAAAATTGTTTTAACTTATAAAGATCATAGAACATCGATTATCGGTTGCTCAATTGGTGGAGGTAATATTAAAATTATCTCAATAAATGGAAATGAAGTTGAGTATTATGGTAAAAATCCAACAATTGTGATGAGCTATTATGAACAAAAAGGAATGATTGCCTTTATTTCAAATGTCTTATTTGATGGAGGATATAATATTCATACAATGCAAACAATCAATAAAGGTGAAAAGATCATGTTGATTGTAGAACTTGATGAAAAAATTGATCAAAAAACTCTAAAGACAATGCAAGAAGGCAAAGATTATCTATTCTTTAAATACTTAGATTGAGGTGAATATGAAACATACAATTGAAAAATACATTCAAAAAGCTAAAGAAGAAAATAAACAATTATGGCAATTAGCATTAGAAGAAGAAATCGAAAATTATGGCAGGAGCAAAGAAGAGATATTTGAGGGATTACAAAGAAGTCTTGATGTTATGAAAGAATCCTCACACAAGGCTCTTGAAAAAGGGGTTGTATCAGTTACTGGTATGACTGGCGGAAATGCTAAGACTATGAATGATTATTTCTTAGGAGAAGATACAATTCTTGGCCCAACAGCAACACGTGCTATGGCTATGGCATTTTCAACATCAGAAGTAAATGCATCTATGGGTAAAATTGTAGCAAGCCCTACAGCTGGATCTGCAGGTATTTTACCAGCAACTTTAATGACCATGTATGAAAAATACAATTGTTCAGATGATGAAATGATAAAAGCTATTTTAACATCTGTTGCTATTGGAAATGTTATTGCAGATAATGCTACCTTTGCAGGAGCAGAAGGAGGATGTCAAGCAGAATGTGGATCAGCTGCAAGTATGGCTGCAGCAGCTGTATGTTATTTAAGAGGATATGATATAAAAACTCAAGCAGATGCAGCAAGCATAGCATTGATTAATATAATGGGTCTAATTTGTGATCCAATTGGAGGAATGGTAGAATTTCCTTGCAATTTAAGAAATGCTTTTGGCGTTATAAATGCTCTTTCATCTGCAGAAATGGCGATGGCAGGAGTGAAAGTGCTTGTAAACTTCGATGAAGCAGTCGAAGCGATGAAAAGAGTAGGCGATTCTTTAAGTGAGAATTTAAGAGAAACTGGCGAAGGCGGAGTGGCTATTTGTAAGTCAGCAATGTTACTTAAAAAGAAGTATATTGATAAAGAATAATTATAATATTAGATTTATAATAAAATAAAAATCTACTGATTTTCAAAAAGTGTTTTCCTTATAAATGTTGATATTCAAAGGGTTGCTATAGAAAAAATACTTGATTTTGTTGTTTTTAATAGTATAATTTTTGAGAATAGAAAAGAAAGAGGAGAATATAATGAATAAAATTTTGCTTACCAGAGTAGATTCCAGGCTAAGCCATGGTAAAGTCGCTGATCTTTGGACAAAGCATACAGGCGCCGATACTGTGGTTATAGCAAATGATAAAATCAATGTAGACTCATTTAGTAAAAATTTAATGGATCTAACTATACCTTTTGGAATCAACTCTGCTTATACGTCAGTAGATGGTTTTAAAGATTATTTTGAAAATACTAAAAACAAAAATATTTTGTTAATAGTTCAAAACACAGAGGATCTTAAAAAAATTGTCGATATGAATTTAGGTATAGATAAAGTTGATTTGGGGATAATGCATCTTACTTATGGCAAGAAATCTTTGACAGATGAAATTGCTGTAGATGAAGATGATCTTGAAATTTTAAGCTATATCGTTGATAAAGACATTGATGTCTTCATACAACCTTGGCCCAATTCGGCTTGTGTAGATTTTAAAAAATTTATAGAAATTAAAGCATAAAGAGGGTTTTAACCCTCTTTATTAGTATTTAAATCTTTTTCTCATTTTTATTTTTAAAATTAAAATTAGAAAAATAATATATATTATTATTAAAGCAATTAGAATTATGATATATACAAATCTTTCAAAATTAAAAAATAATGTCAAAGGAAAGACAATTAAAAATAAGATTACAGATAAAATAATAGAAACTTTAGTAGCCAATTTATTGCCATAATCCCAAGTTTCTTTATTATAGCAGATTTCTCTTAAATGAAATCCCATACTCATATCTGGATAATCAGATTTAAATTTTTTATATCCTATTGCATTGTATATTGAAAAAACAAATATCATAATATCTAATAAATAAATTGGATACATATTTCACCTCAATAAAAATTATACCAAATTCGTTTATTTTAATAAACAGAAGCTAAAAAATATTTTTGAAATATAAACTTAATAATTTTTTAATACTTCTTTCATGAAAAACTTTCTTATATATGTTAATCTATAATAAAGAAGGTGAGAAGATGAAAGTATTAATTACGACAGATTCATATTATCCAGTAGTAAATGGAGTAGTAAGATCTACGCTTTATCTAAAAAAATATCTTGAAGATAGAAATATAGAAGTTAGAGTACTTACTTTATCTAATAAAAAAAGTTCATATGTAAAAGATAATGTATACTATATTGGAAGTGTAGACATTGGACGAATATATCCAGATGCTAGGTTATCAATGGCTTTAAAGAGTCCTTTAATAAAAGAATTAATACAATTTAACCCCGACATCATTCATTCACAATGTGAGTTTTCAACCTTCTTTATGGCAAAAAGAATTAGAAAATTTGTGAATTGTCCAATAGTTCACACTTATCATACAATATATGAGGATTATACACATTATTTTTCTCCATCTAAGAAATGGGGTAAGTTTTTGGTAAAAAGATTTACAAAAGCGATTGTAAAAAGAAGCGACTATGTTATTGCGCCAACACAAAAAACAAAAACTATACTTGAAAAATATGATATAGATCCTAAAAAAATAAGAATAATTCCAACAGGAATAAAAATTGAACCTTTGGATAATATAGACTATAAACAAAAAATAGGATTTAAAAATCAAAAAATAATTCTATATCTGGGAAGACTTGCAAAAGAGAAAAATATAGACTGGCTTATAGATTCATACAAAAAAATCAAACCGGATGCTAAATTTATAATTGCAGGTTTTGGGCCGCATTCAGATCAATTAAAGAAAAAGGCAGAAGGATCTGATATCTATTTTGCAGGAGAAATATCACCTGCTAAAGTTATAGATTATTATAGAGCTAGCGATGTTTTCGTATCTGCATCAACTTCAGAGACTCAAGGCTTAACTTATTTAGAAGCATTAAGTGCACCGACGGTTGCGATTTGTAAAAAAGATAATTGTCTTGATAATGTCATTATAGATGATTATAATGGCTATCAATTTGAGGATTTTGAAGACTTCAAGAAAAAACTCACGGATTTATTAAATAATAAACAAAAAAGAGATTTTATGAAAGAAAATGCTTATAGACATGCTTTAGAGAATTTCTCATATGAGGCATTTGGTCAAAAAGTTTTGAAATTGTACGAAGAAGCGATAAATGAAATTGAAGAAAATAATGATTTTAGAAAGTTAAATAGAGCATGAAGGTTTTAATTTATTATGATGATTATCATTTGGTAAAAAATTCTGGAGTGGGAGAAGCAATTAAGCATCAGATTCGTGCATTAGAGAAGATAGGCTTTGATTATACTCTAGATAAAAATGATGATTTTGACTTAGTGCATTTAAATACGGTCTTTCCAAAGTCCGTATTTTTTGCGAGAAAAATGAGAAGAAAGAAAATACCAATAATATATAGTGCGCATTCGACCAAAGAGGATTTTAAAAATTCTTTTATTCTATCGAATAGTCTTGCTCCCGTTTTTAAAAAGTGGTTGGTTAATGCCTATAATTTGGCAGATTTTATAATTACACCTACTGAGTATTCAAAAAATATTCTTCTGACTTATGATATTAAAAAAGAGATAGATGTAATTTCAAATGGAATAGATATCAATTTTTGGAAAAAAAGAGAGGGGATAAGAGAAAGTTTTTGTAAAAAATACAATCTAGATCCAAATAAAAAGATAATAATTTCTGTAGGGCTATTAATAAATAGAAAAGGAATAAAAGATTTTGTCGATTTAGCTAAAAGGATGCCTGAAGTTAATTTTATATGGTTTGGGAAAAATGATATGAAATTTCTAACTTCAGATGTAAAATCAAAACTTAAACAAAGACCAAAAAATCTTATTTTACCAGGATTTGTCAATAAAGAAGAATTAAGAGATGCCTACAGTTGCTGTGATCTTTACATGTTTTTAACGCATGAAGAAACAGAAGGAATAGTTCTACTTGAAGCATTTTCTACAAAAGCTGATACTTTAATTAGAGATATTGACATATATGAGGAATTTGAAGATAAAAAGATAGTATATAAGGCTAAAAATATTGACGAATTTGAAAAAAAAGCCAGAGATATAATCAATAATAGAGTGATCAGTTTAACAGATGAAGCTTATAAAATAGTCAAAAAAAGATCAATTGAAAATAGTGCACTCAAATTAAAAAAAGTATATGAAAAAGCTTATAATATGAAAAATGGTGCATTGGATTTTAATTGATAGATTTGTTATACTGAAATTAAATTAAAAGGATATAAGGAGTTTTAAAATGGATGTTTACGAAAAAGCATTAGAAAAACATGAACAATGGAAAGGTAAATTGAGAACAAAAGTTGAAGCTAAAGTAAATGATGCTACAGATCTTACTTATGCTTACACACCAGGAGTTGCAGAACCTTGTAGAAAAATCCATGAAGACAAAGAATTAGCCTATAAATACACTATAAAGCAAAATACAATTGCTGTTATCTCTGATGGTTCAGCAGTATTGGGACTTGGAAATATCGGTCCAGAAGCTGCTATGCCAGTAATGGAAGGAAAATGTGTATTATTTAAAGAGTTTGGAGATGTCAATGCATTTCCATTGGTACTTGATACACAAGATGCAGATGAGATTATAAATACAATAAAAAATATAGCACCAGGGCTTGGCGGAATAAATCTTGAAGATATATCTTCACCAAGATGTGTTTATATTGAAAATAAATTAAAAGAAATGCTAGATATACCAGTTTTCCATGATGATCAACATGGAACTGCAATAGTAACAGTTGCAGCACTTATCAATGCATTAAAATTAGTAAAAAAAGAAGCTAGCGATGTAAAAGTAGTTGTTAGTGGCGCAGGCGCTGCAGGATTTTCAATAACAAAATTGCTATTAGATCTTGGCGTTAAAAATATTAAAGTTGCAGATAGTAAAGGTGTCATTAATTCTAGTCATATTGAAGGAGACAATCCAGTAAAAAAAGAGATAGCAAAAATCACCAATAAAGAAGACTTTAAAGGAACTTTAAAAGAAGCCATGGTTGGATCAGATGTATTTATTGGAGTATCAGCTCCAAATATAATTGATGAAGAAGATATTAAAAACATGAATGATGATGCTATCGTATTTGCAATGGCAAATCCTACTCCAGAAATTGACTATCATGTAGCTAAAAAAGCAGGAGCTAGAGTAGTTGCAACAGGCAGAAGTGATTTTCCAAATCAAATAAATAATGTACTAGCTTTTCCAGGAATTTTTAAAGGCGCCCTTAAAAAACATGCAAAAGCAATTACAGAAGAGATGAAAATGGCGGCTGCGAAGGGACTTGCAGCAATGATAGATGAAGAAAAAATCACAGAAGATTATGTCATAGTTTCAACATTTGAAGAAAATGTAGCAGATAATGTAGCAGAAGCTGTAATGAAAGAAGTTGAATAAATTTTTGATCCCTCTATACTTATTGCATAGAGGGATTTTTTAAGTAGAAAATAAAAATATTAAGCATATAATGGACTTAAGATAAAGAGGTTTATAATATAACACGAGTTATTAGAGAAGCTTGAGCAAAATATAAATTTTAGCTCTTT
>JAUNAV010000007.1:29605-49344 GCA_030527425.1 Tissierellia bacterium
GCATCGACAATTATTTTTGATGAAAGAAGCTATTATCCAGCTGCAATTTATCTTTCCTGCATGTTATTTTTTTATTTTACAGTAAATAAAATGTGCTATGTAGAGGATGAAAGAGATACAAGAATGTTTTTAAAAACTTTGCCAATAAGAAATAATGGATTAGTATTAGAAAAATATTTAATGTCTTTGATATCTATAATTATGAGCTCATTTATTGTACATGTAATCTATGGGGTGATTAATTTATTATTACTTCATGAAAAAAGAATATTTGATTGGAAAATAGAGTTGCTATTAGCACTCTTTTTAGTTCTATATTCCTTCATTTTTATATTTTTAAATTATAAATTTGATTATTCCAAGACAAAATTAACTTCAGCTATAATATGCATTTCTATATTTTTTCTATACTATAGTAGAAAGAGTATAATTAACATAAATCTAGAGATAAATTCACTAGTTCTCGTAATTGTTTTTATCATGACAATAATTATTAGCTATAATATATTAAAGAGATTAAAGTTTTAGATACTACTATTTGATTGATAAATTTATTTTTTTTTAAAAAATTATATCTCTTGATCGAAATAATTTCCTGATTTAATATATTAGAGTAAAACAATCAAGATGAAATCTTTAAAAATTAAGCTTTGTAGGATGATAAAAAAATTTTTGGAAATAGTTTGCATATTTTCTTTTTTTAGTATATAATACTAGTGAGCTAACAAATTAGCCGGAATTTTTTCATTATTAATTCCTTTCCGAATTACATAATTCGGACTAACTTATTCTTTTCTATTACTAAAAAAGCCCAGATGGGCTTTTTTAGTTTATAATATTTTTGTTTAAATTGAAAAAAATGAGAATAAAAGTATATTAATTTAAAGGAGTATATATGTTTTATTATTATGATAGCACTTATATATTAGTCTTAATTGGACTAGTAATAACAATGATAGCAAGTGCAAATGTGAAAAATACTTTTAGCAAATACCAAAAGGTAAAATCAAAAAGACAAAAAAGTGGTCTTGATGTAGCTAATTATATATTAAAAACAAATAATTACAATGATATATCCATAAAGAAAACGGCTGGGTCGCTATCTGATTATTATAATCCTGCCACAAAGCAAGTTGCTTTATCCGATTCGACAATGAATGACACATCTGTTGCAGCCATAGCTGTAGCAGCACATGAATGCGGGCATGTAATTCAATATAAAGAAGGATATTTTCCTATTAAGATTAAAGCGTGGATTCTTCCTATAGTAAATTTTGGAAGCAGAATGAGCATACCATTAATTTTCTTAGGAATTATAATGAGTTATAATAAAACATTGATCGATTTAGGAATTTTATTATTCTCATTTGTATTGATTTTTCAAATTGTAACTTTGCCAATTGAATTTGATGCATCACGTAGAGCGCTAAAAGTTTTAGATAATAGTGGCATTTTAGATAGCCAGGAGATGGTTTATGCCACTAAAGTACTAAAAGCGGCAGCTTTAACATATGTAGCAGCAGTGTTGTCGACTGCTTTACAATTTTTACGATTAATCTTAATTTTTGGTGGCAGAAGAAGAGACTAACTTGATAAAAATGATGAGGGGAGTAAAATCCTACTAAAGCACTCCCCTTTTTTTATAAGTTAAAGGTCAAAGTAAGTCAAAAAAAGAGGTGAGAAAATGTCGGGACTGACATCCGATATAGAAAACTTCCTTAAGGAGCTATTGGAAGAGGCTTCTGATGGGATGGTTGAAATAGGTAGAAATAATTTGGCAAGTCATTTTGATTGCTCACCTAGTCAGATTAACTATGTTTTAACTACTAGATTTACTCCTTACAAGGGATATTATATAGAATCAAAACGTGGTGGCAATGGCTTTATTAAGATAATGACAATAACTGAAGAAAGCGATGATTATATTATTCATGTTTTAAATAATATAAAGAGCCAACTATCAGTTTTCGAATCTGAAAATCTTCTAAAAGATTTAAATGAAAAGGGATATTTAACTGAAAATGAAATGCGAATTATGAGATACTCTATTTCAAATAATGCTTTAAAAAATGTTGATAGTAAAAGAAGAAATTTAGTTAGATCAGATATATTAAAGAATATGTTAGTTAGTTTTGTAACTAGGAGTTGATTAAATGAAATGCGATAAATGTGGAAAAGAAGCTCATGTAAAAGTTAAAGCTATAATGGGCGAAAAAAGCGTAGATTTTAATCTATGTGATGAATGTTTTGAAAAATATATGAAGGATCAAAACTTTTTAAAAGATTTAAAAAATCTAGGTTTGGATGATAAGGTGCAAAAAAGTTTAGTCCCTTCTTTAAATGATATATTGAGTTTAATGTTTCAATTTGAATTAGAAAACAATTCAAAAAACAGTTTTGATTATAAATTGCAACAAGAGTCGACAAATAAGTGCACTAATTGCGATAAGGCAGTCACAAAAATTGAAAATGGCATTTTTGGATGCGAAGAGTGCTATAGTTTAGATAGAGAAGTTACAAAAAATGTACTAGAAAGATTTAATAATTTTAAATCATATAAGGGTAAAAAACCAAGTTGGTACAAAGAATTTGAAGACTTAGCAAGTAGTATTACAAATCTTCAAAAAGAGCTTGCAGAATCAGTTGATGCTGAAGAGTATGAAAAAGCCAATGATATTAAATTAAAAATAGAAGAATTAAATAATAAGGTGAAAAATTGAGTTTAAAAATTGAAAACCAAAATGTAGTTTTAAATTCTGTAGTTGCAGTTAAAAGAAATGTCAAAGATTTTAAATTCCCCGATCAATTAACATATGAGGATTCAACTAAGATTGTAGAAAAAATATATAATTGCCTTAAGGATGATTTTGAAATTAAAATTTTTGATTATTTTGATCTTTCTGAAAAAGATAGGGAAGATTTATATGCAGATTTTATCATCAATGATAAATATGATGATAGTATAAAAAGATCTATCATATATTTTGATTATGACGATGATGAAATAATTTTAACTATTAATTTCGAAGATCATTTATCAATTAATATTTCAGGCGTCGATGATGTTGAAAATGCATATGAAAAGATAATAAAAATAGAAGAGATTATAGATAAGAAAATTGATTTTGCATTTGATCCACTATTTGGATATTTAACGAAAAATGCAAGTGATTCAGGCGATGGTATTTTCATATTCTTTAAATTCTTTTTATATGGTATATGCTCAAAACAAGAGCATTATATTTCGCTTAAGGCTTCTTTGGCATATGATAATGTAAAATTTAACAGATTATTGGCCTATAATAAACCAATAAGTGATTATGTGTACACTTTTAGGCCATTTGGTAATTACTTTGAAGATACTAAAAAGAGAATAGAAAAAATAGATGAACTAGTTCATGTAATAATAACCAATGAATATAATTTTAGGTTTAATTTTAAGAAGCTGTACAATAAAAATAAAGAAGAATTACAAGAAGAATTGTCAATACTTGAAGGTATTATCAAATCGAAAAAAACAAAGACTTTACCTAAAATACTAAATTATCTATACGAGCTTAGAAAATACAATCTTTTAAGGCTAGATACTTTTATTGGATTAAAAGAATTGGATGAATTAATTTTCGAGATGGAAAAGTCTAAATATGAAACAATCGATGATGTTAATAGATATAGATTTTTAAGTAATTATTTGGAGGATGTAGATGGAAAATAATAGACTTACAAATATACTCCAGCAAGCAAAAAGAGAGGCCTATTCTCTAAATCATGACTATGTAGGTTTAGAGCATATTTTACTTTCTTTGATGAAAACCGGATCTATAGCTACTAAAGCACTAGAATATAGTGGAGCTAATTATGAGCTTTTTAGATCGGTTATTATAAAAAATATTGGAAAAGGAACAGCTGTTACAGCACCAACTGTATATAATGATAAAGTCAAAAAAATTCTTGACAAGTCAAGACTTATAGCTGGTAAAAGACGTGAGGAATATGTAGGAGAAGAACATGTCCTTCTTGCTATTTTGGAAGATTCTGATTCATTTGCAAATATAATGTTTATGTTAACAGGAGTTGAAAAAATAGCTGTAAGAGAGAATCTCCTAAAATTATTAAAAGATAAAAATGAAAAAAACCAAGAGAAGAAATTGGGCGAAATTCTTTCAAAATTTGCAAAAAATCTCAATGAAATGAGCAAGGATGAAAAAATTGATCCTGTAATTGAAAGAGATAAGGAAATTGAAAGAGTAATTCAAATTTTGATGAGAAGGACAAAGAACAATCCGATTTTAATAGGTGAGCCTGGTGTTGGAAAAACAGCCATAGTAGAAGGACTTGCTCAAAAAATTGTAGAAGATGATGTACCAGATATAATAAAAGACAAATTGATATTGTCATTGGATTTACCACAAATGCTTGCTGGAACAAAGTATAGAGGTGACTTTGAAGACAGACTTAAAAAAATGGTAGATGAATTGTCAAAAAGAGATGATATCATATTATTTATAGATGAATTTCATATGGTATTAGGCGCAGGCGCTGCAGAAGGTAGTATGGATGCTGCTAATATCCTAAAACCAGTACTTGCAAGGGGAGAAATTCAAATAATTGGAGCAACCACAACTGATGAATATAGAAAACAGATTGAAAAAGATCAGGCATTGGCTAGAAGGCTACAATCTGTAACAGTAGACGAACCGGATGTAGATGTTGCAATCAAGATAATAAATGGAATAAAAGAAAAGTATGAAAAACATCATGATGTTAAAATACCACAAGAAGCCGTAAATGCATCTGTGGAACTTTCAAAAAGATATATAACTGATAGATTTCTACCCGACAAGGCAATTGATCTAATTGATGAGGCTTGTTCCAAATTGAGAATAAAAAATTATGATGTATCAAATGAAGAAAATGATCCTCAAATAGATTTAGATAATTTAATAAAGGAAAAAGAAATAGCTGTAAACGAACAAGATTTTGAAAAAGCAGCTAAACTTAGAGATGATATAAATAGACTTAAATCTGAAGTTGAAAAATATAAAAAGGAAAATAAAGAGAAAAACCAATTATCAATTTCATATGAAGATATTGCTAATATTGTATCTGATTGGTCTAAAGTGCCAGTTACAAAATTGACCGAAAGTGAACTTTTAAAATATAAGAATTTAGATAAGGATTTAAAAAAAGAAGTTATCGGACAAGATGAAGCAATTGATTCAGTAAGTCATGCGGTAAAAAGAGCAAGAGTTGGAATTAAAGATCCAAGAAAGCCTATAGGCTCATTTATATTTGTTGGCCCTACTGGAGTAGGAAAGACATATTTGGCAAAGTCTTTGGCAAAGAATTTGTTTGGAGATGAGGATCATCTAATAAGAATAGATATGAGTGAATATATGGAAAAATTCTCTACTTCAAGACTAGTTGGTTCACCTCCAGGATATGTTGGATATGAAGAAGGTGGGGAACTTACAGAAGCTGTAAGAAAAAATCCTTATTCTGTCATTCTTTTTGATGAGATAGAAAAAGCCCATCCTGATGTATTTAATATTCTTTTGCAAATTCTAGATGACGGAAGATTAACCGATGGACAAGCTAGGACAGTTGACTTTAAAAACACTATTATCATAATGACTTCTAATGTAGGCGCAAGTTCAGTTGGTAAGAGTGCATCTATAGGATTTTCAATTGAAGATTTTGAAAAGCAAGTTGAAGATAATAATAAAAATATAATAAATTCTGAAATGAAGAGAACTTTTACTCCTGAGTTTTTAAATAGACTTGATGAAGTAATAATGTTTAATGCATTATCAGAAGAAAATATTAACAAGATAACTACTTTAATGCTAGATAAAATGGTTGATAGACTTAAAAAATTAGGCATTGAAATTAAGTATAATAAGAGAGTGGTTAATTTCTTAGCTGACAAGGGCTTTAATAAAGAATATGGTGCAAGGCCTCTTGAAAGAACAATTACAAAATACATTGAAAATCAATTGGCAGAAGAAATTCTTGATGAGAAAATTAAAAAAGATATGCTCATTAATCTAACGATAAAAGAAGGAAAAATCAATTTTTCAAACAAGAAGCATAAAAAAATCCAAAAAGATAAAGTGCTTACAAAATAAATACTCCCCCGCTAAGGGGGGGGAGAATTGTAGGAGAATTATATGAATTATGAACAAAAAAGACAAAAAATCGTACAATACATAAAAAAAGGCGAAAAATCACCTGATGAATTTACATTGGGTTTGGAACTAGAACATTTTGTCACAGATAAAAATACCCATGAAACTATAGGATATTTTGGAGATGAATCAGTCAGTGATATATTAAATCTATTAAAAGACAAATATGATTTTAAGGCACACGAAGAAAATGGCCATGTTCTTTCGCTTCATAAAGGCAATTATGATATTGCAACAGAGCCAGCTGCACAATTTGAGGTAGCTATTAATAGTAAAAGGTGCATAAAAGAATTAGAAGATGATTACAAAAAGTTGATGGAGATATTAATTCCTATACTAGATTCTAAAAATTTAAATTTAACTACACTAGGATATCATCCAAAAAGTAAGATAGATGATATAAAAATTTTACCTAAAAAGCGCTATGAACACATGTATAATTATTTTCAAAAGCATGGCGCTAAATTTGCACATAATATGATGAAGGGCACAGCAAGCATGCAAGTGACCATTGACTTTGAAAATGAGACAGACTTTAAGAAAAAATATTTTGTAGCAAATGCCCTTTCTCCATTTATATACTCAACTTTCGATAATGCTTATATATTTGAATCTAAAAAATATGAATATAGAAATTTAAGACAAACCATTTGGCAACATTGCGACAGACAAAGAACTGGAGTATATCCTTTTTCATTTGATGATAATTTAAGCTATGAAAAATATGCCGATCATATATTAAATACAGATATTATATTTGTAAATGAAAATGGAGAAGATATTTACAAAGGTGATGTTAAATTTAAAGACTTAATTAAAGATGAAATGGATGATGAACTAATTTTTCATGCTTTATCAATAGTTTTTCCCGATGTTAGAGTAAAAAGATATATAGAAATAAGAATGGCAGATGAAGTAAATTATCCTTTGAATTTTTCCTATGTAGCATTTACAAAAGGAATTTTTTATAATCAAAGCTCTTTAGATGAAGTTTATGAAATTTTAAAAGATATGGATATATATGCTTTAGAAAATCTAAAAAGTAGAGCAGAAAAAGACTCAATAAAAGCAAAATATAAAGAAAAAACAATAAGAGATCATATGTTAAAATTTTGTGAAATAGCCAAAAAAGGTTTAGATGATAAGGAAAAAGAATATCTTGATTCTTTAATTAAAATGCTACAAAATTATGAGACTCCAAGAGATATTTTTGAAAAATTGTACGAAAAAAGTCCTAGCAAAGCAATTGATGAATTTTCTGTAAAAGGAAATTTTAATGGCTAAGACAAAAAAAGTATATGAATGTAAAAAATGTGGTCATATTCAAAATGTATGGTCCGGCCAATGTCCAAATTGTAACTCTTGGGGCAGCTTAGTAGAAAGTACAATTGAGAAGAAATCTAATAAAAAAATCTATGAAAATAAAGATGATAATCAAGCAAGTAAACTTAAAGATATTAAAATAGATCAGGATTTAAGAATAAAATCAGACTATGAAGAATTTGATAGAACTTTAGGAGAAGGACTAGTAAAAGATTCTGTTTCAATTCTTACAGCAAGGCCAGGTGCAGGAAAATCAACTTTATTATTGCAATTGTCTAAGTCATATGCAGACAGAGGGTATAGAGTAATTTATATTTCAGGAGAAGAGAGCACTACTCAAATTAGAAATAGAGCTGAAAGAATTATGAAAGAACTACCGGATAATATATGGATACTTTCGACCAATTCAATGAATCAAGCCCAAAGACAAATTGAAAAAATTGATGCTGACATAGTAATTATTGATTCGATTCAAACTTTTAGCTTAGAAGAATTTGACAATAAAGCAGGAAGCCCTGTTCAAACTGTTGAATGCGCCAATCGATGTGTAGAAATTGCAAAAAATGTAAGTAGAAAAAGGGCTTTTTTAATCATAGCTCATATGACAAAATCAGGAGAATTAGCTGGAATTAGAACACTTGAGCATCTTGTAGATACTGTGCTATTCTTAGAAGGAAAAAGTGAAGAAGATTTAAGATTTTTATCAGCTGCAAAAAATAGATTTGGTCCTACAGGAGAAATAGGGCTATTTTCAATGAGAGAAGAGGGTCTTGTTGAGATAAAAAATCCAAGCGAATATTTTACAACTGAAAGAGATAAAGAAGTTGAGGGATCGGCAATATCAGTAACTAAAGAAGGAAATAGACTTCTTGAAATTGAAGTAGAAAGTTTAGTTTCAAAATCATTTTTGCCATATCCTCAAAGAATTGCTGAATCTTTAAGAAAAGATAAGCTAAATATTTTAATATCAATACTACAAGAAAGAGCAGGGCTAAATCTTTTTGATAAAAATGTAATAATAAAAACTACCGGTGGGCTGAAATTAAAAGAAGAAAGCATAGATTTATGTATTATGGTCTCAATAGCATCTAGTTTTTATAAAAGACCAATTGGAGACAAGACGGTATTTATTGCAGAAGTTGGATTAACTGGTGAATTAAAAAAAGTTCCACAAATTGATAAAAGAATTAGAGAACTAGAAAGGCTAGGCTATAGTAAATGCTATGTGGCCAAGAATTCAACAAAAGAAAAGTTTAAGGACATAAAAGTAATAGAAAAAAGAAATATATCAGAAGTTTTAAGTGCAGAGTTTTCATAAGTTCTGCACTTTTTTAATAAATAGATTTATGTATGTGATAAATAATGCATTAAAATGTATGTGTTTAAAATAACAATTTAAACTTTAGAATTAAAGTACATTGACATTTAAAAAGAATGCATTTTCTTAAAGATGTAATTTTAAATGATATTAATTATTAAATGTTAGAATTTTAACAAATCATTCTGCAAATCTAAGACAAAAAATTTGACTTTTCAAGGAAATCATTTTATAATTATATAGACTAATATATTCTAAAAAATAAAAAATCACATATTATTCAGTAGATGATGAATAAATATAAATATGTGATGGAAAGGAATAAAAATGAAAGTACTTAAACCAAATGAAATATTAGATCAAACTTCGGAAATTGGAGTGGGAAAAGCTCGAGGGAAAACGCTAAAATTACTAATCCTTTCGATTTTAGCAGGCGCTTTTATAGCCTTTGCAGCTCAGGGTTCTACATATGCATCTTTTAATTTATTAAAAAATCCTGACACATTGGGAATTGGAAAATTAATCACAGGTCTTGCATTTACACCTGGAATTATATTTGTAGTAATAGCAGGAGCTGAACTTTTTACTGGCAATTCATTAATGCTAGTTTCCTTATTTGACAGAAAGATTAATCTTAAAGAATTGTTAAGAGCTTGGGGCATAGTGTACTTAGGAAATCTTATTGGATCGATTTTAATAGCATTTTTAGTATCTAAATCTGGACAATGGGCGGCAGCTAATGGAGATCTTGCAGCAAGAACAATACTTACTGCTAATTCAAAAGTCAATTTAGATTTTTCCAAAGCTTTTGTACTAGGTATTTTATGTAATTGGCTAGTATGTGTAGGTGTTTGGATGTCATTTGGTGCTGATAGTCAAGTTGGAAAGATGCTTTCAGTATTTTTCCCAATAATGTTATTTGTAATATCAGGTTTTGAGCATTCTGTTGCTAATATGTATTATATTCCTGCAGGAATATTTGCTAAATCAAATCCTGAATTCGTTGAAGCAGCAAAGCTTACTCTAAATGAACTTTCTAACCTAAATTGGGGAGGTTTCATAATTCATAATTTAATACCTGTGACATTAGGAAATATTGTAGGTGGCGGTTTATTTGTATCTGCGGCTTACTGGTTATCTTTTAGAAAATAATTAATAGGAGAATATATGAAGACAATTAAAGGTGATTTTAAATTTGATAAAGAAGCAAATAAAGAAAAAATAGAGCAATTTAAAAATTTTATTCATGAAAATAAAGATAGAAAAGGTCCATTGATGCCAGTTCTTCAAGAAGCTCAAAATGTTTTTGGATATTTACCAGAAGAGATAATGACCATGATTTCAAATAAGTTAAATATACCATTGGCTGAAATTTATGGCGTTGCAACTTTCTATTCTCAATTTACTTTTGTACCAAAGGGAAAATGTGATATTCATATTTGTTTAGGTACTGCATGTTATGTTAAGGGAAGTAAGGAAATATTAGATGATCTAGAAAATAAACTTGGCATAAAACCGGGTGAGACAACAAAAGATGGTAAATTTTCTATATCGGAGACAAGATGTCTTGGAAATTGTGGTAATGCTCCGATTGTAAATATAAATAATGAAGAATATGGACATTTTAGCAAAAAAGATGTAGAAGAAATTTTAAAAAAGTATGAATAGGAGCATTTATGATAAGCTTAGAAAAATTAAAAGAGATTAAAGAAAATACTAAGATTTCTCATCCTGAAAAATTAGAACCAACGGATGATATTCAAGTCAAAATTGCACTTAGAAATTGTGGTGTGATTGATCCTTCAAATATTAATGAATACATAGCTAGAGATGGATACTTTGCTTTATACAAAGTATTAAGTGAATACAGTGGACAAGATGTTGTGGATGTAATTACAGAATCACTTCTTAGAGGAAGAGGTGGAGCAGGATTTCCAACAGGTGTAAAATGGCAGACTGCTTTGGATTATGATGTTGATCAAAAATACATTATTTGTAATGCAGATGAAGGCGATCCTGGCGCATATATGGACAGATCTATTCTAGAATTTGATCCACATGCAGTATTAGAAGCAATGGCCATTTGTGGATATGCTATAGGAAGTAATCAAGGATATATATATGTAAGAGCAGAATATCCAAAAGCAGTAGAAAGCTTGAAAATTGCCATCAATCAAGCTGAAGAAATGGGCTTTTTAGGAAATAATATTATGGATACTGGCTTTAGCTTTAATATAGAACTTCGTCTTGGTTCTGGAGCATTTGTATGTGGAGAATCTACAGCTTTGATGGAGTCCATTGAAGGAAAAAGAGGAATGCCTCGTGTTAAAATATTTAGAACTGCTTATAAAGGATTATGGCAAAAGCCTACTGTAATTAACAATGTAGAAACTTTAGCAAATGTGCCAGTAATCATTAATAAAGGAGCTAAATGGTATAGATCCATTGGTACCGAAAAATCTCCAGGAACCAAAGTATTTTCACTTGTAGGTGATGTTAAAAAAAGTGGTCTTATTGAAGTGCCTATGGGAACGACCTTAAGACAGATTATTTATGATTTAGGTGATGGCATTGAAGGAGATAAAAAGTTAAAAGCAGTTCAAACAGGAGGTCCTTCTGGAGGTTGTATACCAGCTAAATTCTTAGATTCTTCAGTAGACTATGAGACATTAAAAGAACTTGATTCCATAATGGGTTCAGGCGGAATGGTAGTCATGGATGAAAATACTTGTATGGTCGATATAGCAAGATTCTTTTTGGAGTTTACTTGCGATGAGTCTTGTGGAAAATGCGTTCCATGTAGAGAAGGTACAAAAAGAATTCTTGAGATATTAGAAAATATAGTGGCTGGTAAAGCGCAAGAAGAAGATTTAGATACTTTAATGGATCTTAGCGAATTAGTTACAGAGACTTCACTTTGTGGACTTGGCCAATCGGCAGCTTTCCCTGTAATTTCAACGATGAAATACTATAAAGATGAATATCTTGAACATATTAGAAATAAACATTGTCCTGCTGGCACTTGCAAAGCTTTAGTTAGCTATAAGATTGAAGATAATTGTATTGGATGCGGTACTTGTAAGAGAAATTGTCCAGTAGGATGCATTTCAGGTGAGAAGAAGCAAAAGCATCATATAGACCAAGATGTATGTATTAAATGCGGAACTTGTCTATCAGTTTGTCCAATCAAACCTAAAGCAGTTGTAAAAGGTTAGGTGAATTATGGGATTAGTTAATATAAAAATCGATGGTAGAGAAATAAAGGCTGAAAAAGACAGATTTATACTTGAAGTAGCAAGAGAAGAAGGCATCGAAATTCCAGCACTATGCTATGATGAAAATTTAAATATATATGGTGGATGCAGACTTTGCGTAGTAGAAGTTAAACAAAGGGGAAGAAAAAAAGTTCAAACAGCTTGCTCAACTAGAATCTCAGAAGGAATGGAAATTTCTACTATGACAGATAATATCATCAAAAAAAGAAGAATGGTTCTTAGGCTATTGTTAGATAGCCATCCTAATGATTGTCTGACTTGCCAAAAGGCAGGAGAATGTCTACTACAAAAATATGCATATGAATATGATGTAAAATTTAGAGAACATGATGGTGCAAGAAGAGAAGATATAATTGATGATTCAAGTCCATATATATTTAAAGATAATTCTAAATGTATACTTTGCGGCAAATGCGTACAGACATGTTCAGTACTAGAAGAAAGAAGCATTTTAAACTTCGCAGATAGAGGCTATGATACATACATTGCGCTGGATTTAGGAGAAGATTTTGCCCATTCATATTGCGTCTCTTGCAATAGATGTGTTTCAGTTTGCCCTGTAGGCGCTCTTATGGATAAGCGAAAAATGGGTAAAATTAGAAATTGGGAAGGTGAGACAAAGACTGTAAAATGTAAGGTATGTGATTATGGATGTAATTTCAATATACATTCAAAAAATGGCGAAAACATTGCCGTTACTGCACAAAAACCTGCTGGTGGAAGACCTCTTTGTCTAAAAGGAAGAATGATGACAGAGCTTTTATATCTTGATAACCCGGATACTCCATATACAAAAGGTATGGGAGAATTTAAAGAGAGCGATTGGTTAATGGTGACTGGTTTAAAACAAGCTGCCAAAAAGATTGAAAAGCTTTCAAATACTAAGGAAGGTGAGTAAAGTGAAAGTCTATTTAAATGACAAACTCATAGAGATAGATAAACAGATGATGATTCTAGATCTGTGCAAACAAGAAGGAATTGATATTCCAACTTTATGTCATGATGAAAGACTTACTCCAAATGGAGCATGTAGGCTTTGCATAGTTGAGATTGAAGGGTGGAAAAAGCCTGTAACTGCATGTTCTCAAAAAATAAAAGATGGTATGAAAATTCATACTCATAGCGAGAAAATAATGAAGATGAGAAGACAATTATTAGATCTTTTATATTCAAATCATCCAAATGATTGTCTAAATTGTGAAAAATCCGGTAATTGTAAATTACAAGACTATTGCTATGAATATGGTATTTTAAAAGGCTCTTTTAAAGGAGAATATGGAAATACTCAAGTAGATAGCACAAATAGATTTTTTAACTATGATGCATCTAAATGTATTAAATGTGGAAAGTGCGTACAAGTATGTAAAAGTCTTCAAGGCTATAGCGCTATAAGCTTTAAAGACAGAGGATTTGATACCTATATAGGAGCGCCATTTGACAATGGTTTTGGAAATAGCGACTGCGTCTCTTGTGGAAATTGCGTATCTATTTGTCCTGTTGGGGCACTTGAGCCTAAGAAAAAAAGAATTCAAGATAAATTTAGATATTGGGAAGTAAAAAAGACAGCTACTACATGTTCATATTGTGGAGTTGGTTGTCAATTTAATCTTTTAACTAAAAACAATAGAATTGTAGGAGTTGAGCCTCTTAATAAAACGCCAAATGATGGACTATTATGCGTTAAAGGTAAATTTGCATATAAATTTGTAAATCATCCCGATAGGCTAACAAATCCGATGATTAGAAAAAATGGTCAATTAGTTGAAAGCACATGGCAGGAAGCTTATAAAGTTATAAAACAAAATTTTAATAAGGTAATGGATAAGTATGGACCAGATGGCTTCGGTGGATTTTCATCAGCTAGATGTACAAATGAAGAAAACTATCTATTCCAAAAATTTATAAGAACTGTATGCCAGACCAATTCAGTTGACCATTGTGCTAGATTGTGACACTCTTCAACAGTCGCAGGTCTTGCGAACACGTTAGGTAGTGGTGCTATGACAAATAGCATTGCTGAAATTGAAGGAACTGATGCATTTATCATAATGGGAACTAATACAACTGAAAATCATCCAGTAATTGCAACCAAAATCAAAAAAAGATTAAGAGAAGGTGCAAAATTAATTGTTGCAGATCCTAGAGAAATAGAGCTTGCTAAATATGCCGATGTATTCTTGAAGGTAAGACCAGGTACTAATGTAGCTTTATTAAATGGATTTATGCATATAATCTTAAAAGAAAATCTGCATGATCAAGAATACATTGATCAAAGATGTGAAAATTTCGATGAATTTAAAGAAGTTTTAGATAAATATACTCCTGAAGTTGTAGCAGAAATTTGTGGTGTAAAGAAAGAAGATATAATAAAAGCTGCTAGAATATATGGAAATGCTAATAAAGGTGCATTCTATTATGCTATGGGACTAACACAACATTCTTCTGGAACAAATGCAGTAATGAGTGTATCAAATCTTCAAATGTTAACTGGTAACATTGGAGTTGAATCTGCAGGCGTAAATCCTTTAAGAGGACAAAATAATGTTCAAGGCGCATGCGATATGGGTGCTCTTCCGACAGATTATACTGGTTATCAAAAAGTATTTTTGGATCCTGTAAGAGCTGTTATGGGCGATTTTTGGAATATAGAACTTCCAAGTAAAAAAGGATTGACTTTGACTGAAATGATGAATGCAGCTGGTGAAGGCGACTTAGGATTTTTATACATCATGGGTGAAAATCCAATGGTATCTGATCCTGACTTAAATCATGTCAAACACGCTTTAGAGACAGTTGATTTCTTATTGGTACAAGATATATTTTTGACAGAAACAGCTCAAATGGCTGATGTCGTATTGCCAGCAGCTACATTTGCAGAAAAAGATGGAACTTTTACCAATACAGAAAGAAGGGTATTAAGAGTTAGAAAGGCTATTGATCCAGTTGGAAATAGTAAACCTGACTGGCAAATAATAATGGAACTTTCTAGACTTTTAGGATATGAAGAATATTATAAATCACCATCAGAAATATTTGATGAAATCTCAAGTTGTACACCTTCTTATGCAGGAATTAGCTATAAGAGACTTGAAAAAGAAGGCTCCTTGCAATGGCCATGTACCAATAGTGAACATCCTGGAACAAAATACTTGCATAAGGGCGTTATGGCACGAGGAAAAGGGCTATTTAGACCTATAGAATATGAATCAAGTAAAGAATCTCCGGATGCAGATTATCCATTGATTTTGACAACTGGCAGAATATTATATCATTATCATACAAGAACGATGACTGGTAAGGTTGAGGGATTAAATGAAATTTCTGGTACATCTTATATTGAAATAAATCCTCAAACAGCTAAAAGATATAATATAGAAGATGGTGAATTAATAAAAATTAAATCAAGAAGGGGTAGCATTGAAACTAAGGCCAAGATAACCGATATGGTAAATGGAAATGTAGTATTTATGCCATTTCATTTTGCAGATGGCCCTGTAAATATGCTTACAAATCCTGTGCTTGATCCTATAGCAAAAATACCTGAGTTAAAAGTGTGCAGTGTAAATATAGAAAAAATTGAAAGGAGCGAGTATGTACAATCCTGAAAGAGTCATTAAAATGGCTATGGAGATGGAGCTTTATGGACATAATTTTTATAAGGATAATTCAGAAAAAAGTAAAAATCTCCAAACAAGATCAGTGTTTAAAAAGCTTTCAGATGTTGAATTAGAGCATTATAAATATTTAAAAGAGCTCTTAAAAAGATATGTTGATGAAGAAAAGATAGATAAAGATCTAGAACTTCCAAAAGAAGATGCGGATGAATTTTTTGATAAAAGAAAACAAGAGGAAAATTTAGATCAAACTCTTGAACAGTCGATGATTCCAGATATGAATGTTTTAAGAATGGCATATCTTATCGAACAAGATTTTAGGGACTATTATAAGAATATGGCTACCAAAGTAGAGGATGATACTTTAAAGGAGATTTTAAATCATTTTTCTACTTGGGAGGATGGTCATGCAAAACTCTTTAAAAAAGAATATGATGCCCTTATGGATCAGTATATGAACATGAGTTGGGGTGGCTGATTGAAAAAAACAAGTGCCATTATTTTAACTGGTGGTAAAAGCATTAGGATGAATTATCCCAAGGAAATGCTCTCATTTAAAGGAGAGTATCTAATAGAAAATATAGTAGAAAAATTATATGATTGCTTTGAAGATATTATAATTGTTACAAATAACAAAAAATTTCATTATCAAAGATCATATTCTAATTTTTCTAATGTAAAGATTGTTAGCGATCTATATAAAAATAAAGGTCCAATTGCTGGCTTGCATGCGGGCCTTTATAATAGTGAAAATGAAGATAATTTTTTAGTGGCTTGTGATATGCCTTTTATTAAAAAAGATTTTTTAAATTATATTAAAAGCATAAAATATGATAAAATATTAGTGGCTAAAAGATCAGGTTATATAGAACCATTTTTTGCAATGTATAAATTAAATTTATTAGATGATCTTATAAAATATATTGAAGATGGAAATAAGAGTCTAAATGGTTTTATTAAAAGATTTGATTATGATCTAATAGACTGTGATATTTTAAATACTAACGATAATTATAGGGTATTTGAGAATTTAAATTATCCAAAAAACTGGAGAAAATACATCAAAGAGGTCTATGATGAAGATATATGATAGTTTTAAAATAGACAAGGTTGTGGAAGAAAATATAATTACAAAAGATGATTTTGTAATAACTGAATACGAAATCGAAATAAATGCTAATCAATATCAAACTATATTATATACAACTCCAAAAGACCTAAAATACTTAGCCATTGGTCATATATTTTCTAAGGGATTGATAAATTCAAAAGAAGATATACTCTCATATAAATATGATAATGAAAAGTCAGAAATTATAATAGGGACAAAGAAAACTTCATCTTTAAAAATTAAATTAGACAAAAATCCAATTACAATAAATAGATATCAATTATTTGAATTGATAAGTGAGTTTGAGAATAAATCCATAATTTTTAAAGACACAGGTGCTGCTCATTCTTGTGCATTGATAAAAAATAACGAGATAATTTGTTTTTTTGAAGATGTCTCAAGAAGCAATGCAGTTGATAAATTAATAGGCTATATTCTTATGAATAACTTGGATATTTCTGATAAATACTTTCTATCATCATGTAGAATTAGTAAGATTATTTTTGATAAATTAGAAAAAATTGGCATTAATACTATTATTTCAGTTGCAGCAGTTACAAATGAAGCTATAAAAGAAGCTAAAAAAAATAATATTAATCTCATCGGTTTTGCAAGAAATAAAAGATTTAATGTATATAATCGGACAAAAACACTTGAAATTAAATGATTGGAGCATTATGGACTTATTAAAAGTGAAATCCTATGATGAGGCAATTTTTGAAATTGTCAAAGCATTTGAAAAACTTAATTTAAAAAAAACCATAAATCTTAATATATTGGATGCAAAAGACTATATTTTAGCAGAAGATATTTTTTCGAATGAAAATTTGCCTCATTTTAAGAAAAGTACAATGGATGGATATGCTATAAATTATTTGGATTCAAATGGTGCAAATGAGTCAATTCCTTCAGTTTTAAATATTAAAGAGACTATAAGTATGGGAAAAAAGCCATTAAAGAGCTTAAACAGGGGAGAGACATCTCAGATTTTCACAGGAGGAATGTTACCTGAAGGGGCTGATGCAGTAATTCCTATAGAGTATACGGAAAAAATGAATGACAATTTAGTTTTAGTATATAAACCAATGCATTATTTGGAAAATGTAATTGATATTGGCGATGATAGTAAAAAAGGTGATCTTTACTTTAAAAGAGGAAAAAGAATCGATTCAAAAACTATTTCAGCTTTGGCATCATTAGGTATATCAAAAGTTAATGTATATGATAAATTAAAGGCAATTATAATATCAACAGGTGATGAAATAATAGATATAGATAAAAAATTGGAAGATGCAAAAATGAGAGATATAAACTCTTATATGCTTTTTAGTTTACTTAATGATTTAAATGTAGAAGTTATCTATAGAAAACATATAGTTGATGATTATGAAAAGATAAAACAAGAGATAGAAAATAATTATGACTTAGTAATTGTTTCGGGTTCATCATCTAAAGGAGAAAAAGATTATATACCTCTAATTGGAAAAGAATTAAAGCCTGGATTATTGTTTCATGGAATTTCGATAAAACCTGGAAAACCAACTAGTTTAAGTATAAATGACAAGACGATGATTCTTGGACTTCCTGGAAATCCTGTAAGTTGCTATGCAATCTTTGTTTCTGTCTTTAAAAAAGCATGGTATAAATATTTTAATATAGAAGATTCATTTAAGATTAAAGCAAAGCTTTCTAGAAACATAGCATCAAATGGTGGTAAGACTTTGGTACAACTGGTCGATTTATATTATAAAGATGATGAGCTTATAGCTAATCCTATTTTTGGATTTTCAAATAATATATCAAATGTTTCAAAAGCAAAGGGATTTTTTATATTGGAAGAAAATAGCGAAGGTTTATTTGAAGATGAATATGTGAAAGTGGAGCTAATATAATGAGAAATATTTACTTAAAAACAACTGATGAAAAAGAGGCAATCAAAATATTTCATGAAAATCTTAAAGAGTTTTTTGAACGAAAAGAAACAGAAATAGTAGAAGTTTCAAAACTATTAGGAAGAATTTCTGCAAAAAGCGTATTTTCAAAAACTTCATCGCCTGCATTTCACTCTTGTGCCATGGATGGAGTAATGATCGAAAGTAAAATCACAAAACAAGCAAGAGAGAATAAACCACTTTATATAAAAAACTCTGACTTTGAGTTTTGCAATACTGGACAATATTTAAAAAAACCATATGACTCAGTCATAATGATAGAGGATATAAAAGTTGAAGAAGACAAAATAGTAATATTAAATCCTGTAAGACCATGGGAGAATGTGCGCATTCAAGGAGAAGATGTCATAGAAAAAGATTTGATATACACTGCTTATCATGAATTTAGCGCAGTTGATTTATCTGTTTTAAAATCCTGTGGAGTAACTGAGGTTGAAGTTTTAAAAAAGCCTATAATTGGAATTATCCCCACTGGTGATGAAATTATAAATTCAAATAAAGCTCAGCTTGGAAAGATTCTAGAGTCAAATTCTCAAATGCTTAAGGCTATGTCTGAAGAAATTGGAGCGAGTGCTAAAATATATGATATAGCAAAAGATGACGAAAGTATTCTAAAACAAAGTGTGTTAAAAGCTGTTGATGAATGTGATTTTATAGTTGTAATTGCAGGCTCATCTGCTGGAAGTAAAGATTATACCCTTAAGGTATTAAAGGATCTTGGAGAAGTTTATGTTCATGGGATATCAATAAAACCTGGAAAACCTGCAATTTTAGGGAAAATAAAAGATAAACCCTTTGTAGGTCTTCCCGGATTTCCAGTTGCAAGTCACATAGTGTTTGACAATTTTGTAATTACTACAATATTAAAAAAACTCAAAAAATCAAGGCCTCAAAAGCAGATTATAAAAGGATTTTTGACAAAACAAGTTATATCCTCATTAAAAAATACTGAGTATAT
>JAUNAV010000008.1 GCA_030527425.1 Tissierellia bacterium
CTTTTTATTTTTAATCATACGCTTTTTATTATATCAAATTTTAAAATATTTTCATAGTTTTATACTCATATAAAAAGCGACCATAAGGCCGCTTAAATTATTTTTCTATTTTTTCATATGGATAATAATTTTTTAATGCTTCAGGTATTGTTATACTTCCATCTTCATTTTGATAATTTTCAATTAAAGCTGCAAAAGTTCTACCAACTGCAAGTCCTGAACCATTTAATGTATGAACATATTCTAATTTTCCATCATCATTTCTAAATCTAATATTAGCTCTTCTAGCTTGGAAATCTTCTATATTTGAACAACTAGAAATTTCAACATATCTATTATAACTTGGCATCCAAACTTCAATATCATAAGTCATTGCTGCAGAAAAACCTAAATCCCCTGTACAAAGTCTTACAACCCTATAAGGAATATTTAATTTTTTCAAAATATCTTCTGCATCATTTGTCATTTTTTCTAATTGATCATATGATTCATTTGGTTTTGCAAATTTTACCATTTCGACCTTATCAAATTGGTGATTTCTAATAAGACCTCTTGTATCCCTACCTGCTGAACCTGCTTCTCTTCTAAAGCATGGTGTGTAGGCTGTAAAATGTACAGGATTATTAAAATCAACTACTTCATCTCTGTAATAATTTGTAACTGGTACTTCTGCAGTAGGAACCAAATATAAATCATCATGCTCAACTTTAAATGCATCATCTTTAAACTTTGGTAATTGACCTGTTCCTTGCATGGTTTGACTTTTTACCATTGCTGGTGGTTCGATTTCAGTATAACCATGTTCAAGAGTATGAACATCTAGCATAAAGTTGATTAATGCTCTTTCAAGTCTTGCCCCTTTTCCTTTAAATATTGAAAATCTTGAACCTGATATTTTTCCTGCTCGTTCAAAATCAAGTATATCTAAATCCACTCCTAAATCCCAATGGCTTTTTATATCAAAGTCAAATTTTCTAGGCTCACCAATTCTTCTGATTTCTTCATTTTCACTATCATCATTTCCTTCTTTTACTAGTTCATTAGGAACATTAGGAGTTGCTAGTAGTATATCTCTTTGCTTTGTTTCAATTTCTTTTAATTTTTCATCTAATTCTTTGATATTAGAAGATAATTCTCCCATTTCTGCAATTATATCTTTAACATCTTTGCCTTCTTTTTTCAAAGCAGGAATTTGTTTTGATACTTTATTTCTTTTTGCCTTCTTCTCTTCTACATCAACTATTATTTCTTTTCTTTTATTGTCCAAGTCAAGAAGTTCTGTTAAATCATAATTTCCACTTCTTAAATTTAATTTCTTTTGAATAAGTTCTGGATTTTTTCTAATTTCCTTAATATCTAACATATTTCCTCCCAAGTATTTTTTGTGATAATAAGTAAAATCAAAAAAGACTCCCATCCTCAAAGGGACGAGAGTCTCGCGGTGCCACCCAATTTAGCTATTTGCTCACTTTAAAAACAAAGGCTCAAAGACGGATTCACCACTTCCAATTAAAGATTTTCACCAAACATCTTCTCTCTGCAAATTTTTCATGATTACTACTTCTTATCACTGCCGTATTCAATTATTTTTATAATACCACATTTAAAAAAATATTTCAAATCATAATACTTCTCTTATGGCTTCAAGAGGCATTGAAATATTTTCTACTACAAATTTATCTTTAAACCAATTATTTTTTAATATTCCTTTCTTTACTAATTGCATGCACACAATTAGGTCACTGTCAACTGCTGTAGCTAAAATTTCACCACTACTTGCATCAAGCCCTGATGGAATGTCAACAGAAATCTTATAAATTCGCTTTTTATTTAGTAGTTCTATTACATAATAATAGATATTTTTTACCTCTCTATTTAATCCAGTTCCAAAAATAGCATCAATAATAGTATTTACCTTTTCTAATTCATAATCTAATTTTTCTAAATCATAGATTGTTTCAATACCTTTAATATTTGCATTTAATTTTCTTAGAATATTGTATTCAATTTTAAATTCATCTGATGCTTTGTCAATATTTCCTAGTACATAGATATTGACTTTCTTATCATAAGATAAAAGTATTCTTGCTACTGCCAGTCCATCTGCTCCATTATTTCCTATACCTACAAATATAGCAAAGGTGTCTCTTTGCCTAAGATTAATATTTTTAACTACAGCCATAGCAGCATGTTCTACTAAAACAATAGATGGTATTTGATATTTCTCAATAGACAAAGAGTCAATTTTCTGCATTTCTTCTCTATCAGCACTATTCATTTTGCCTTAAATCCCTTCCGTATATTTCAAATATTAAGCTACTAGATACAATTCTTGATGTTATTCTTTTACCATATATTTTTAAAAAGGCTTCAAAATCATAATTGGTAGAAATAAATATAGCTTTATGATTTATTATTCTTTCATTTACTATTTCAAAAAGATTGGCATTATCTAAACCAGTTCTTGTAAATTCTGCTCCCAAATCATCAATTATTAAAATGTCGCAGTTAAATAGCTCATCATATTTATCTTTTAATTTTTCTTTGGTTTCAGTAAATGCATAATAGTATTCAGATAAAAATCCAAATAATTTGGGAGCTGTTTGATAAATTACAGAATAATTACTCTCAAGCATGCTTTTTGCTAAACAATTTAATAAATATGTTTTACCACGACCCACATCTCCAAAAAGAAAGATGTTAAATTTATCTGTATTAGGAAATTTTTCCATATAATCTTTAATTTGTTCAAGAATTAAATCAATATTCTCCCTTGGCGATAAGTCATAATTAGAATATGAATTTTTTGAAAACAAATTAACATCAAAATTTTCAAAATTCTCATATTTAATAATGTCTTTTACATTACTCATATTGTATCTTTCTTCTATTAGCAATTGATTAAGACATGTACAAATTTTCCCATTTACATAGCCGCTATCTTTACATTTTTTATGATGATATTTTCTTTCAAGATAATCCTTTGGATAGCCATTTTCTACAAGCAATTCTTGTTTTCTTTTCTTTAACTGTTCTATTTTTTTTAGATTATCAGATGCATTTTTTCCATTAAAAGCCTTACTCATCGCACTAAAGCCCAAGTGATTTATATTTTTATCTATAATGTAGATCTCATTTATTTTCTTGTAGATCTCTTTTTTTCGCCTCTCATTTTCTTTTCGATAAGCATCTCTTATTCTTTCTAACTTCTTAATTGCATTATGATATGCACCCATTAATTATTTTCTCCCTTTTTTTTCTTGTAGGCTTCAAGTCTTTGTCTTCTAAATCTTTCTGTTATTGACATACTATCATCTGTATCTTCATAACTTGTCTCAGGCTTGTATAATCTTCTTTTATATTTTCTTTTTTGTTCATAATTATTTGTTCTATTATTCTTTTCATATTCTCTAAGACTTTTTAGATCAAAAATAGCCCTATCTCTCCAATTTCTTACGAAAGCTAAAGCATATTTTGGATTTACATTGTTCTTTTTTTCTTTTGCTTGTTTAAATGCTTCAGTAACCAAAGCATATTCAACATTATAATCATCTATTGTTTCGTTAATAAGTGCTATTTCAGAAGGTGTAAGAACTCTTTGAATGATCTTTTCTATATTATCAAACATATTTTGTCTTTGATTATAAGTATTTGCAGAGCTCTTTTCTTTGCTATTATCAATTATTGTATTTGAAAAGTATTTTTCTCTAATTGAGGTTATTTCTATAATGTCTTCACCTTCATAATTTATCATTGAAATCAAATCTAAAGACTCTAATTCATTTAAAATTTCTTCTCTAGTTTTATCAATAGACACTTGATTAATCAATGAATCTAAGTCAATCTTTTCATCATCAAAGCTTGCTTTTAATAATGTCAAATAAACTTTTATGCCTTCAGCACTCATTGCAGGCATTATCATATTGATAAAAATATTTTCTATAGGAGTAGTACCCATATCAAGCGTCATTTTTTGTAATTTTGCTTTCAATATATCGCTCCTTCTCTAATTTCATTTTGTATAATTTAGAATAGACCTGACCGTTTTTCTTGAAAAAATTAATATCATCTGCATTGATAAATTGATTTTCAAATACTTCCAAAAATTCAGAGATTTTTATAAATCCCAATTTCTTATATAAATTAAGAGCTCTTTTATTAAAACTATTAACAAAAAGCTCCATGGTATTAAAATCTAGGTCATTAAAAAAATAGTCTAAAAATCTCATCATAGCTTCATATCCATATCCTTTTTCGACATTGCCAGGATCAAATACTATTCCTAATCTTGCAGATTTTTGAAATACTTTAATATTTTTAAGACCTAAAAATCCGACAAATTTATCTTCTTTTTTCTCATAAACTGCATAATATTTTTTTCTAATTGTCTTTATTGAATTAAACCATATTCTAGTCTCTAGTTCTGAAAAGTTTCCATAATTATATCCAAATAAATATGGGTTATCAAATAAAGACCAATCTTTAAAATGTAATGCATCTTCAAATTCTAATTTTTTAATATATAATCTTTTGCTCTCTATAAGATTAACTTTCTTGTTCATAACTTATATCTCTAAAGGTAGTACATTTTTTATCGAAATACAAACTCATTATGCCTGTTGGACCATTTCTATGTTTAGCCAAAATTACATTTGCCATATTAGGATTTTCTTCTTCATCATAATAATCTTCTCTGTATAAAAGCATTACTACATCGGCATCTTGCTCAATTGCACCAGATTCTCTAAGATCCGATAAAATAGGCTTATGATCACTTCTTTTATCAGCCTCCCTTGAAAGCTGAGCAAGCGATAAGACTGGGCAATCTAATTCTTTAGATAAAGTCTTTAATCCCCTTGAAATAGTCGCTATTTCTTGTTGCCTATTCTCTTTTTTATCATCCACAGTCATCAATTGGAGATAATCAATTACAATTAAGTCTAAGCCTACCTCTGTTTTTAATCTCTTTGCTTTAGACCTAAGTTCACTCAATGAAATTCCTGCAGTTTCATCCACATAAAGATTTAATCTACTTAATTGGTCACATGCTTCAACTAATATTTGCCATTTATCATCTTCAATATTTCCAGTTATTATATCTTGTAGCTCTACCATTGATGCCATGGAAATAAGTCTTTGGTTTAACTGATATGTGCTCATCTCTAAAGAAAAAAAAGCTACTGTCTTTCCACTCATAGCAGCATTGTAAGCCATTGTAAGCCCTAAGGCAGTCTTACCCATTGCAGGTCTTGCAGCTAATAACACTAATTGTGAGCTTTGTAGCCCTGACAAACTATTATCTACAGTTGAAAGTCCTGTTGTAACGCCTGTTAGATTATCTCTATTTAAAAATAGATCATTTATCTGTTTTATAGTATCTCCGATGGTATCATTTACTTTTACCAAGCCCTTTGACATCGACTGATGTGTTATTTCATATATTTTCGATTCTGCCATATCTATTACAGCTTCAATATCATTAGTTTGATCAAATGAAAATTGAATAACATCTTGGCCATATGCTATAAGCTGTCTAAGAAGAGACTTAGCTTTAATTGTATTTGCATACTCTTTTAAACTATAGCTGCTATATGGAGCATATTTTATCTGTGCAATATATTCATCTGCTCCGATATCTTGATAAATATTTTTGTCATTTAAAAGACTTTTTAAAATGACATCATCTATACTAATATTTTTTTCATGATTTTCCTTTATCGTCTCAAAAATAGCTTTATTTCTTGAATCATAGAAGTCATCGGCACTTACCAATTCCATTATGATATCTAAATTATCATTATCGGCTAATAGCAAAGCCAAAAGCGATATTTCAGAGTCTATCGAATTTGGCAATTGCTTTTTTTCTTCAGACATCTACTTTGCCTCAACATTTACCTTTAATTGTGCTTGTATTTCAGGATAAACTTTAACTTCCACAACAAAATTTCCTGTTTGCTTAATATTTTCAATTAAGTTTATCTTCTTTTTATCTACATCAATATTTTCCTGTTTCTTCAAAGCTTGATTAATATCTTTATTAGTTATCGAACCAAATAGCTTTCCATCTTCACCAGTTTTAGCTTTTACATTTACTACTATATCTTCCAATTTAGATTTAAGTTCAAGAGCTTTTTGTCTATTTTCATTCTCCAATTGTCTCTTTTTTTCTTGTTCTTCTTCCCATTTCTTTGTGTTTTCTTTATTTGCCTCTATTGCAAGATTGTTTGCTTTTAAATAATTTCTGAAATAGCCTTGTTTGACATTTACCATTTCACCTTTTTTTCCAATCTTATTTACATCTTCAATCAGAATTACCTTCATCTTCTTCCTCCTTATAATACTCTTCTATTGCATTTTTCAATATATTTTCTGCTTCATCAATACTTGTTTCAATTTGCGTTGCAGCTGCAGTCAGATGACCACCGCCTCCAATTTTTTCCATTATTAATTGTACTGATATATCCCCTAAAGATCTACCTGAGATATGAATCTTATTATTGCTGAGTGTTAAAACAAAAGATGCCTTAACTCCTTCAATATTTAATAAATCATCTGCAGCTTGACTTGCTATTAAACTTGATCCATCTATTTCTCTTTCAAATCTTCCTATGGCGATCTCTTCCATGAATATATTTGATGTACTAATTACCTCTGATTTATATCTTACTATTTCAAAATCATCTTTAAACATCTGTTTTATAGTTATAGAGTCAGCGCCCCATCTTTTTAGCATAGATGCTGCTTCAAAAGTTCTAACACCTGTTTGATAATAGAAATTTTTTGTATCAACAGTAATACCTGCCAAAAGACCTTCGGCTACTGTTGATCTTGCCTCAAAATCATCATCAAAGTAATTAAGCATTTCAGTAACCAATTCTGAAGCACTAGATGCATAAGGTTCAATATAAGAAATGGTAGCATCTTTAATGTAGTCAGCACCCCTTCTGTGATGATCTATGATTACAATTTGCTCAGTCTCTGATAATAATTTTGGTCCTTCAGTAGAATTTCTTCTATGATTATCTACAATTATAATTAACGAAGACGGTTTTATAATATTTAATGCCTCATCTTCTGTTTTTATAAATGACTCTAGTTCTTCAAGGTCATTGATCGATTTATTATAAATATTTTTTATAGCAGGTGTTACTGAGTTAAGTACTATATAAGCTTTTTTATCCCTACTTCTAACGCCTTCATAAATTCCAAGACAAGATCCAAATGAATCCATATCCGGATTTTCATGTCCCATAATAAATACATCTGAGGAGGAATCAATAAGTCTTCTAAGAGCATGAGAGATTACTCTTGATTTAACCTTACTTGTCTTTTCAGCCGCCTTACTTTTACCTCCAAAATACTCAAGATTATCTTCTACTTTTATTACAGCTTGATCTCCACCTCGACTCAAAGCAATATCAATAGCCATTGAAGAATCATTATAAATTTCTAATGGATTATCTCCATGAACTCCTACACCAATTGATAAAGTAGGTTGAATAGAACTATCATCTACAACTTCTCTAACCTTATCTAAGATTTCAAACTTTGAATTATAAATAATTTCAAAATTTGATCTTTCAATAATGGCAATATATTTATCATTTTCATATTTTCTAACCATGCCACCTAAAGTTGTAAATTCATCATTTACTAATTTATCAATTTCTGCAAATACAATAGGCCTGTCTCTATCAGGTGTTGAAGCCCTTAAATCTTGGTAATTATCAATATAAATAGTCATAATGACTAAAGCTTTATCTTTAAATAATCCCTTTATATTTTCATCATATGTATTGTCTATGGCATATAAAAATGTCAATTCTTTTCCATCATCTTTTGACAATACATTATTAAAATAAAATTCATAGTATCTACCATTAAGCTCAACTAATTTAATTCTATCTTCATCTTCAAATTTCTCATTTGTGAAAGAAGGAATTAATTTTTTTATGCTAGTTCCAACTAATTTATCCTCTTCAAAGAGATCTTTAAATTCGCTATTATACCATTTAATATCTTTTTTATCCTCTATTACAACTATTGGAAAAGGCATATCAAATATGATATCCTTGGTGATTGTTGTAAAATCATGTTCTAGATTTTCAACATAGCTTTGAAATTTGTATTGCATATTTTTTTCTAGATTTTTTAAATAAAAATACAGACCAACTGTTAATAATAAAAATACCAAAGCCAATATTTTATTATATAAAAAAATTACTATTGATAAAACCAATGGTATCGATAAAAGAATTATGAAGTTGTTTTTATGAAAAAACTTATTTTTCATTCTATACTCCTTTTTCTATAATCATAGAAAAGATCAAAAATACCCATCAACAAAAATACTATTGTGATATCTGTTAGATAGACTAAAATAAGAATTAAAAACATCATTCTTATAAAATTAGTCTTTGAATGCTTTGACCAATATAAGTAAAAACTAAAACCATTTAAAACCAAAGCATAATATATTATAAGTATTGCATTAATTCCAAATAAATCAGCATGATAATCTATCTCATTTAAGACTAGAAAGATTGTAATTAGTATCAAAATGAAATAGATAAAAGTATTTTTGTGCAAATAAATATCTTCTAGCTTTCTAAAATCTTTATACCCATTTAATTTGGTAGATATTGCATTTTTTGATATTTTTAATGTAAATAATGAAAATAAAAAAGATAGTAGTATCAATACAGAAGGTATTGCCATCTTTAAAATTCTTATAATATCTTCTTTAGTAAAATCTACTAATTCGTTATTTATCGTCATCTCATAAGTAAAATTTTCGATATTGACACTCATCTGCTCTTCGATATTTATTTCATTCATAAAAAATTTAAAATATAAAATTATCGAAATTATACTAAGGATAATGCTAGCTATAATTAATGCCTTATTATCATTTAGCTTTGTTCTTATAAGAATAGCAAAAATCATGGTTATCAATAAACTAATTCCAATTATTTTAATTGTGATGTTTAGTTCATCTATCGAAAAAATTAATATAAATATCAAAAATAAAAAAAGCAAGTATTCAATTTTTTTTCTTATAAACGCATAATAGATCATAATTGAAGGTATTAAAGCATATGATAATACACTCACCCTTCCAATTAGAAATAATAAAGCGGTAATAACTGACATAAATAAAATATCAATTATTTTTCTTAATCTAAATTCTTTCATAACTTGTCCTTAGGTATTATTTTATCATAAAATGATTTTTTTAAAAATCAAAAAAATAAATGGCCTCTAATCTCAAATGAAATTAGAAGCCTTGTTTAATTAAAATCTTTAAAAATCTCTTCAAACACATCATTAGCGTATTTTTCTATTTTCTTTTCGTATAATTCATATTTTTCTAAAAGCTCTATGCCAATTTTATTAAGACTACTTTCACCACCATCGCTGCCACCTGATTTTCTATCTAAAATTTTTTCTCCTAACTCTTTTTCGATTAAATTTATCATCTTCCAAGCTTTCGAATAGCTAAGATTCATTTTTTTAGCAGCATCTTTTACGGTATTTTCATCTTTTAAATACTTTAACAATTCGTAAGGCCCAGGCCCCATAAATCTTTTATTTCCTTCAATTTGAGTCTTAACATGCGCTTTATATTTCATCATGTAATTCACCTTTTTTTGTACCAATCATTTTGATAGCATGCTTTAATACCGGCTTAATTATAGATAAATTTTCTTTACAGGCTTTAGGACTTCCCGGAAGATTTATTATTAAGCTTTTGTCACAAATACCACAGATAGCTCTTGAAAGCATGGCTTTGTCTGTAAATTCCATGCTTTTAGATATCAAAGCTATTTCAATACCATAGGCTCTTTTTTCTATAACATTCATTGTAGCTTCTGGTGTAACATCTCTTTTAGAAAAACCCGTTCCTCCTGTTGTCACTATAAGATCATATTGATTTTTTATTGCCTTTTTTAAGCTATTTTCTATTTTTTCGATTTCATCAGGGACAATATCAAAATCATCTGCTATAAACTCATCTTCTAAATATTCTTTTATTGCAATACCTGAAAGATCTTCTCTCTTTTTTTCATAGCAACTGTCTGATACAGTGATAATCTTTAGATTCTGCATATTTGATCTCCAGTTTTTATACTTCCTGCTTTGATAACTCTAGCAAAAATTCCTTCAGTTGGCATTATACAATTACCTACAATACTTCTAATTTCACACGATTTATGGCATTTTTTGCCTATTTGTGTGATTTCTAATACAACATCATTTGCCTTAAATCTATCTCCAACTTTTGAATTTTCTAAATCCAATCCAGAAACTAAAAGATTTTCTCCAAAAACACCATATTTGAGATCAATCTTTACTGTATCCTTAAATTTCATAAAAGATTCATATGACAAAAGCGATACTTGTCTATGCCATTTTCCTGCATGAGCATCATCTTTAAGGCCAAAATCTTCTATAAATTCTCCCTTTTCAATCGGAGTTTTTACCGTACCTTTTTTCTCGCTTCTACATATAGCAATTACTTTTCCCATTTAACCACCTAACTCATTCATATTATTAGTATTTTCATCTTTAATATCTTCTAAATTTTTAAATTGATTTTCCTTTGGCTTTATCATCAAGGCTTTAGAAACTTTTGTAAAAAATTCATCTTCTGTTATTTCGCCTTTAGCATAATCAGATAAGTCTACACCAGTATTATATTGAAGGCATAATTTTAATTTTCCAGTAGATGTAAGCCTAACTCTATTGCAACTTTCACAAAATTTATGATCAATGGCATCAATAAAACCAATATTACCTTTAAAATTATCAAAAGTTATATAATCTGCAGGTCCATTTCCTAATATTTTATGAACTATCTTCTTTTTACCAAATTCATTTTCTAGTCTATCTAAAATATAGTCTCTAGAGACTCCTTTAAATTTTTTTGCCTGTCCTATTGGCATAAGTTCAATAAATCTTACACTTAATTCATTAACTTTTGCAAGTTTTGCAAGATCAATGATCTCATCTTCATTAAAACCATCAATTATTAAAGAGTTAATCTTTAGATTATTATATTTTTTCTCTAGAAGATAGTCGATCGATTTTTTGGTTTCAAATATATCAGATCCTGTCAATAATTTAAATCTATCATTTCTTAAACTATCTAAAGAAATATTAATGCCATCAATATTATTTTCTAAAAACAAATCTATATTTTTATAAAGTCTTGTTGCATTAGTTGTAAGAGTGACTTGCTTTATTCCTTCGATTTTTTTAACTGCGACAATAAATTTTTCACTGTCTTTTCTAATTAAAGGCTCTCCGCCAGTGATTTTTACTTTTTTAATTCCTAATTTTGCAAATGATGTTATTATTTTAATTAGCTGTTCATAGCTAAGAATTTCATCATGCGGAAGTTTGGAATCCAAGCCTTCTGGCATACAATACTTACAGCGTAAATTACATCTATCAGTGATTGATACTCTAAGATAATCAATTTTTCTTCCAAAACCATCAACTGCCATAGGTAAACTCGCCGCTTTTTCCACCAGATTTATATTCTAAATGTATATCATAGATTATCATATTTTTGCTAACTGCTTTTACCATATCATATATTGTCAATAAAGCTGTCGAAACTGCTGTAAGCGCCTCCATCTCAACGCCCGTCTTAGAGTCTGTTTTTACTGTTGATATAGCCTTAATGTAAACATCTTTAATTTCAAAATTAACTACTACATTAGTAGTGTTTATAGGATGACAAAGTGGGATTAAATCAGAGGTTTTTTTAGCTGCCATTATTGCTCCTATTTGTGAGACTGTCAAAACATCTCCTTTTTTTATATCTCTATTTTTAATCATAGAAATTATTTCTTTATCTAATTTTATTTTTCCAGAAGCAATAGCTTTTCTGTGGCTTATATCCTTTTTTGAAACATCCACCATTACAGCATTTCCATCTTTATCAAAATGTGTAAGCATTATAATAAACCTCCCATTCCAAGCTTGACTATATCTTTCTTACATAACTTTTCTCCTGCTGATATTCTTGGGATTAATAAATCAAATACAGTTTTTTTTGCATACATTACGCAACCTGGAAGTCCAATTATTGGAACATTATTTTTATAGGCAAGCATAAACATTGCACCTGGAAGCACAGGTGCTCCATAAGTAATTACCTCATCGCTAGCATTTCTTATAGCAAGGGGTGTGTTATCATCTGGATCCACACTCATGCCCCCTGAGCAAAATACAGCTTTTGCTCCATTTTCGATGGCTTCATTTATCTGTCTTGTTATTATTTCAACATCATCGCCAGGGTAAATGACTTTTTTAATATCATAATTATAATCTTTTACCTTTTGTGTTAGAACAGGTGAGAATGTGTCTTCGATTCTTCCCTTTTTAATTTCCTCTCCTGTTGCTATCATAATGGCATCTCCACCTATAAATGGTTTAATGCTTAAAATTTTGTTATTACCAGCTATATTTTGACACTTTTTCATCAATTCTTTTTTGACCACAAGTGGAATTACTCTCATAGATGCAAGTGGTGAATACTTTTTTACTGCAATATTATTTCTTTTAGTTGCAATCATCACCATTTCAACATCATTAAGTCTTTCTAATAAATTAGCATCAATTTTTAGTAGACCATCTATCTTTGAAGTTATAGTAATCTTACCTTCAGCGATTTTCCCATTTGTAGTTGTGTTTTCTCCCATGGAAATTTCAGCCAATATCTTTGCTGCATCATTTTCATGAAGCAAATCTTCATCATTTTCCCATACATAAAGATGTTCTTTTCCCATAGATAAAAGCACAGGGATATCTTCTTCTTTTACTACATGCCCTTTTTTAAATCGGCTACCCTTATATTCATCTTTTATAATTTGAGTAAGATCATGGCATAAAACCATGCCTACTGCATCTTCAGTTTTTATCTCTTTCATTTTTTGCCCTTCCTATCATCACAGCTTCTAAAACTGCTCCTCCAATAGCTCTTGATTTATCTGAAATTGTATATAAGTTTTTAATATTTCTTCTTGGATCTACATCCCCTATTTTCATATGCTCTTTTACATATGTATTATCTCTAATTAAGCCTCTGACCATTCCATCTAATTTACTTGTGATTTTACTATCTCCAATGGATGCAATTAAATCACCCTTATTTACAAAATCGCCAAGTTTTACATGATTTTTTACAATTCCTTCTTTATTAGAATATAAGACTCTTTCTGTGGTATATCCTAGTATATTTCCAGGATTTCCAGTGTTTTTATGAGCTGATCCTTTAAATATCAGCCTAGCTAAATCATGGCCTCTATTAGTTTCAATAACAATATCGCAGTCAATGCCGGCTGTAAAACCAGGCCCTAAGGCAATTACAGTATCTGCCATATCTTTTTTAGTACCAAGATTTCTTTTGGCAATTGTAGCATCAATAAAAGCGATTGGTTTAATCTCTTTTAAAATATCAGCATGTGGATCTACTAAAACAGCCACTTTATCATCATCAAAAGCTTTAAATATTTCTTTCTTATTTTTAACTAATACAGCCTCAATATCTTCAACTTTAAATTTAGATTCATAAACCGCCTCACAAATTGAGACATATCTTCTTACAGCTGTAGGTTTTTTAATTTCAAGACATAAGACATTAAAACCTGAGCGTTTTAATTTTTGAATAGCTCCAGTTGCAACATCTCCTGCTCCTCTAAAAATCACAATATCTTTCATAATTTTCTCTCGTATCTATATCTAAAAATTCTAAACTATCTGAAAAATTAACAAATTTAATATCATCTTTTTTTGCAATACTCATACCTCCAGCATCATTTTTAATGCCTTTGAGTTTCTCATTGAAATGTGCTGGAAAAATAACAGGATTTTTTTTTAATCCACACACCTTCGGTGCTAAAATTTTTTTGCCATCGAAATTCTCTTTAAGTTTTTTTATAGTTTCTACTTTCAAAAAAGGCATATCTGCCACAAAGAACATGTGTGCTTTTTTAATACAATACGACGTTCCTAAAATTACGGACTGGCTTTGGCCTAAGTCCGCATTTGGATTTTTTATTACTACAAAATCATTTTTTAATGAGTAATCAATAATTTCTTTATTATTAGTGATTATCACTTTTTTATAAAAGTCAACCTTATTAATTTTATCTATTATATATTTAAATATTTCTTTTCCATTATGCTTTAGCAACAATTTATTTGTTCCCATTCTTTTTGAAAATCCTGAAGCCATTACAACAGCAACAATATCCATTAGATATCAAAATCCTCCACCTTTGTTATTATTTTAAGTCCAGTTCTTCTTTCTAGATCTGAAACAATCTTAGAAGCATCTTTTTGATCTATTAAATCAGATCTACTAAGATATAAAATTTTTCTAGTAGCATTTTTAAATAATGCATCTGGATCATTGATTATATCAGAATATAGTTTAGTATCAAACTTATCTCTATAGACATATTTATCTTCGAATAGATCAAAATTAAAAATTTTTTCTTCATCAAATTCTAAACCTATAAGATCTATGGGCATAACTCCAATAGTTTGATATGTATTATTGTAAATTACAGGTTCAAAACTTCTCCATGCCTTTAGTGGCTTTTCTTTTGAACCATCAGCTTCAATCAGAATTAAATCAAAAAATTTTGAAAGAAAATCTATAGATTCTTTTTCTACAGCATGGATTTTTCCATCAAGTATTTTTTCCCCAAAAACATAAATACCTGGATTTGCAATATAATTTCTTTTAAAATCCTCCATAGATTTATATATAGTATAATCTTCATTCTTAGGAATGAAAATTTTAGTACTAGTGGTTATAAGTACTCTTTTTGAAGAGTATTTTTTTGCAATTTTCTCAATCAAAGTGGTCTTGCCACCCGATCCAGTAAAAGAAATAACTTTCATAATATCCCTTCTTATTCCAACTATTTCAATAATATTTTAACACTAAATTTAAATTTATTCAAGCGTAAATAATGAAAACATTATTTATTTAATTGATTATATTTTCATATGTAAAAAGAGCTTGTAATATTTTTAACAATATGATATATTTATAGTAGAACAGGAGGTTGTATATGGAAAATAAAGCAAATCCATCAAAATCACTTTTTGATATAGATGGTAAACCAGAATTTGGCAAGTCTTTCCCAATAGCACTCCAACATTTACTAGCTATGATTATAGGAAATGCTTTGCCATCGCTTCTACTAACTAATACATTAAAGGGAACTGAATTTGCTGTTAGTTCAAATGAAGCTGTTTATGTAATTCAAGCTGGAATGTTTATCGCTGCAATAGCTACTTTCTTGCAATTGTACCCAGTTTTAAAAGTCGGCGCTAAGCTTCCAGTAGTAATGGGTGTCTCTTTTGCTTACATACCGGTATTGTTAGCAATTGGTAAAAGATATGGTTATGAGGCAGTTTATGGTGCCCAAATTGTAGGTGGTCTAGTTGCATTTTTATGTGGACTTTCAATTAAAAAAATAAGAAAATTTTTCCCACCAATTGTAAGTGGTACAGTCGTATTGACAATTGGACTTTCACTTTATCCAGTAGCAATTGGTTATATGGCTGGAGGAAATGGAAACCCACTTTATGGATCAGGTTGGCAATGGGCTGTTGCATTCTTAACACTTGTTACAGTATTAGCATGCAATATGTTTGGTAAAGGTCTTGTAAAACTTGCTTCTATTCTTATTGGAATTATTGTAGGATATATTGTTTCTCTTATTGTAAATGCTACAGTTGCTCCTGGATTTGTAAACTTTACAAATGTGGTTGAGTCAAATTGGTTTACACTTCCAAAAATTATGCCATTTAAACCAGATTTCCCATCTGATGCGGTAATAACAATGGCAATTATGTATATAGTTAACTCTATTCAAGCAATTGGAGATATATCATCTACAACAGTTGGTGGTATGGATAGAGAGGCAACAGATGATGAAATATCTGGTGGTATTAAATGTAATGGTATAGCTTCTATTATTGGAGCTTTCATTGGGGCACTTCCAACTGCAACATATTCTCAAAATGTTGGTATTGTTTCAATGACTAAAGTAACTGCTAGAAGAGTTATAGCTATTACTGCAACAATGATTGCAATAGCAGGATTTATTCCAAAATTCGGCGGTTTGATGATGTCAATTCCTCAATGTGTTATTGGTGGCGCAACTATTTCAGTATTTGCGCAAATAACAATGAATGGTATTAAACTTATCAACCAAGAAGAATTATCAATGAGAAATTCAACAATTGTAGGACTTGGTCTTGCACTTGGTATGGGTATAACATCAGTTCCTCAAGCAACTGAAACTATGCCTGAAAAATTACAAATGATATTTACATCATCACCAGTAGTTATAGCTACTCTTACAGTCTTCTTCTTAAATATAATCTTACCAAAGAAGACTTTAGCACAAGAACAAAAAGAACGTGAAGAGATGGATAAATAGTAAATAAATTAAAACATAATCAAGTTTTTTATTCTTAAAATATTTAAAGGTTAATTTAAATCAAAAAGAGAATTACTGCTTTTGCAATAATTCTCTTTTTTTTTAGTCTAGTTCTTCTCCATTTGATTCAATTACTTTTTTATACCAGAAGAATGAATCTTTCTTATATCTATTTAAAGTTTTCTCACTTTCATTGTCGCGATCTACATATATAAATCCATATCTTTTCAAAAATCCTTCATGTGTGCTTATTAAATCTATAGCTGACCAAGGATTGTAACTTAAGATCTCTACTCCACTTTCTGTAGCCCTTCTCATTTGTTCAATATGATCTTTTAGATATTTTATTCTATAATCATCATGAACCTTTCCATCTTCTAATTTATCATAAGCTCCCAATCCATTTTCAGTAATCATAAGAGGTAGATTATATCGTGAGTAAATTTCATTTAAAGTAACTCTAAATCCAACCGGGTCAACTTCCCAACCAAATTCAGTTTTTTGTAAATTTTTATTGTCAACTTGTTCAAAAAATCCATTTACACCGGACATATTTTGTTGATCAATTTTTGTGCTATCATTTATTTTTTGGCTAGCTTTTACTGTTGATGTGTTATAATAATTAAAAGCTATAAAATCTGGTTTTGCATTTTTTAAAATTTTAATATCATCTTCGCTAATTTCAAGTTTATATCCTTGAGATTTTATCATTTCTAAAGCTAATTTATTGTAAATTCCAAATACACATGCATCTAGAAATTGCCAATTTCTGTGAACATTTGCGTATTGAGCTGCTAAATTATCTTCTGGAGTATTACTATTTGGATAAACTGCAGATATATTTGGTGCAGGTCCAATTTTTGCATTAGGTAACATTTTATGACAAAGTATCATAGCTTTAGCTTGAGCTAAAAGCATTCTGTGATTATCTTGATATATTTCGCTTGAATCTCCAGTACCAATTACAGAGCCCATAAGAGTCATTATATTTTGTTCATTAATAGTAAGCCAGTATTTTACTCTATCGCCATAATTTTCAAAAAGTACTTTTGCAAATTTTTCAAATGCATCAACGGTTTTATCATTTGACCATCCTCCAACTTTATCTAATTCATAGGGTAAATCAAAATGATACATGGTAACAATGGGCTCAATATTGTATTTTTTACATTCATTTATTATATTATTGTAAAAATCAATGCCTTCTTTGTTTACCTCTCCATCTCCAGTAGGAAGTATTCTTGTCCAAGCTATTGAAAATCTATAGGCTTTTAGTCCCAATTCATTAAATAATTTAATATCCTCTTTATATCTGTGATAATGATCGCTACAAACTTTAAAATCAGGAGTTCCATCTGGAATTTTTTTCACATCTTGTACAGATGCTCCTTTTCCTCCTTCGTTGTATCCGCCTTCAACTTGATATGCACTTGTAGATGCTCCCCATAAAAAATCTTTCTTAAATGCCATTTTTACTCCTCTTCCTTCATTTCTTCTGTTATCTCCTTTTGAGATAAGCCTTGTTCTTCCTTATAATTAATTTTATCTAACTTTCTTGCAAATGGTAAATAGGTAAAAAAAGTTAATACTAAAATAAATGCCTGCAATAACATCGTTCGTATTCCACCAATTAAAAATCCTGAAATTATAGGAGGAGTAGTCCAAGGAACTGTTATAGCGGTATACATAGGTGTTAAACCTGTATAAATAGCAAAATACTGAATACATGCTGACAAAACTGGCGTTAAGATAAATGGTATAGCCATAAAAGGATTCATTACGATTGGTGTAGCAAATAGTATAGGTTCATTGATATTAAATAAACCTGGAACTAAGGATAATTTTCCTAGATTTTTAAATTGTTCACTTTTTGCAAAAAATGTCATGTATACTAGTAATCCTATCGTTATACCTGCTCCCGTAACAGTTATAAATTGATCTAAAAATTGTTGAGTAACAATTCTACCTCCATTAGCTACTGTCAATTCAACTCCCTTATCAACAAGTGCCTGATTGTGTAGATAATTTGCTTGAAGTAAAGGCCCTAAAACTCCACCGACGATGGTACTTCCATGTATTCCAAACCACCACAAAAAGGGACCAAAAATTGCCATAAGCAACATTCCTGGAACTGAATTAATACCAGTCTCAAGTGGTGTTTGTAGTATTGTATAAATTAGATTCAAAAGATCAGTCCCTAATTTATCAAGAATCGTAAATATAACTGTTGCTGCTGTAATAGCAAAAAATCCTGGGATTATCGCATTAAAAGAATTTGCAACACCTTCTGGAACCATTTCTGGTAGCTTTATTCTAATATTTTTTTTCATACAAGTGGCATAACAAAATCCCACTAATAAACCTACAATTATAGCTCCAACCATACCTTTTCCTGCAGTCCATTCTTTATTAATTACACCTGAGATAATATTTTCAGGGTTATTAGGATCTATAACTTGATGTTTTTGAATTATAAAAAATACTGACATTGAAATAATACCGGCACCAATTCCTTCAAATCCCTCATTTTTCACATAAGCATATCCAATGCATGTCGCTGCAGCAATAGAAATTATATTAAATGTGGACTCATAAGCTTGGTTTAGATATAATGCCGCTCCACTTTCTTTCATAAATTCAGTTACTGCATTTATAGGAAAGTTTGCAATTAATAGAAATAGCGAACCAACGATTGTTAGTGCCATTGTTGCAACTAATCCATCTCTAAGTGCCATAATAGGTTTAGAGTTTACAAACTTCATTATAACAGGTATTACATTTTGATTTATAAATTCTCCCATATTATTCTCCTATTTTTTACATAATTCCAAAGCTCTATCCAACACTGCTTTACCATTCATCATACCATAGTCTTTCATAGGAATAACTTCAAGTGCTACATTGTATTTATCAGCCTCTTTTTGTGCTGCTTTTAATTGGAATTGTACCTGTGGCCCAAGAAATGCTACATCAGCTTCTTTAACTTTATCAGCTATTTGATCAAATTGATATGCATTTATCTGTGCATCTAAGCCTCTTTTTTCTGCTTCATCTCTCATCTTTTTAACTAACATTGAAGTACTCATTCCTGCGCTACAATATAATTGAATTATCATTTTTAATTCCTCCTAATTAATTCATATAAATTTATAAATTCCTTCGTATCCTCTATTGACATTGATGCCATTGTAAGATGATCTTGTGCGTGTACAAGAATTATATTTACATCATTTTTTTCTCCACTAGCTTCTTTAGTAAGCATATCTGTTTGTATCTGATGACTTTTAATATACTCATCTTTAGCTTGCTTAAGTGCTTGTTTTGCCTGTTCAAATTTAGCTTCTCTTGCATATTTTCTAGCTTCCATAGCTAAAGACCTAGCTGTACCTGCTACTGTTATAATCTGAAAGGCCATTTCATAATCTTTTTCATCAACCATGTTTTATTACCTCCAAAAAAGTATTGAAATTTCTAGATTCAATGACTTTGGTTATTGAATCTTTTAGTGTTAAAAGCCTACCCATAGTAGAAAATAATTTTTCTAAATCTCTTGTTTCATCTTTTTTAATACAGAAAATTACAATCATCATAACTTTTTTCAAATCCCAAATAATTGGCTTTTCAAGTATTGCAACTGTTATAAATGATTCTTTGCTAACAGGTTTTAATGGATGAGGTATTGCTATAAGATTGTCAAATTCTGTTTTAGCAAGTTTCTCTCTTTTATATATCTCCTCTAGTAAATTATCATCAACCTCCTTATTCTTTTTTATTATATTAACCATTTTTTCTAATGAATCTTTTTTATTTTTCGCTTTTAAATTAGGTATAAAAAGCTTTTTGTCAAAAAATTCATAGATATCGACATCATTTTTTGTTATTAGTTTTCTAATATTTTTAAGATCTTCACCCTTTAAAAAATTACCTACTTCTATTATTGGTACATCTGTTTTATTACAAATTGGTACTGAAGTTATAATAAGATCATATTTGTTTAAGTTCATATCCTTTATATCCATGGAATTTGTCAAATTTAAAGATTTAATGTAATCTCCAAACTCCTTTTCAAAAGAATATTTCATTAGATTAGCCGTTGCTTTTCCACTACCACATACTATTAAAATATTTTTTTTATATTTTTTTGTTTTATATTTATCAATACTTACCATAAAGTGGATCGCTAAATATCCTATTTCATCTTCAGCTAGATTAATATCATATTTCTTATTTATCACCTCACTTGCAATTACCGCTGCTTGATATGCTGTAAAATGTTCTTTAACTTCTTTTAAGATCGGATTTTTTAATATCAAATCATAATTTATTCTGTCAAGTAAAGGCATGATATGAAGGCCTAAATTGATTCTTAAATCTAAATCTTCAGATAAATTCAAATTAAGCTTTTTGTCTATTGTATTTATCATTTCTACTACAAGTCTATCTGCGTTTTTGGATATATTAGATTTATTATAAGAGAGGCTTCTTTTAGCCAATAAATGTATGGCTATATATGCTATTTCATCATATGAGAATTTCATATTAAAGAATTTTGAAATCTCATCGGCAATATCTTTTGATATTTTAAATGCTCTTATCTGTTTTAGTGATATCTTATCTTTTGCTCCTATTACAATCTTTTCATCATTTTTAATTCTCAAAATCAAGACATACAAATGAATTAATAAATTATCAAATGATAAATCAGAAATATTATAATTATAAGTGCTAAAAATATGTTTACAGATAGTCGATAATATATCAATATCACTATTAAACTTGTAAAAATTAGAATTATTAAATTCTAAATCACTCAATAGCTCATTTTTTATGCACAGTCTTTTTTTGAATTCATCACCGATAAGCTTTAAACCCTTGTATGGTTTTGAACATAGCTTTAGATCGTATTTTTTAGAATCCTTCTGACTTCTTTAATATCATTTTGTATCTGAGATCTTGAAACTATAAGCTCATCTGCTAAGTCTTCACTTTTTAGATACTTATTAGTCAATAGAAATTGAGATAAGAGTCTTTCTATTCTATTTTCATTGCTATTAATGTCATCTTCAAATGAATACTTGACCCAATCATTTTTTAAAAAGAATGAGAATTTAGTATCATCTGTGACTGCAAATTTATATCCTTTACCTCTTTTAGAAATTATTCTAGCGCCATTTTTCAACAAAATTTCATTTAGATCTTTAATATCTTTTTGTATGGTCTTATCGCTAACTTCTATGGCATCAGATAATTTTTTTGAGCTATAATATTTATGATCTTTTGTTAAACAATCAAAAATTTTCTTAATTCTAGTCTCTATCATATCTTCACCTAACCTATCTTAATAGTAAATGAAAATGTTTTTGATGTCAAGACAAAATTTTTACTTAATGCTAAGGAAATTTACTGGTATGAAAAAAAGAGCTTTGTGTACACAAAGCTCCTAATTTAAATAATTATTTATCTTCATCTCCTGCCGCTTCTTCTTTTGAAAGTTTTAAATCGTCTTTCTTTCCTTCATCTGCAAGAGTTTTATTAACTTTATCGATCATTTTTTCTGTCAATTCACGTAGTCTTTTATTACTTTCTTCTACAGTTTCATCTTTTATATCCTTAATTTTTTTAGCATATGGAGTTTCTCTAAGTGGCATTTCTAGTCTGAATTTACCATCTTCTTTATAATATGCTGTTGCTACTGCAGGCGCTGTAGGTATTGAAGATATTTCTCCTATTCCTTTAGAACCTAAAGCAAAATCAAGATACTCATTTTTCTCCACTGTTATTGCATGAATATCTGGCACATCAGCTGCTTTCATTAGACCAAGTGTACCATATTTAAATGCAATCTTAGAATCTTTTAATTTATAATTTTCTGTCAAAGTGTATCCAAGGCTCATAGTAACTCCACCTTCAATTTGTCCTTCAATTGCTATTGGATTTACTATCTTGCCTGAATCATGTGAAGCATAGACTTCTTTAAGTCTCTTAGTTTCAGGATCAATGACTGCTAAATGAGTTGCAAAACCATATGCAACGTGGCTTTTTGGATTTTCTTTATCATTCATCAATGGATCTGTCTCATCAAAGAATTCGTATGAATACTCCCATCCTTCAAGTTCTTCTAAAGATTTACCACCATCTAGTTCATCTTTTAATGCTTGTGCGCATGCTCTTATTGCTTCACCTGATATAAGAGTTTGTCTTGAGCCTGAAGTTGTACCTGAATCTGGCGCAAATTCACTTGATGCAAATTTGTATTCAACTTTATCTTTTCCAAGTCCTGTTACCTCACATGCAATTTGAGTAAAGATTGTAGCTGAACCTTGTCCTATATCGCTTGCTGCTGAGTACATTTCAACTTTTCCATCTTTTACTACAAACTTCGCACGACCTTTATCAGGTAGTCCTACACCTACTCCTGAGTTTTTCATTGCACATGCTATTCCAACATGGTCTTTGTTTTCTTCAAATATATCTTTAACTGATTCAAGAGTTTCTCTTAATGCAGTTGATCTGTCAGCAATCTGTCCATTTGGTAATACTTTTCCTGGAACAATTGCATTTTTATATCTTATCTCCCATGGAGAAATTCCTACCTTTTCAGCAAGTAAAGTGATGAGTGATTCTACTGCAAAGTTTGATTGACAAACACCAAATCCTCTAAACGCTCCTGCTGGTGGATTGTTTGTGTAGTATCCATATCCTCTAATGTCTGTATTTTGATAAGTATATGGTCCTACAGCATGAGTACAAGCTCTTTCCAATACTGGTCCACAAAGTGATGCATAAGCACCAGTATCAAAGAAAATATCACAATCAAGTGCTGTTAACATTCCTTCTTCATCGCATCCTAAAGTGAATTTACCAATCATTAAATGTCTTTTTGGATGGAATGCCAGTGATTCATCTCTTGAAAATACCATCTTTACAGGTTTTTTCAATTGGTAAGCTGCAAGTGCTACAAGATGTTGTGCTGATACATCTTCTTTTCCACCAAAACCGCCTCCGATTGTCATATTTTGAATGACAATTTGTTCTGGTTCAAGTACACCTTTAAACATATGAGCAAGCTCTGCTCTAGTATCATAGATTCCTTGGTCTGTTGAATATACTTTTACACCATCTTTATATGGTTCAGCTAGAGCTGCTTCTGGTTCTAGGAATGCATGTTCTGAAAATGGAGTTTTGAATACATCTGTAACAGTGTATGCAGAATTTTCTAAAGCTTTTTTTAAATCTCCACGGGTTATATGTCTTGATTGACATAAATTACCGCCTGAATGAACTTTAGGAGCATCATCTTGCATTGCTTCCCATATATCTCTTACAGGTTCTTCTTCTTCATATGTTATTTCAACAAGTTTTTTACCTTCTTCAAGTGCCTCTTTGCTCTCTGCCACTACCATGCATATTGCATCTCCTGCACTTCTTGCATAGTCACCTTCAGCTATAAATACATCCCAATCTTGTTGAATATGTCCAACTTTATTATTATAAACATCTTCTGCAGTAAATACTTTTACAACGCCTTCTAATTCTTCTGCTTTTGATTTGTCAATTTTTACAATTTTAGCTCTAGGATATTTACTTCTAATAGCTGATGCATAAAGCATGCCTTCAACTTCCATATCATCGACGTATACTGATTTACCCAATGCTTTATCAATTGCATCGACTTTAATCATATTTTCGCCGACATTCTTTTCTGGATCTTCTTTTATATCCTCTTCGCCTCTTAAAATTTTTGCAGCTAATAAAATAGCTTCTTCAATTTTTTTGTATCCCGTACATCTACAGATATTACCTTTAATAGCTTTTTTCACATCATCTATAGATGGATTTGGATTTGAATCAATTAATGCCTTTGCACACATTATCATACCAGGAGTACAAAAACCACATTGTACAGCACCGGCTCTTGCAAAAGCATATGAATATACTTTTTGCTCATTATCACTTAACCCTTCGATAGTGATAATTTTTTTGCCTTCTAATTTTTTAAGTCTTTGTACGCATGCTTTAACAGCTTTACCATCGATAATTAAAGTACATGTACCACAAGCTCCTTGTGAACAACCATCTTTAACCGAATGTATGTGTAAATCATCGCGTAAAAATCTTAGAAGAGTTTTATCTTCTGATGTATAATCTTTTCCATTTATATTAACAGTATAAGTTTGTTTATTTTCTTGAGTCATTTTCTTGCCTTTCATTTTTTAACTTTATCATTTGTGCCAATACACTTACCGCTATTTCTTCTGGTGTTTCTGATGAAATCTCAATTCCAACAGGAACATATAAATTTGATAAATCATATCCCTCATTTAATAAATTTTCTTTCATAGTTGTAGCTTTTCTCTTAGATCCCATACAACCTATATATTTAACATTTGAATTTTCTAGAATGTATTTAGCGCATATATCATCAAATTTATGGCCTCTTGTAACCAATAGACAAAAGTCATTATCTGAAATATCGACATCTAGTTTTAAAAAATCTACTTTTTTTAAGATAACTTCATCATCAAATCTACTTTTATCTAAAAACTCATCCCTATCATCCATAACTATTGTGTCAAAGCCACAAAAATTCGTTAGATGCGCTAGAGCCTTTGATACATGACCTGCTCCAAATATTAATACTTTAGAGCTTGTCTGAATATTATGAATGAAATATCTTTCTTCTATAAAAGTATTTTTCTTTAAATTTTCAAATTTACTTGTTTCTGTCGACAAGATTAAATCATGAGTTTTTGTATCATATATTATTGATATATCTTTGTCTACATTTCTTTGTTCATTAAATTTCTCTACTATTTCTAGATCATTTTTATCAAATATCCTAATGTATACATAATTTTCACCGCCGCAAATCATCCCCAAATCGCCAGCTTTTTTATTATCTATAGAATAATAATTTAATCTAGATTCATTTTCTATCAAAAGTTTTCTTGCATCTTTAATTATTCTAAATTCTTCTTTTCCGCCACTAATTGTGCCATAAGAAGAATTCTCATCTATTAACATATAAGCCCCTTCACTTCTTGGTGAAGAACCATGTTTTTTAACGATGACTGCAAGTGCAATTTTCTTATCTTGTTTTAAAAATTCTTGCAATTTTTCGAATTGTTTTTTCAAAATATACCTCCAAATATGCAAATTGGGATTGTATTAAACAACCCCAATTTTTATTATTCAGTTTCTTTAGGCAATACTAGATTTAAAATAATTGCAAGTGTTGCAGTTAGAACTATCTCATTTGAAATAATATTTGCTATTGCTTCAGGGAATCCACTAAAAGCATCTGGTAAGAATAATACTCCAATTCCCATAGTTATTGAAAGCCCTGCAATAGCCATATTCCTTTTAGTAAGTCCATCTTCTGCCAACATCTTTGTACCTGTCATTGAAATTGAGCTAAATACTGTAACAGTTGCTCCTCCAAGTACAGGATATGGTATTGTCAAAAATATAGCAGATAATTTTGGGAAAAGCCCAATAATTATTACAATGAGGCTTGATAAGTAAAAGACTTTTTTATCTGTTACTTGAGTCTGTGAAACTAATCCCACATTTTGTCCTGCTGTTGCATTTGGAGGACCACCAAAAATCGAACCTAAAAATGATCCTACATTATTTCCTATAATACCACCGGTAAGCTCTTTGTCTGTTGCATCTCTATCATATACTGATATAGCAGTAGCTTCAAATTGTCCAATGTCTTGAACTGCAGAAATTATAAATACCACAGCCATTGGCACTATCGCACTTGAAGAAAATTTAATTCCAAATGTAAAGGGAGTGACAAGTTGAAACAAAGGTTGCCCATTAAGAGCATCAAATGATACAACTCCTAAAATTAAGCTTACAATATATCCAGTTAGCAAACCAAAAAGTGTGCTAGCTTGTCTTAAAACTCCCTTACCCCAATGTGAATAAACTAGGGTAATAATTAAAGTAAAAAAAGCCAAGGCCCAGTTTGCCATTGAACCATAATCAGCATTTCCAGCTCCTCCTGCCATGTAATTCATTGCAGTCTTATAAAGAGATATACCTATTGTCATTACGACCGATGCTTTTACAACTGGTGCAAATAAAAACTTTATTTTTTTATACAATAAAGCAAATCCCATACCTACCAAAGCGCCAATCATTTGAGCACCAAATAAATATGATATATCTAATCTATTTACAATACTTGTCATAGTCGATATAAATGCAAAACCACTACCAACTATAACAGGAAGATTACTGCCGATTATTCCCTTAATCGAAAAAGATTGTACTAAGATCGCAATTCCTGCACAAATAAGGGATGCTTGTATCATTAAGATTCTTTGTGACTCGCTAAGTCCTGCCGCTCCGCTGACAACGATAGGGACTGTTATACAGCCTACTATCATCGCCACAACATGTTGAAACGAAAGCGGTAGAGCTTCAGCAATACTCACATTGTCTCGATTTCTTGCCATAACTCCTCATTTCTAAATCACTAATTTATTTTGTTAAATATGCCTTTGTATTTTCAATGGCTTCGATTATCTTTTTAACTTCTTCTGGAAGTTCTTCTTTTTTAAGAGTATCAGTTTGATTTTGGAATCTAAATAGGTATCTTTCATCTACTTTTGTATAACCATCATTTTCACTATCATTAAATGCTTCTTCATTTTCAAAAATAGTAAATCTATCTTTAAATGGTCTACATGGTTCTACACAGAAGAATTGACAATTTCCGCATTCATTACAGATTTGATCCATATGAACTATAATCTTCTCATCACCTAAATCTACTACCTCATTACATCTGTTAGGACATACTCTCACACATGATTGGCAAAGTACTCTACATCTATGATCATCATCTTTGGCTCCATGATAATCTTTCTTGGCGTATTTTTTCTTTTGAGCTTCAGATTTTTGATACTTTTTGTCTTCGAGCACTTTATCACATAGCTCTTTTAATTTTTGTGTATCAGTGTGTTGAGCTTGTGGATATTCGCATTCTTCAACTAATTTAGCTAAAGATGCTCCATTATCAAGTCCTTTTGGCTTAAGAAGTACAGTTGCTACTGTTATTGGATAAATTCCAGCTTCGAAAATTTCTTTGATATTATTCTTATCTGCTCCACCACTAAATGAAATTGGAAGATCTCCATCAAATGCTTTTGATAATTCATATGCCACATTTATAGTAAGAGGATATAAACTCTTACCAGACATATACATATTTTCACCTGGCAATTCATTTTGTTTAATATCGACTTGGAAAGTATTTGTTAGTTTTACTCCAAAAGCTAAATTAAGCTTATCAGCTTTTTCTCTAAGTCTTTTTATAAGCGCCAAGGCATCATCAAATTTAAGATCATTATCAAATCCTTCTTTTCCAAATTTGATATAATCATAACCCATAGAATCTAAAATTTCTCTAGCTCTATCATATCCTAATAGAGTTGGGTTTAATTTGATATATGTATTTAAATGTTTTTCTTCAATTAAATAACTAGCTATTTGTTCGATCTCTTCAGGTGGACAACCATGCATTGTTGATAAAGTTATAGAATTTACAAAATCTTTATTGATACTTTTAATGAACTTCTCATCTATTTTATCAAATTTGTCGAGATTATTCAAAAGATAATCTTCACACTCTTGCCACATACTTGATTTTGAGCCATCTTTAAGAGTTTCAATAAATTTATCAACCTTAGGTGATTTTATTCCCTTAAGATCATAGCCGACAGACATATTAAATACAAATCCTTCAGGATCTCCTAGTTCAAATTCTTTTGCAAATACTTTACATGCAAAATATGCCTTTATATATTCATCAGCAGCTACTAAAATATCTAATTCTGTTGACCATTCAACATTATATGCTTCATCTTCAGCTCTTATACATGGCTTTGGAATTCCTAATTCTTCACCTTCCATTATTTGTACTGTCTTTAATTCCATAAATCTCATACCAGCAAAATAACAAGCGACTATATTATGTGCTAGTTGAGTATTTGGTCCTGCAGCAGCTCCAACTGGAGATTCTAATTTCAATCCAAAAATATTAAGTCTTTCTTCTTTTTCATTTTTATGGATATTTTCAATGCTATATACTGTGTTGTATTTTGAGTATTCTTCTAATACTCTTTCCATCATATCGCCAAATTTGATTGGTCTCATTAAGTCTGACATTTCTACTCCTTATATAATGTTTTCCCAAATTGTAATAGCTAAAAATTTCTATTTCTTTTCTTCAAAATTTTAATTTATTCATCTGCCCATGAAAATTAATTCATAGGCAGAATCATAAAAATTATTCAAAGCTTGGATATTTTCCATCCCAAACGACATCTTGGTAATTTTTCTTATCAGTATCTCCTTCTGTTGAGAAGCAAAGAACTACTGAATTTTCATCTAAACCAATTTTTTCTTTGATGTCTTTTAGTCTTTCATCAGTCATTAATTTGTGAACAAAACCTGGTGTAACTGCTCCTGATTCACCTGAGACAATTCTTTTATCGTCTTTACGTGGGCTAGCAAGAAGTCTCATACCATGAGCTGCATATAAATCATCAACTGAAACAAAGTATTTAGCAAATGCTGATAAAATTGGCCAACCTACTGTAACAGGTTCTCCACAGTTTAATCCTGCCATAATTGAATCCATATCGCCTGTTACTGGATGAAGTTTACCATCATCAGCTGAAGCTGTTTTATAAAGACATGCTGCTTTTTGAGGTTCAACTATTGTAATTGTTGGAAGATTGTCTTTCATTACATTTGCAAAGAATCCTGTAACAGCTGATGCTAATGAGCCAACTCCTGCTTGAAGGAAAATATGTGTAGGTTCTTTTCCTTGAGCCTTTAATTGTTCAAAAGCTTCTGAAGCCATTGTCATATATCCTTGCATAATCCAACGTGGAATATCTTCATAACCATCCCATGAAGTATCTTGTACTAAAATACCATTGTGCTCATTTGCATACTTATCTGCAAGTCTTACACATTCGTCATAATTGTATTCATAGATATCTGCATCTGCATTTTCTTTTCTTATATTTTCAAGTCTTTCAGCAGCAGATCCTTTTGGCATGAAAACTTTAGATTTTTGTTTTAATTGATTTGCAGTCCAAGCTACACCTCTACCATGATTACCATCAGTTGCTGTAGCAAAAGTAATTTCTCCTAATTGTTCTCTAATTTCATCAGAGATCATTTTTTCATAAGGAAGATCTGATAAATTCATATTTAATCTTTCAGCTATATAATTTCCTATAGCAAAAGATCCTCCTAATACTTTAAATGCATTAAGGCCAAATCTATATGATTCATCTTTTACAAAGAAGTTTTTAAGCCCAATTTCCTCTGATAAGTTTTTGAGTTCAACTAATGGAGTTTCTTTGTATTGAGGGAAACTTTTATGGAAGTTTCTAGCTTTTTTAGAAACTTCTTCATTTAAAAAGCTTGTATCAACATCTTTGTTTTGTTCTTTTAAACTTGTAATTAGTACTTTATCCATAATACCTCCTACATATTTTTCCAAATTTCTGGAGTCTTTTTCTTTGACTCTTCGAAAATTTCATCTTCATTTGCTGTGAGAATTTCTCTATTTCTCATGATAAATTTACCATTTACCATATTGTCATTAACCATTCTTCCTGTCATACCAAATATAATATGACCTGCTATATTCTTGTCAGTAATAGGTGTGTAATTTTTATAATCTACTGTAATTAAATCAGCATATGCACCTTTTTTAATAATTCCTAATTCCTTTTTAAAGAATTTTGATGCTATCTTTGGATTATTTACAAATTGTAAAGTATAAGCTTCTCCAAATCCTCTAGTTGGATCAGATAAAGCGTGATTTTGTAATATTTTAGCAACTTTAACCGATTCAAACATATCATTTGTGTAAGCATCTGTTCCAAGTCCTACTTCTATTCCCATATCTAGCATTTTACATACAGGGCTAGCTCCAACGGCATTTCCCATATTGCTCATAGGATTGTGTATTACTGAAGTATTAGTATCTCTTAAAATTTGTAATTCATCATTTGAAGCATGTACTGCATGAATTATAAGTGATTTTTTACCTAATACATCATAATCGAAAAGTCTTTCAACAGTTCTTTTACCATATTTATTTAAGGAATCATATTGATCAGCAATACCTTCAGCTACATGTATATGATAACCAGCATCTACTTCTTTCATTGCTTCTCTTATTTTTTCAAAAGTCTTTGTTGAAATAGTAAATGGTGCATGAATTCCAAAATGTCCATGGATCATATCCTGATCATCATTATTGTATTTTTTAATAAAATCAATATTTTCTTCTATTCCTTCTTCAGCTATTTTTTCGCCATCTCTATCTGAAACTTCATAGCAAAAATCTCCTCTAATACCTAATGTTTTAGCTACATCTGCTAATGTTTCTAAGCTTCCCTTTACACTATGTGGGGATGCATGATGGTCAAAAACTGTCGTTACACCATTTCTAATAGATTCAATCAAAGTCGTATATGCATTTAATCTAGTGTCCTCATTTGTGAGTAATTTGTCTAATTTCCACCATTGATTTTCCAATATTTCGAGAAAATCTCTTGTTGGTTGTGAAGGAATCATTCCCCTACCATAGGAAGAATAAATATGAGTATGCATATTAATCATTCCAGGCATTAAAATTCTTCCTTCAACATCAATTACCTCATGATCATTACTATATTTAGCTTCTAATTCTTCCTTTTCTCCAAAATCTTCAATTAAATTATCTTTAACTAAGACTGCTCCGTTTTCAATATAAGCTCTTTCTGGATTATTAGTAATAATCTTTGCATTGGTTAATAACATAATATTCCCTTTCGAATTAATCTCTAGTTATAATTGTTCCTGTCTCGCCTTTTAAAGCTTCTCCTGCTTTTTCAAGAGATGTTATTATTGCTTTTTTGCCTTCTTTGCTTTCTACAAATTTCTTGCAAGCTTCAACTTTTGGAAGCATAGAACCTTTAGCAAATTCTTCATCTTCGATGTATTTATCTACTTCTGAAAGTGAGATTTCAGATAACCATTGTTGATCTGGTTGACCAAATTTGATAGCTACTTTTTCTACAGCCGTTAGGATTAATAAAGTATCTGCATCAACAAGTTCTGCTAATTTTTCACTAGTAAAGTCTTTGTCTATAACAGCATCTACGCCTTCAAGGTCATTTTCTTTTCTAATTACTGGTATACCGCCACCACCAGCTGCAATTACCATATGTCCATCTTCAATCAATTGGTTAATTGCATATTTTTCGACGATATCTTGTGGTTTTGGACTTGCAACTACTCTTCTAAATCCACGACCTGCATCTTCTTTAAAGATGTAACCTTTTTGAGTCATTATTTTATGAGCATCTTCTTCAGTATAGAATGAACCTATTGGTTTTGTTGGATCTTCAAAAGCTGGGTCATTTTCATCTACAACTACTTGAGTAATCAAAGTAACTATATTTTTTTCAATATTTCTTTTTCTAAATTCGCTTTGAACAGCATTTTGCAAATGATATCCTATATAGCCTTGGCTCATTGCTCCACATTCTGGAAATGGCATTTCTGGAGTATGTTCTTCTGACTCTGCTGCTGTTGTCATAGCTAGATTTATCATTCCAACTTGTGGCCCATTACCATGAGCTACAATTACTTGTTTTCCTTGTTCAATAAGATCTACAATTGATTTTGCAGTAATTTTAACTGCTTCTTTTTGCTCAGCTGGTGTATTTCCTAATGCATTGCCACCAAGCGCTAAAACTATTTTTTCTGACATTTATCCTCCTAATAAAAGATGTTAAAAAAAGGGGAGAAAGCTCCCCTTTAATCTTTCAAATAAAATCTAGATTATTTCTTTTGATATTTTGAAGTATAGATTAATGGAAGTACTGAATAAACTGCAGCACATGTTACTAAATCTTGTCTCCAAGTTACTTCATTTGGAGCATGAGCTTGATCTTCAGCACCAGGTCCGAATCCAATTACTGGAATATTGTGTCTACCCATGATAGCTACACCATTTGTAGAGAATGTCCATTTGTCTGTAAGAGGTCTTTGACTTCTTTTTGGCATTTCAGATTCTGGTCCGATTCTGTCATTGCCGTAAAGTGATTTGTAAGATTCTTCAAGTGCTTTAGTTACTTCATGATCTTCAGGTATTACCCATGTTGGGAAGTAGCATTCTTGATCATAAGCTAATCCTGTCCAGCTTTCTCTATGATAATCATACATTGTAACTTTCGCATTGTATTTTTTAGCTGATGGAAGTTCTTCAATTTCTTTTATGCATGATTGCCATGTTTCTCCAGCAGTCATTCTTCTGTCAAGTGAAATTGCACATGAGTCAGCAACAGCGCATCTAGATGGTGATGTAAAGAAGATTTGTGATGTTGTTACAGTTCCTCTTCCTAAGAAATTAGCTTCTTTGTATTGAGGATTGTATTTTTCATCGAGCATCTTTACAAGACCTTTGATTTCAACTGAATCATCAGCTGGATTTTCATTTAATTGCTCAATTTCATTGAGGATTTTAGCCATTTTGTAAATAGCATTGTCTCCTCTTTCTGGAGCAGAACCATGGCATGAAACTCCGTCTACTTCTACACGAATTTCCATTCTTCCTCTTTGGCCTCTGTAGATTCCGCCATCTGTTGGCTCTGTAGAAACAACAAATTCAGGTTTGATATTTTGTTGTTCGATCATATATAACCAGCAGTTACCATCGCAGTCTTCTTCTTGAACTGTTCCTGTAACTAATACTCTATAATCATCATTTAAAAGACCAAGGTCTTTCATTATTTTAGCGCCATAAACAGCTGAAACTGGTCCACCTAATTGGTCTGAACCACCACGTCCACCGATAACTCCATCTTTGTCTATACCTTCATATGGATCAAAGTCCCAGTTATCTATATTACCAATACCTACAGTATCAATATGACCGTCGAAAGCTATTTGTGTTTTACCTGTACCCATTTCTCCAAGTACATTACCTTGTGGATCAATCCAAGCTTTATCAAAGCCTAGTTTTTCCATTTCTTCTTTTATTCTTTTTGATTTTTGTTCTTCTTCGCAAGATTCACCATGAAGTCTGATCAAATCTCTTAAGAAAGCTGTCATATCATCTTCATAGCTTTTTGCAAGTTCTTTAACTTTATCAAAATCAATATTTAATTCTGTCATTTTTACCTCCAATTATATTCAAACAATTAGTCATTAAGTCTTTTTTGAGCATTATTGTAAAGGTCTTGAAGTTTAGCTTCAGGATTTTTAACTTTCATTAAGAAGATCATAGCTGCAATTATATATGGTTTGTAGCTAGCTTCTTGATACATTTCTTTTCTGTATCTGTTAAATACTGATTCATCAACTTCTCCTTCTTTACATGATACGCCTGTAATATCAGCTGGAAGTGGATGTCCATAAAGTGCTTTACCATCTTTTGTTAATTTCATAAGATCTTCTGTTACTGTCCAATCTTTATGATTAGCATTTTCAGCAAGAAGTTCTTTTTCTAATTTATCAATTCCGTCAAAGTCACCTTGTTGATATAATTTAGTTCTTCTTTCCATAAATGCATATGGAGCCCATGATTTTGGAATAACTATATCAGCATCTTTAAATGCTTCTTCCATATTATTAGTAATTGTGTAGCTTCCACCGTATTGTTCAGCATTTTTCTTAGCTACTTCATTTACTTCATCCATGATTTCATATCCTTCTGGGTGAGCAAGAACTACATCCATACCAAGTCTTGTCCATAAACCAACTCCACCTTGTGGTACTGAAAGAGGTTTACCATATGAAGGTGAATAAGCCCAGCTCATTGCAATTTTCTTACCTTTAAGATTTTCAAATCCACCAAAGTAATGAGCAAAGTGTAATGAGTCAGCCATCATTTGTGTTGGATGGTCAATGTCACATTGAAGTGAAACAACTGTTGGTCTTTGTTTTAATACTCCCTCTTCATATCCTTTTTGAACTGAATCTGCAAATTCTTTTTGATATTTGTGACCTTCACCGATGAATTTGTCATCTCTAATACCAATAACATCAGCCATGAATGAAAGCATGTTAGCTGTTTCCATTAAAGTTTCTCCGTGAGCAATTTGTGATTTTTGCTCATCAAGATCTGCAACTTCAAGACCAAGTAAGTTACAAGCTGAAGCATAAGAGAATCTTGTTCTTGTTGAGTTATCTCTAAATATTGAAATTCCAAGACCTGAATCAAAGATTTTTGCTGATTTATTTTCTTCTCTTAATTGTCTAATAGCATCAGCAACTGTCCAGATTGCATGAAGTTCATCTTGAGTTTTATCCCAAGTTAAGAAAAAGTCATTTTGATATAAATTTTTGTAATCATATCCTTTTAATTGTTCTACTAATTTGTTAAAATCCATATTTGCCTCCATTAATTTGAATTTTCAATTTCTTTTATGTATCTATAGATTGACTGTGTCGAGATACTTAAAATTTCCGCAACTTTGTTAACACTACCTTTATATTTAAAAACTCCCATTTCACATAAATGTCTAATTGGATTATCAGAGGAATCTATTCTATTAATTGGAACAGTTCTATCCCAATGCAAAATGACATTTTCAATTGTAGCATTTATAATATCTTCCACTGAGGTATCAAAGTAGTCCGTTTGTTCTTTGATATTATTATCCAATCCAAAAAGCAAATTATTGGAAATGAAGTCTTTAAAATTAATTATATCGGTCAAATTATAGTTAACGCTTAAAAGACCGATTAGCTCATCATCTCTTTTAATATAAAAAGTAGATGATCTAAAGACTTTTTGGTTAGCTTCACTAACCCCTACATAATTGGAAACAAAATCATTGTTTTGATAATCAACTCTCATGATCTTATCCAATGTGTACCCGGAGATGCTCTCACCAACATGGCGACCACTGATTTTGAGATTCTTACCGTAAATAATAGTTCCTGTATCTGCGGCAATCTCACGAAGTAGTACTTCGCAATTCGGGCCTATGATTGTCGATATAAAATCAACTATTGATTTGTAATGTTTTAAAAGATACTCTTTATTATTCGGCAATTATTTTCCTCTCCTTACAAAATCATTGTATGATATTTTTTTCTAATTGTCAAGTACTTTTTGTAAGTTTTTCTCATTTTTCGATGATATTTTTTAATTATACAATATTTTTTTGAATCCGGGCAAAATATTTGCTATAATTATGGTAAAAGACTTTATCTTGATAAATTGATAGAAGGGAGAATTTTATATTTTTATGCAAGGAAAATATTTCCAATTTGACGAATTGTTGACTACATTAAGCCAATTATTAGAATTTGAAAGTACAAATCCACCAGGAAATGAAGCTCAAATTTGCGAATATGTTTATAATTATTTTAAAAATAATAATATTAATGTAGAAAAAATTCAAGTGGAAAAAAATAAATTTGATATAATTGCACATATTAAAGGCAAAACTTCTAAAGATTCAACTATTTTTACAGGACATATGGATGTTGTGCCTGTAAGTTTTGAGGAAAAACATAAGTGGAAAAGTGATCCATTTAAGCCTATTATATCTGATGGTTATATATATGGACGTGGTTCTAGTGATATGAAAAGTGGTTTATGTTGCGGCATGCATTTGCTAAAATACCTTAATGATAATAATATAATTCCAGAACATGATGTTTATTTTGTTGCAACTTACGATGAAGAAGATTTTATGAGTGGATCAAAAGCTCTTTCTGCTTTTAAAAAGTGTGAAAATGTAATAGTTATGGAACCAACAGACTTAAAAGTTTGTAGCGCTTCAAATGGAAGAACTTATGGAAACATAAAATTTTATGGACAAAGCGGCCATGGATCTATTAGAAATAGAGAAGGTAATGCCATTTTATTGGCACATGATTTTATTTCTGAAATGGAGAGAGTAAACTTTGAAGATAATACTTTTTGGCAAGTTGTATCAATTAATGCAGGAGTTGAACCTTGCGTTGTTCCAGATTATTGCATAATAAAAATTGATGCAAGGCTTTCAAAAGATTTTGATGTAGAAGAAATTTGGAGAAAGCTTGAAAATATAAGCTCATATTTAAAAATGCTTCATCCTAAATTTAAATATGAATTTGATATTATAGACAAAAGAGAAGGATGGATAAGCGACAAAGATAGCTACGTATATAAAAAATTAAAACAAACCTATGATAAATTAAATATCAATTTTGAAGAAGATGTATTTCCAGGCACAACAGATGGAACTATATTAAGAAGAAATAATAGAGAAGTAATCATAGTTGGCCCTGGAAGTTTAGACATGGCCCATAAAGAAAATGAAAGATGTTCAATTGATGACATTAAAAAAGCATTTAAAATTTATTTAAATTATGTAAAATAAAAAATCGAAGGTTCAACCTTCGATTTTATTTTGCATTTTTTTATTATCTAGATAAATAGTCCAGCGCAAACTACTGAAACTACAGTCATTAATTTAATTAAGATATTTAAGCTTGGTCCTGAAGTATCTTTAAATGGATCACCTACTGTATCTCCAACAACTGCTGCTTTATGAGCTACAGAGTTCTTTCCACCTTCATGTCCTGCTTCTATATATTTTTTAGCATTATCCCAAGCTCCACCTGCATTAGACATAAATATTGCCATTAATACACCAGTTACTAAAGCTCCTGCAAGCATTCCACCAAGTGTTTCTGGTCCAAAGAATATACCTACTAATATAGGCATCAAAACCGCGATTACTCCAGGTAGAATCATTTCTTTTAATGAAGCTCCTGTAGAGATGTCGATACATCTGCTGTAATCAGGCTCAGCCTTTCCTTCCATGATTCCATCTATTGTTCTAAATTGTCTTCTTACTTCTTCAATCATCTTTGTAGCAGCTTTTCCTACTGAATTCATTGTTAAGGCTGCAAATAAGAAAGTTAGCATTCCACCGAAGAATAATCCTGCTACTACGCTAGAATCAAGAATTGAAATATTATCTAGATTTAAAGTATCAGCATAAGTTACAAAAAGTGAAAGTGCTGTTAAGGCTGCTGATCCAATTGCAAATCCCTTACCAATAGCTGCTGTTGTGTTTCCAACTGAGTCTAATTGGTCTGTGATTTCTCTTACATGAGGATCAAGAGCACTCATTTCTGCTATACCACCGGCATTATCAGCAATTGGTCCATAAGCATCAACTGTTACTGTAATTGCAGTTACTGATAACATACCTACAGCTGAAAGAGCAATTCCATAAATTGCCATTAATTTATATGAAATTAAAATAGCAATACAGATAAATACTATTGGAAGTACTGTTGAAAGCATTCCTGTTGAAAGTCCTGAAATTATATTTGTTGCAGAACCTGTTTGAGATTCTTTTGCTATAGATTTTACAAAACTGTATTTATCAGAAGTAAATAATTCTGACAGATAACCGATCAAAAGTCCACATATTATACCAGTAATTACAGCTATTGCAGCATTTATAGTTTTAAAGTATGCAAATGAGAATACTATAGAACATACTAATACTATTAGTCCAGATAAATAAACTGAATTCATTAAAGCTGCTTGTGGATTTCTATGTTTTTTAGTTAAGAATAAGAATGATGAAACTATTGAAGCTGCAATTCCTACAGTTGCTAGTAAAAGAGGAAATCTTACTCCTGCATCTTGGAATTGAACATAACCTAACATCATAGCTGAAATTATCGCTCCAACATATGATTCAAATAAGTCAGCTCCCATTCCTGCAACGTCTCCTACATTATCACCAACATTATCAGCTATTACAGCTGGATTTCTTGGATCATCTTCTGGAATACCTGCTTCAACTTTTCCAACTAGGTCTGCTCCGACATCGGCTGCTTTTGTATATATACCTCCACCTACTCTTGCAAAAAGAGCAACTGAAGAAGCTCCAAATGAATAACCGATTATGATTGCTGGATCTTTGAAAATAAGATAGGTTATTCCGATTCCTAAAAATCCTAAGCCAGTTACAGCCATTCCCATTACAGAACCACCTGAAAATGCTACTTTCAAAGCATCAGAAAGTCCGCTTTCCATAGCTTGGTTTGCACATCTTGCATTTGATGATGTTGAAACCCTCATTCCTATAAAACCTGCTGTCATTGAGAAAACTGCTCCAATTATAAAGCAGATCATTGTTTGAACATTTATAAATATAGCCATTAGAATTGCAACTACAACTACAAAAATTGCAATTGAGATGTACTCACGTCTAATAAAGGCCATAGCACCTGTTCTAATATGTCCTGCAATTTTCTTCATTCTTGGTGTTCCTTCTGAAACAGCCATTATATTATGAGAAATTTGTAGAAACATAAATACTAAGGCACAAATACCAATTACTATTGGCAAAAAGTCTACTATCATTTATACCTCCCATGTTATTTCTAATAGAGTAATTATATATCAAATACGTCAATTATTCAACTTTAATTAGTCTATTTCAAAAACTCCAACACCTATTAAACCCGGGCCTGTATTGGCTGCAAGCGTTGGATTTATTTGACTATGGAAAAATTTTTCTGCATTATTTATTTCATCTTTTAATTCTTCTTGAAGTTTTTGAAAGCCTTCATGATTATCACCATGTGATATTGCCAAATAGTATTTTTTTGTGCCTTCTATTTTCTCTTTTACAGTTTCGATAAATGACTTCATAAGCTTTTTTTCGCCACGACATTTTTTTACTACATAGTAAACTCCCTCTTCTGTATCGCAACTAATTATAGGCTTAATAGATAATATCTCTGCAATTGATCCAGAAACTCTTCCTATTCTGCCACCAGCCTTTAAATATTTTAATGTATCTATTGTAAAAAAGACTTGGGATTTTTTCTTAAGCTTTTCTATTTTTTCATAGATTTTATCGAAATTAAGTCCCTGTTTTACAAGTTCTGATGCGTATATTGCAACCATTCCTGCAGCTAAGGCAATATTTTTGGTATCTACAATTTTAATATCTAGGCCATCATAATCTTTTAGAGAATTACATAAATTATTAAATCCAGAAAGTTTATTTGAAATTGTGACAATTAGTAATTTATCATATCCGTCTTTTTTAATTTTTTCAAACATGTCCATCAGTTCACCTGGAGATGGAATTGATGTTTTAGGAAATTTCTCCATTGTTTTTAATTCTTTATAAAATTCATCTGGTTTTATATCTATTTCTTTAGTGAAATTTCCTTCTATATTCATATAAAAGCTAATAAGATAGATTCCAAATTTTTCAGAAAGAGATCTATCCATATCTGCGCCTGTATCAGTTAGTATTGCAATCTTGTCCATATTTAACTCCTTCGATTCCATTGTATTTTAAAATGATTTGAGTATATAATTTCATGCAAAGCGCTATTGTAATTAACTCAATTGATGTTTCATAATCTTTTTTACTGTTATCAAACAATAGTTTCTCATTAGAATTAAATACCCTATTAATGCTTTTTTCCAACACATTACAAAACATATTATAAGCCTGTTTATATTCATAGACATCTCTTTCAAGTTCAATACCTTTAGATATGTCATCAAGACTTATAATCTGTTTTAGAACTGTTATTACTATTATACTAGCAATATGCTCTCTGTAATATTTTTTCTTCTTTGGTGTAGGCATCCTATTTAATTTTACATAATTATTGACCATAGATGGAGTTATGAAATCCTCATCGGTTATATAAAATGGATCGCAAACCTCTTTTACTATTGTTACTAATTGATCCTTATATATTCCAAAATCAGGTAAATCATCCCATCTAGGAACTTTTACTTGTTTTATTTTTAATATCTCTGTCATAATCATCCTATCTAGTTTTAATAACTATATAATATCATTATGAAATTAAATGTCAATATATTTTATTATTCAAATAGTAAAAGTATAATATTAATTAGAGGTGAATTATGAAATTTGACAGAGCTATTCTCTTTTACCACAAAGGTTCAGGAGATGATGATATTGATAAAAAATTGAATGCTTCTTTGACTAATCTATGCCATTTATGCCAGGAATTAGTTATTTATGAAAGCAAAAAACGTGGTGATATCAAAGAAAAATGTAAAAATTTAGATAATTTCGATATTGTAATTATTTTAGGTGGAGATGGCACGGTTTTTGAGCTAATTAATGGAATGTATGAAAATAATATTGACATCCCAATTGCAATTTTACCAGGTGGTACTTTTAATGATTTTTCTAAAACTTTAAATATATCAGAAGATCTTTTTGAAGCTTCTAATTCATTTAAAGATGCTGAAATTGAAAGATATGATGCTATGCTATTAAATAATACAGCCGTCTTAAATTTTGTTGCTTTAGGCCTTCCTGTAAATATCGCATTAAATAAAGATGAAGAAAATAAACAAAGTCTAGGTATTTTATCATATGTTAAAAGCTTTTTTGAAAACACATCAAATCCTGAATTATTTGATTATGAGCTAGAATATGATGGAAAAAGTTCAAAAGGTAGATGCACTATGATTTTGGTATTAAATGGAAAAAGCATCGTTAATGTTAAACTTGATGATAGCTTTCAATCGCCACAAGATGCTAAATTAAATATCTACATATTAAAAGACAGCAGTTTTGCTACTATTGCAGAAGTTTTTAATGCAGTGAAAAATGATGATCTAATAGATAAGGATAAATTAGAATATCATGAAGCAAAAAACATTAAGATAATTTCTCCTAAAGATAATAAATTAGATACCGATGGTGAATTATTTTTAAAATCTCCGGCAGATATCAAAATTTTAGAAAATAGATTTAGATTTTTAACGATTAAAAAAAATAGAGCCTAGACTCTATTTTTTTCTTTGTATTTATCAAAAGAAATATAGACTTTAAATAAATCACCGTCAATTTTTATTCTAAATGATCCATTTTGAGCATTTACTAAGCTTTCAGCAATGGATAATCCTAGTCCACTTCCTTCTATATTTCTAGACTCATCTCCCCTTTTAAATCTTTCAATTAGATTTTCTGTATCTTCTTGAAGCATTACTGAGGATATGTTTTTTATTTCCAAATTTACTTTTTCATCTTCATAGATTTTTACATAGACTCTCGTATTTTCCATAGCATATTTTGATATATTAGAAAATAAATTGTCCACCACTCTAAACATATTATCGCCATCAAGATTTACAAATATCGGCTCTTTTGGGAATGATTCTTTTATTTCAAGAGATTTTTCTTTAAATGTATCCTCCCATTCGCCAATTATTTGTATCATAAACTGAGTTAGATTTATCTTTGTAAGATTGACTTCTATATTATTTGAATTTATTTTTGAAATTTCAAACAAGTCTTCTATTAGTCTCTTTAATTTCAAACTTTTCTTGTTTATTATATCACAATAAGATTTTAATTCTTCTTTACTAATATCATCCTCATTTATCAATCGAGAATAGTTTATAATACTTGTTAATGGTGTTTTTAAATCATGGCTTACATTTGTAATTAATTCTGCTTTAAATCTTTCACTTCTTACACGTTGTTCCACTTCATAATCTAAATTTTTTGCTATTTCGTTAAAATTATTAGTTATGGTATTAAAATATTTCTTGCTAGTTACTATATTTTGTGAATAATCGCCATTAGCAATGTCTGTAGAGTATTTGTTAATATTTGATAAATCTTTTATTATATCGACTATTGCAGCATGAAAAATTAAAGCAAGAAATACATAAACTAAAAATACTCTAAATGGAGCTATAAAAAACAGAAAAATTCCAATTATAACCAGTATGCTGGTGATTTTTTTTGGAGAAAATTCAGCAATTTCTAATCCAGAGAATTTTAAATTAGATTTCATTGCATCAATTATAATTCTTAACCACTTTGAAATTACCTTTTTAAGATAAAAAGTAATAGAATTTTTTACAACTTTAGATTCTCTTCTTTTTATTATTATCGATTTTAAAACTATCGAAACATAGTAAGAAAATAACATAGCTATAAAAGAAAATATCAATACTCCAGATATCATAAATGCTAAGTTATAGGTAAACATCCTCGGTGGATTTGTCCTTTTGGCAAAATCTCTTATCAATTCAAAAATAATAAAGACAATTTCAAAAGGTATTGTCAAAAGTCCTTTAGTTAGTGGGAAATTCAACATTTTTTTATAGTCAATTATAAAAACTATTATAAATGTTAAAGCCATAAAAACTACGAGAGCAGATAAGAAATTAGGCAATTTTTGTGAAAAATATACTATTTCTCTATCGAATTTTTCAAAAGTTTCACTATTAAAATCCAATTGAATCTTAAATTTTACATTTTGATAAGTATTATAATTATCTGATACTTGAGGAAGCTCATTATTCAAGACAAAAACCAAGCTATCGGCATAAGCTTTTTGATGCTTATTTAGATTGCCAAATTCATTTTTAATATTTACAATGGCATCATCATAACTGCCTTCAATTGTATAAACTCCCTTTTTTTTCGTATCATTAATTGTACTATTAGCATTTCTATATTCTTTTTTTACCTGTTTAGAATTTTCCTCTGCGCCTTCGGTTTTTTCAAGTTTTTCAAATTCCACTTCATAATTAAAAAACTCATCCTTTTGAATTTTTACACCATCTTCAAAGCCAAGGTTTAAAGCATAATTTAAATTATCGGTAAAAAATGCCAATGTCTTCTCATTTTCAGCAATTTGTTCATCATCTATCTGCAAAACATTATAATTTATAAATAGATTTGAAACTACTGTTGCCATCAAAGACATTATTATCAGAAATAGACATAATGTTCTATTTTTATATTTCATTGTCTTGCCTTTGGTTTTACAAATTTATATCCAAGTCCCCAACTAACTAGAATATATCTTGGGTTTTTAGGATCTATCTCTATTTTATCTCTTATTCTTTTTATATGCACTGATACTGTCTTTGTATCAAGAGCAGGCTCTTTCCAGACATATTCGTATATTTCATCAGTTGAAAATACACTTTCTGGATTTTCCATAAGTAATTTTAAGATTTTAAATTCTATAGACGTTAAATTCTTCCTTACACCATCTACAAATACACATTTTTGTGTTAAAGACAAAGATATTCCATCAATCGTAAGTGTGTCATCATCTTTTTTGGTATTTTCAGAATAATCATGCGTTCTTCTTATAAGGGAATTAACTCTTGCAACTAGCTCAATCTCATTAAATGGCTTAGTTAAATAATCATCTGCGCCAAGATTTAATCCAATTACTTTATTGAAATTTTCAGCTTTTGCTGAAACTATAATAATCGGACAATAAGAGTCTTCTCTAATTTTAACAATTACCTCTTCACCACTTAATTTTGGCATCATCAAATCCATTATCACTAGATCTATTTTCTTTTCTGATTGAAATTTTTTAAGTGCATCTTCACCGTTAAAAACTTGTATAACTTTATAATCTTGTTTTTCTAAAGCTATTTTAATCAATTGACTAATAGCTTTTTCATCTTCACAAACTAAAATAGTATAACCTTGCATAATTACCTCCAATATCATTTTAATACATTGTTTTTAAAAAAATCTTGTGTAATTATTAAAAATTAATAAACAAAAATTTTTAATAGCTATCTAATTTATCCATATCTATAATTTATGTAACTCCACTATAGTCCATATCTGACAAGTATCAAATTTAATTTACCAATTATACTCTTGTTCTTTTCTAAAATTATCGTACTATGTTTATATGATTGATTTTACATTTAAACCCATATACGATGAAAATTCAAAAGTATTAATACTTGGTTCATTTCCTTCTATAATTTCAAGAAAAAATGATTTTTATTATTCCAACCCACAAAATAGATTCTGGAAAATTTTAGAAATCATATATAATAGGAAACTTCAAAATATGGAGGAGAAAATTAATCTACTTATCGAACAACAAATAGCACTTTACGATAGTATTGCAAAATGTGATATTAAAAATAGTTCAGATCTATCTATTAAAAATATTACAGCTACTGATATTGGTCCTATTTTAGACAATTCAAAAGTAGAAAAAATACTTTGTAATGGTAGAAAAAGCTATGATGTAGTAGTTAAAAAAATGAACAAAAAAGCAATTCTCATGCCTTCAACTTCATCTGCTAATGCAAGATATTCACTTGATAAATTAGTTGAAATACGGTCTAAAGAATTGCCTTAGTCCTATTTATGATTTATATCAATTATTATTTTTTGATTTTTCTGAAAAATTGGTCTAATAGCTGTATTTCTATTTCTACATTTTTTTTCAAATTTAGATGATATTTCTTCCTTACCTCCTGAATGCATTGGGAAAAATATTTGAGGAGCACATTCTTTAATAAAAATCTCTCCGCCTTTATAATAGTTTTCTTTCAATCTATAATCTACAGGGAAGAAAGATATATCAATAGGATATTTTTTGATTTTTTCAATTTCTACCATAAAATCATCATATTCTTTTTTCATGGTTTCATCATCATTATTAGGCCAAGCCCAAAAATTAAGATCACCAGCATGAAAAATTGAAATCCCTTCAATATTAAGTAATATAGAAATCCCAAGATCTGTAGAACCAAAAGTTCTAATTTTTATCTTGCTTTTGTCATTTAAAACAATATCTTTTATCATATCTTTTTTTACAAAATGAACATTTTTAGAATTATATAAATTCTTTAAATCTTCCATTCCAAACTTTTTATTTTCTAAAAAAATAATATTATCTTCACTTTCAAGCTGCCCAATATCATCACTTAAAATATAAGTATAGTCTTTCATATTAGGTATCTTTAAAATTTCAGATGTATAATGATCGCTATGTCCATGGGTTGCAATAAAAACTACTTTTTTATTATCGGGAATATTTAAACTGCCTTTAAAATAATCAAAAATTAAAAAATAATCTCCAATTTCAACTGTATAACAACTATGGAAAACATAGGTCACTTTTATCGAATCTATCATATAATCACCTCATTTTTTATATACCCAAAATCATCTGCTTCTCTCTTGGTTTTTATTTACTTAATAGTATATTGTTTTAAGGAGGTTAAAATGTCAAAAAATAAGAAAACAAATGCTATGCGCATTCTTGATCGCTTAAAAATTGATTATGAAGAAATAGTATTTTCAGACGATAGTTTTTTAACTGCAACTGAAGCTGCTGATAAATTAGGCCATGATCCAAAAAGTGTGTATAAAACCATAGTCACAATTTCAAAGACAAAAGAAAATTATGTTTTTGTAATCAGGGGCGATAAAGAAATTGATCTTAAAAAAGCTGCTAAATCCGTAGAAGAAAAGTCTATTTCACCTATTAAAGTCACAAATTTAAAAGAACTTACAGGCTATATCAAAGGCGGATGTTCACCTATCGGGATGAAAAAACAGTTTAAGACAATAGTAGATGAAGATGCTTTAGATAATGAATTTATTTATATTAGCGGCGGAAAAAGAGGAGTTGAAATTAAAATAAGACCTCTCGATTTAAAAAAAGCAATTAATTGCGAGTTTAAAGATATAAAAGATGAAAATTGATATAATAAAAGACAAAAAAATAATATATAGCAAAGAGATAAATAATATTGATCAACTTAATATAAATTATAATTTAATAGCTGATTATATAGAAATTAAAATGGAAAGAAATTTTGATAAAGTCAAATTATTAGCCATCCTTTCTCCGCTATTTATGACGATGTTTAATAGTGATAATTTTAGTTTTTTTAATTTTTTAAATGAAAGAAGCAAATATCAATTTGCCATTTTCCCAAACTTCTTCGATTTTGATGAATCTAAATACATGAAACATCTTGAAGAAGATAAGCTCTATGAAGATATTATATATGGTAAAGATATCATCTACAGAATAAATTTCATGAAGGATCATTATTTGACGGCTTTAATAGCTTTATTATTTTATTATATTGAAGATGACAAAAAAAGAATTGAATTATTAGATTATTTTAGTGGTATGAAAGATAGGACTGTAATAAATGGCAGAAGATCAGCTTTAGCAAATGGTTTAAGAGGATTTTATCTCTCAAAATATATAGCTGTGTGGTTAAAAGACTTATTTGAAGAAATTAAAGAAGAAGATAAACATTATTTCTCATACATAAAGGAAGTATATGAATTAAATGAAAATTTAAGGGATATAAGAAAAAGCTAATTCACTGTGGAATTAGCTTTTTTTATTAGGGGAGAAAATCAAAAATATTTTTATCATTTTGTTCATTATTATCTTCTTTTGTTTTTCCTTCAGTATATTCTTTAATATTTGAGGAATTCATTGTAAATTTTAAATCTACATTTATCTTTTTGCCATCTCTTATGATAGTCACTTTACATGTATCACCAACTCTATAATTTAATAGAATTTTTTTAAGATCTGCCATGTCTTTAACATCTTTTGAATCTATTGCAACTACTATATCGCCTTTTCTAAGATTAGAGTCATCGCCATAGACATCTGTTACATAAACACCGTGATCTGTATTTAAATCCATATTATTATTTTCAAAGTATGATTTTATAGTATCAACACCAATGCCTGATATTCCTAAATACACTGACTCAAAACTTCCAGTTTCTTTTATTTGATCCACAACGGCTTTTGCAGTATTTATAGGAATTGCAAATCCTATTCCATCAGAATTTCCAGCTTTGGCTGTGTTAATTCCTATTAACTCTCCATTTTGATTTAATAAAGCACCACCAGAATTTCCTGAATTGATTGCAGCATCAGTTTGCATAAGGCCATCCATGCTTGCACCTGTATCTAAAGAAACAGATCTATTAAGTCCAGAAATTATACCAGATGTAACCGTCGATTGTAGGTCTAATCCAAGTGGATTTCCTATTGCTATAACCTTATTTCCAACTTCCACTTTATCGCTATCAGCCATTTCAACAGGCTTAAGCCCTTTTTGATCTATTTTTATAACAGCTAAATCTAAAGTTGAATCATTCCAAATCAAGTCTGCATCAACACTATCACTATCTTTATCATTTAAAAGTACTGATATTTTAAGGGCCTGTCCATTTTCAATTACATGAGAATTGGTTAAAATATATCCATCTTCACTTACAATTACTCCACTTCCAACCCCTTCAACATAACCTGATTGAGTTCCAAAAATTGTCTGAGAAGTCTCTTGAGCAATTGTTGTAATTCCAACTACTGAATCTATTGACTTTTTAACTACGGCAGACTCTATATTAGTTTCAGATGCATTTATTGTTATATTATTGTTTTCTTTATTTGTTTTTGTTTGCTTAAATCCCTTGACATTAATGGCATTTATTACTACAAAAGATGCTATAACTGCGCCGAGGATTCCTGCTAAAAGATGTGAAAAAAAACTACTTTTTCTATCCTTTTTATTGATTTCTTTTCGAATTAATTTTTTAAACTCTTCATCATTTCTATAATCCATTTTTCCTTGCCTCCTTTGAATATCTTAATTTATGATTGTTTAAAAAATTTGTCAACAAAAGAAATTATATAAGTATAATAATATATCGATATTAATGTGTAAAAATATATTTCAAATTAATTATTTAAATAAAAAATAGATCTCCTAAGAGACCTATTTACATAATTGTCTGAGTTTTCCAGTTAGTTTATAATCAACTTTTTTCAGTTGTTCAATATTTTTGACGCCTAAAAGTGCCATAATCATCTTGGTCTTATACATGAGTTCTTTTATAAAATTAATGGTGTAATCATATCCTCCACGCAAAAGATATGATAGAATTTCACCACTCATAGCGCATATATCTGCTCCAAGAATTAAGCTTTTTACTATATAATTGGCATTAGATACGCCTCCTGAGGAAATAATTTTAAAATCGCCTTGTACTTTTTTTGCATCTATCAAGCATTTTGCCGTGGGAATACCCCAATTATATAAGTCTGAAAAATCCATATCAAAATTTCTCATATCCTCAATCTCTATAAAATTAGTTCCTCCATGGCCTGATATATCAATGTATTTAACACCTATTTCATTTAGTAATTCAATATCCTTTTTTCCGATCCCAAATCCTACTTCTTTGACTATAATATCTTTATCAAATTCTTTTACTAATTTTTTGATATTATCATATATTCCTTTAAAATTTCTATCGCCTTCAGGCATGACAAGCTCTTGTGCTGAATTTAAATGTAATTGCATCGCTGTTGCATCAATTAAATCAGATGCTTTTTTTAGTTCTTCAATAGAACAATTTGCATTTAAATTTCCTATTACTGGAAATTCTCCATCGCTCATCTCTTTTACCACTTTAAAAGAATCTATAAGGCTATCATCTTCAAGTACAATTTTTTGACTACCAACAGCCATAGGTATTTTAAATTCATAGCAAATATTTGATAAATCTTCGTTAATGTCAGAAGACATATCGCTGCCTCCAGTCATCGCATTGATCATAAGTGGAAAAGGCAGTTTTTTTCCTAAAAATTCAACAGATGTATCTATCTCATCGAAATTTATTTCATTTAACGCTCTATGCTCAATATACACATCATTAAATAAAGGATCAGACTTAGTAAATGATCTTAAGTAATTTTCGATATGCTCAATTTTTCTTTGTTTTCTATATTCTTGCATTTTAACCTCTTAAAAATCATCTTCTACATCATAGTTTTCATCATCTTGATTGTCTTGTGGTTCTTGTTCGTTGTTTTCTTCTACTTCAGTTTCTTCATCATTTATATCTTCTACATTATCATTAGTATTTGTGTCATTATTGAAGTTTTGATTG
>JAUNAV010000009.1 GCA_030527425.1 Tissierellia bacterium
AAGAAATTGGCAAAGAAAAAATGCAAATAACTCCACCTGACATAAATATAGAACTAAAAAATCAAATTGAAGAATTATATACAACGAGAATTCATGATTCAATTAGAACTACAGATAAAGTCCAAAGAGAAGATGATATAAGAAAAATTGAAAATGAAGCTATTGAGAAATTTGAAGAAGAATTTCCTGAAAGCGAAGAGGAAATTAAAAAAATAATTGATTCTATAATGAAGCTTGAAGTAAGAAAAATGATTTCTGTCGACAAAATAAGACCAGATGGACGTCAAATGACAGAAATTAGACCTTTAAGTGCCGAAGTTGGGCTTTTACCGAGAGCTCATGGATCTGGCTTATTTCAAAGAGGACAAACACAAGTTTTATCTGTAACAACTTTAGGTTCACCAGCTGATCAACAAGTAATAGACTCTTTAAATAGAAAAGAGATCTCAAAATCATATATTCATCATTATAATTTTCCACCATTTTGTGTTGGAGATATAAAACCTCTTAGATCTCCTGGTAGAAGAGAAATAGGCCATGGAAATCTAGCTGAAAGAGCTCTTATACCAGTTATACCTTCACAAGAAGAATTTCCATATACTGTAAGGGTGGTTTCAGAAGTTTTAAGCTCAAATGGATCTAGTTCACAAGCAAGTATTTGTGGTTCTACACTCTCATTAATGGATGCAGGCGTTCCTATTAAAAAACCAGTTGCTGGTATTGCAATGGGACTTATTAAAGAAGGGGAGGATATATCAATTCTTACTGATATACAAGGCCTTGAAGATCATCTAGGAGATATGGACTTTAAAGTAGCTGGAACAAGAGATGGTATTACTGCTTTACAAATGGATATGAAAATTAAAGGTATTGGAGAAGAAGTATTAAAAGAAGCCTTAGATGATGCTAAATCTGCAAGATTCAGAATTTTAGATTTAATAGAAAATACTATTAGTAAGCCAAGAGATGAGATATCTAAATATGCACCGAGAATTTTTTCAACTGAAGTTGAGCCATCTAAAGTTAGAGATATCATTGGTCCTGGAGGAAAAGTTATAAATCAAATTATCGATAAAACAGGAGTAAAGATAGAAACTGAGGATGATGGGCATATAACTGTGACAAGTATGGATACTGAAAATGGTCTTAAAGCTATTGAAATGATAGAAGCTATAGCAAAAGATCCTAAAGTAGGTCAAATATATGATGGAAAAGTTACAAAAATAGCTAAGTTTGGTGCTTTTGTGGAGATTGCAATTGGTAAAGAAGGATTATTACACATTTCACAAATAAGCAATGAACATGTAAAAAATGTCGAAGATGTATTAAAAATTGGAGATCCTATCAAAGTAATAATCACTGAGATAGACAGACAAGGAAGAATTAATTTGTCTCATAAGGCATTATTAAAAGATGATAAGAAAGAAAATTAAAGCATAAACTGTCTTTTTAAAAGGCAGTTTATTGTATTTAATAAATCTTAATATGATATAATTTATATAGATAATTATGACGAAAAAGAAAACTAGAAAAAAGAAAAATACAAATAAAAGTAAACAATTGAATAAAAAATTTGATTTAAAAGCTTTTTGCATCTTTCTAATTATAATTTCTCTAATTTTATTTATATCAGTAATAAGCAATAATACCGGATTTTTAGGTAAAATTTTGGGCGGTTTTATGTTTAAGTATTTCGGAATAAGTTCATATATACTGCCTTTACTAGTAATTTTAACATCGATATCTGTAATTAGAAGAAATAATAATAAGATTTCAGCGAGAAAATATTTTTTCATATATCTTTTAATGTTAAATCTTTGCATTATTATGTCTACTAGATTTTTATCAAAAGATTTAACTAGCAGTATAGATAAAACGATCGCTAATTTAAAGCTATCTGGTGGATTTATCGGTACTATTATATCTTTTTATATGAATAAATTTATTGGACTTGTTGGTATAGTTATAGTTAGCATTATTTTAGCTATACTTTGCTTAATAGAAATTAGTGGAGGCAATTATTCCTTATACAAAGATAAAACTAGAATACTTTTTATAAAACTATATACATCGCTTAAGAAGCTTTCTAAGCAAACTGCTACAAAATTATCTAATCTTTCAAAAGAAAAAAATAATAAAAACAAAACTAACAATATCGAAGATAATTCTTATGATATTATGGAAGAAAATATTAAAGAAGAAGATAAATTAGAAAATTTAAAAGAAGAAAAAAATATTCAAGTCCCAAAAACAGATGATATAAAAGTCGTAGAATTTAGCGCCAATCAGATGCATTTTTCGGATATTGATAAAAATCTTAAAAGAGATTTCGACAATTATAATTATCCAAGTATTGAACTTTTAGATGATAGAGGGCATAATCAAAAACGAAATAATAAAGAAATAAGCAAAATAGCTAAGATAATTGAAGATACTCTAGAAAGTTTTTCAATACAATCAAAAGTGATGCAAGTTAATATTGGACCTACTGTAACATGTTTTGAGCTTAAACCTGCACGAGGTATCAAAGTAAGTAAGATTGTAAATTTAGCAGATGATTTAGCTTTAGCATTAGCAAGCTCGGATATTAGAATTGAAGCTCCTATACCAGGAAAGCCACATGTAGGTATTGAAGTTCCAAATAAAAATATGGAGATTGTTGGATTTAAAGAACTCATAAATACAGATCAGTTTGTGAAATCAAAGTATAAATTACCATTTATTTTAGGAAAAAGCATTTCAGGAAGTCCAGTTGTATCTGATATATCAAAGATGCCTCATCTTCTTGTAGCTGGGGCAACAGGGTCGGGTAAGTCAGTGTGCATTAATACCATAATTATGAGTTTAATATATAAATTTTCACCTGATGAAGTTAAATTATTGTTAATAGATCCAAAAATGGTCGAGCTAAGTGTATATAATGGTATTCCACATTTGATTATGCCTGTAATTTCAGATCCTAAAAAAGCAAGTTCTGCTTTATATTGGGCTGTTTCAGAGATGGAAAGAAGATATAAATTATTTGGTGAATATAGAGTAAGAGATATATCTTCATATAAAAAGAAACAACAAGAAGATGAAAGCATGGAAAATTTGGCATATGAGGTTGTTATAATAGATGAGCTTTCTGATTTAATGATGGTAAGTGCAAATGAAGTTGAAGATTATATATGCAGACTAGCACAGATGTCTAGAGCTTGCGGTATTCACTTAATAATTGCAACTCAAAGACCCACAGTTGATGTAATTACTGGAACTATAAAAGCGAATATTCCATCGAGAATTGCTTTTGCAGTTTCAAGTCAAATAGATTCTAGAACTATTTTGGATTGTTCAGGAGCAGAAAAATTGTTAGGAAAAGGTGACATGTTATTTTATCCGTCAGATTATATGAAGCCAAAAAGAATTCAAGGATCTTTTGTTAGCGATAGCGAAGTTGTTAGAGTTGTAAATGCAATAAAAGATGAAAATTCTTCAAATTATGATAAAATAGCTATAGAGAAGGTAGAAAAATCTGTTCAAGTGCAAGAAAATGATGATGAGGATGAACTTATTGACAAAGCAATCGAGATTATCATTTCAGAAAACACTGCTTCTGTATCCTTACTCCAAAGAAAATTAAAAGTTGGATATGCTAGGGCAGGAAGAATAATTGATCAATTAGAAAACCGTGGTGTTGTAGGTGGATATGAAGGAAGTAAGCCTAGGAAAGTCTTGGTAGATAAAAGCTATCTTCAAAAAAATAAGGAGGTATAATGAATATAGCGAATAAAGTGACAATGGTTAGAATGTTTTTAGTTCCTGTATTTGTAATATTATATTTAATTCTCGGTGAAAAATATAATATAGCTGCTTTGGTATTTGTCATTGCATCACTTACTGATGCCCTCGATGGACATTTAGCTAGAAGTAGAAATTTAGTAACTACGTTTGGAAAATTTTTAGATCCTTTAGTGGACAAAATATTGACTATGGCAGCTTTTATTTTATTAGCTGAAGCTAATATAGTAGCTGGATGGGCAGTAATTATTATTATAGCGAGAGAATTAATTATAACAGGCTTTAGAACTATTGCACAAAGTCAGAATATAACTATAGCTGCTAGTATATATGGAAAAGCTAAAACTATGACACAATGTGTAGCTATAGTTATGTTATTGTTAAATATTAACTGGCCTCTACATCTTGATTTAATTGTATTTTATTTGGCTGTCATACTTACAATTTTATCTGGTGTAGACTATTTATTGAAAAACAAAAAAGTATTAGACTTAGAAAACATTTAGAAAGGAACCTAAATAATGGAATCTGATGATAGACAAAAAGCATTATCGCAAGCTTTCAAGCAAATAGAAAAAAAATATGGTAAAGGCTCAATTATGAAAATGGGTGATGCACCTAAAGTTAAAGTTTCAGCTATTCCCACAGGTGCAATTAATTTGGACATGGCATTAGGTATTGGAGGCTTACCAAGAGGAAGAGTCATTGAAATTTATGGACCAGAATCTTCAGGAAAAACAACTCTAGCTCTTCATTGTATAGCAGAAGATCAAAAGACAGGAAAAACATGTGCTTTTATTGACGCAGAGCATGCTTTAGATGCTTTTTATGCTGAAAATCTTGGTGTTAATGTAGATGATCTTATTCTTTCACAACCTGACACAGGTGAACAAGGACTTGATATTGCAGAAAGTCTTGTTAGAAGTAATGCCGTTGATTTGGTAGTCATTGACTCAGTAGCAGCTCTTGTGCCACGTTCTGAAATAGAAGGTGAAATGGGAGATTCTCATGTAGGCCTACAGGCAAGACTTATGAGCCAAGCTTTAAGAAAGTTAACTGGAGCTATAGCAAAGTCCAATGCAACTGTAATTTTTATAAATCAATTGAGAGAAAAAGTAGGAGTAATGTTTGGAAATCCTGAAACAACCACAGGTGGACGTGCTCTGAAATTTTACTCAAGTGTAAGATTAGATATTAGAAGAGTTCAAAGTATCAAAGAAGGCGATGATATAATTGGTAATAGAACTCGTGTTAAAGTTGTAAAAAATAAAGTGGCACCACCATTTAAAGTAGTTGAATTTGATATTATGTATGGAACAGGAATTTCCAAATCAGGTGTAATATTAGATACTGCAACAGATCTTGATATAGTTGAAAAAGCAGGTTCATGGTATAGCTATAATGGCGAAAAACTAGGACAAGGTCGAGAAAAAGTTAAAAAATATATTGAAGAAAATGACGATATAAGAGAAGAAATTGAATCCAAGATTAGACAAACTTTAAATCCTGAAGAAGATTTAGATGAAAATCAAGAAATAGAAGAAAAGTAAATTAAGAATATTAACAGGGGCAAAATGCCTCTGTTTTTATTTTTAATTAAATAACTATATAACTTGAGACATTGATCATCAATATAGAAGTTTATATTTTTTTTGAAATCATTTCTGGTTTTTATTAATAGAATAAATGTGATATAATAATAAAGGGATAAATATTATTTTATTCCAATTAGCACTAATAGGAGGTGATTGTTATTTCATATACAATTACAGTGATATTATTAATTGTTATCGCTTTTGTTGCTTTCATATTAGGCTATATTTATCGAAAAAAAGTTGGAGAATCAAAAATTGGCACAGCTGAAGTTTTATCCAAAGAGATAATAGAGCAAGCCAATAAAGAAGCTGAACTTACAAAAAAGAAGTCAATTCTACAGGCTAAAGAAGAAATCCAAAAAATAAAATTGAACAATGAACAAAAGCTCAGATCAAGAAAAGATGAGCTTCGTAGTATGGAAAAAAGACTTCTTAAAAAAGAAGAAAGCTTAGATAGTAGATCTCTACTTTTTGATAAAAAGATGGATAATCTTTCTAAAGAACAAATAAAAGTTAGAAACAAAGAGCAAAAAATTGATCAATTGATAGAAGCTCAAGAATCTAAACTTCAAGAAGTTGCCGGTTTAACTAGAAATGAAGCTAAAGAAATTCTTCTTGAATCTGTTAAGAAAGATTCTATTCATGAATCTGCTCGAATTATAAAAGAGTATGAAGAAAAAACTAGAAATGATTCTAAAAAAATAGCTACTGAAATTATAGCTACCTCTATTCAAAGGTACGCTGCTGAGCAAGTGGCAGAGAGTACTGTTGCAGTCGTTTCATTACCTAATGATGACATGAAAGGACGCATAATTGGTAGAGAAGGCAGAAATATTAGAGCTTTTGAGACATTATCTGGTGTAGATTTAATAATAGATGATACACCTGAAGCCGTTGTTATTTCTGCATTTGAACCCATAAGAAGAGAAATTGCTAAACAAGCTTTAGAAAAATTAATTTTAGATGGAAGAATTAATCCTTCAAGAATTGAAGAAACACTTAATAAAGCTAAAGAAGAGATTGAACAAAAAATTATTGAAGATGGTGAAAATGCATGTGATCGTGCACGAGTAAATAATTTACATCCACAATTAGTCAAACTAGTTGGTAAATTAAAATTTAGAACATCTTATGGACAAAATGTTTTAAAACATGCTGTAGAAGTTGCTAACCTTGCTGAGATGATGGCTAATGAGATTGGTGCAAATGCTCAAATAGCAAGACGTGGTGGTTTGTTACATGATATTGGTAAAGCAATTGACCACGAAGTTGAAGGTACTCATGTTGAAATTGGAGTAAATGCTGCTAAGAAATATGGTGAGAATAAATATGTAGTCAATTGTATACAATCTCATCATAACGATGTTGAGCCAATTTGTCCAGAAGCTATATTGGTACAAGCTGCTGATTCATTATCAGCCGCTAGACCTGGTGCAAGAAGAGAAACTTTAGAAAATTATATTAAAAGACTTGAAAATCTTGAAAATATAGCAAATTCATTTTCTGGAGTAGAAAAATCTTTTGCTCTACAAGCAGGTAGAGAACTTAGGATTATGCTAAAGCCAAATGAAATTTCAGATGATAAAATGGTAGTTACAGCAAAAGAAATAGCTAAAAAAATCGAATCTGAACTAGAATACCCTGGTCAAATCAAAGTAAATGTCATAAGGGAAACTAGAGCAACAGAATATGCGAAGTAAAATAAAGAGCAGATTTTATCTGCTCTTTTTTAAAAATCTAAAGAGGTGAAGAAAAATGAAACTTTCTAATGTATTAAATAGTATTAGCGAATCTCAAACTTTAAAAATATCTTCAAAAGCTAAAAAGTTAAAAAATGAAGGCAAGGATATAATTGATCTATCAGTTGGTGAGCCAGATTTTAATACTCCTGACTATATAAAAAAAGCAGCGATAAATGCTATAGATAATAATTTTACGACATATACAGATGTAGCTGGAATTGAGCCTTTAAGAAAAGCTATAATGGAGAATTTAAGATTATTAGATAATCTTGAGGGAGATGAAAATAATATAATTGTAACAAATGGAGCTAAGGAAGCGATTTACTTAGCTTTAAAATCTATTTTAGATCCAGGAGATGAGGTTTTGTTACTTGATCCTTATTTTACTAGTTATCCTGAAATGATTAAGCTATTATATGCAAATCAAAAAATTATAAAATCTACAGATCCCAAAAATCCATCTATAAAACAAATAGAGGATAATATAACAAATAAAACTAAATGCATTATAATATGTTCGCCATCAAATCCGACTGGAATAATATATTCTAACGATTTTATAAGAGGATTAGCTAAATTGATTTATAAAAAGAATATTTTTATTATATCAGATCAAATTTATGAGGAAATCAACTACTCGAAAAATAATAATTTTTCTATAGGTTCCATAAAGTCTGTTAAAGATTTAACAATTACAATAAATGGATTTTCTAAAACTTATTCTATGACCGGGTGGCGAATTGGTTATGCCCATGCGAATAAGGAGATTATTAAATCTATGAAAAAAATGAAAAGTCATATATCATCAAATACAAATACAATTTCTCAATATGCTGCTTTAGAAGCTCTAGAGAAAAAGAATGAAAATATTAATTTATTTAAACAAAGAATCAAAACTTTTGAAAAAAGACGTGATTTAATTATCGACTTATTAAAAAAGAATAATATGTTAAAACTTATAGTACCAGAAGGAGCTTTTTACATGTTTATAGACATTAGAAAAACTTTTGGAAAAAAAATAAGATCTCAGTCAATTAATAATGATATTGATTTTTGCAACTTAATTTTACAAGAAAAAGAAATAGCATTAACTCCAGGAAGTGCATTTGGAAATAGTAATTATATAAGAATATCATATGCAATTAAAGAGGAACAATTAAGAGAAGCTTTAAATAGAATGTTAGATTTTATAAATGAAATTAAATAATGAGAAGTATAATTGGTCGTTAAAACGAAATTAAGCTCTAAAAAGGGCATTTAATGAAACATCCTTTAGATTTCAAGAATAAAAGGATGTTTTTTAAATGTATAATTTAAAGAGATAGGTAAGACAAAAATATTATGTCACAAAATAATAATTTTGTGACAAATAATGTATTTTATGATATAATCTAAGTATAATCTATTTAAGGAGTTTAAATGAAAATTTACGCAAATATTTTTACAGACTACATTGATTATTTAAAAACTATACAAGGTTTATCAAAATCAACTATTGCAGAATATCAATATGATCTGTGCGTCTTTCTCGCCTTTGAAGCATTGAGAAAATTTCCCGAATACAAAAATATTTCAGACGATTCGATTCTTGAATCCAAAATCAATAATTCCATTACTAGAAATTTTCTAAACGAGATCAATTTGTCGGACTTATATCAATATTTAAGTTATCTTGACAATATTAGAAAAGATAGCTCAAATACTAGAAGCCGTAAAATCTCAGCTTTAAGGTCTTTTTTTGGATACTTATATTCAGACGTGGAATTAATAGATTCAAATATTACAGAAAAATTAAAAAATCCAAAACAAAATAAAAGACAACCTATATACCTTACCCTTGAGGAAACTAAGACTTTGTTAAATGAAATATCCAAAGAAAAAAATGAATTTCTTCAAAATAGAGATATGGCTATAGTGTTTATGTTTTTAACTACAGGAATGAGATTATCAGAGCTTGTAAGCATTGATATAAATACAATTAAAGATGATCACCTATCTGTAATTGGTAAAGGAAATAAGGAAAGAACTATCTACCTTTCAGATAAATGTATTGATGAATTGAACAATTATAAAATTATCAGAAATAAATATTTAAATGGTAAAGAAGAAAAAGCTCTATTCATTTCAACTAGAAAAAAGAGAATGAGTAAAAGAGCTGTTCAACATATGTTAGATAAGTACTTAGAAAAAGCAGGTTTTGATACAAGTGTTTATTCGGTTCATAAATTAAGACATACTGCTGCTACTTTGATGTATCGATACGGAGATGTAGATATAAGGGCTTTAAAAGAAATCTTAGGACATGAAAGTGTTGCTACAACACAAATATACACTCATATAGAAGATGAAGATTTGAAAAAAGCTATAAATAAAAATCCTTTAAATTTATAAAACCTGTCTAATATTTAGACAGGTATATTTATATTTCAATATAATTTTTATCCTTAAATTTTTGTAATACATTCATTAGAGCTAATTTACCTTGATAAAAGTTTAAACCGCCTTGAAGATAAATAATGAAAGGTTCTCTAATTGGCCCATCAGCAGATAATTCACTAGTAGCACCATCTATAAATCCTCCTGCAGACATTATTACTTCATCTTGATATCCAGGCATCAGATATGGTATTGGTGTTATATGTGAATCAATCGAACAAACTTCTTGTATTGATTTACAAAAATCTATCATCTTTTCTTTATCTTTTAAAATTATTGATTGAACTATATCGCTTCTTTTTTGATTTACTTTAGGTATAATATCGTAGTCAAGTTTCGAAAAGGCCATTGAAAATAACAAACCAACTTTAATAGATTCCATGGTAGTCTTGGGAGCAAAATACAAACCTTGCAACACATTTCTAGTAGTCCCAAAGCTTAGTCCTTCTTCTTTACCTATCGCTGGTGAGGTCAAATAATTTGCACAATATTCTATAAGATCTTTTTTACCTGTAATGTAGCCTCCAGTTAATGCTATACCACCACCAATATTTTTAATTAATGAACCCGCGATTATATCAGCTCCAATATCTGTAGGTTCTTTAAGTTCTGTAAACTCTCCATAACAATTATCGACAAAAATTATTGAATTCGGATTACTTTTTTTACATAGTTTTATCGCTTTTTCTAGTTCATCAATAGTAAATGCTGATCTATTACTATAGCCAGTTGATCTTTGTAAAAGTACAATCTTTTTATTTTTTAGTAAATCTTTATTAATTTTATCGTACTGAATTTTACCATCCTTAAGATCAATTTTTGTATAATTAATTCCACGACTTTTTAAATTCCCCTTAGAATTTCCACTAATTCCAATTACATCTTGTAAAGTATCATAAGGGTCTCCAGTAATTGATATAATTTCATCTGCATAATTAGTTAATGCGAATAGAACAATTGAAATGGCATGCGTTCCTGAAACTATATTGCTTCTGACCAAACTATCTTCAGTATGAAAAATGTCGCTAAAAATTTTTTCCGTAGTTACTACCCCATCATCTCCAAAACCATAACCTGTAGTCCAATTAAAGGCAGTATTCGATAGTCTATTTTTTTTAAAAGAATTAAGGACTTTTGTCATATTAAATTCTTGAATTGAATCTAAATCTTCAAATTCTTTTGTTAAATTTTTAACACTATCATTTACAAATTTTACTATATTCTTATCTATACCATATTCTTTTTTATAAATATCTTCTAATCTAAATTTCAAAGTTTAACCTCTTTAACTGATCAATAATTCTATTAGAAATTGAATTTTTATCTTTAAAATCTTCTCTAAATACCAACATGCTATTATCGAATTTATTGTATTTTTTCATCCAAGTTATCTGTCTTTTTGCATAATGTCTAGTATTAATGGCAATATCATATTCTAATTTTTCAAGGCTAATTTCACCTTGTAAATAACTATATGCTTCCTTATAACCTATTGCTTTTAAAGACTTACTATATTTATCTAAATTATATTTTTGTACCAAATTTTGAGTTTCTTCTACTAAACCTTCGTTTATCATCAATTTAACTCTTTTGTTTATTTTTTCATATAATTTTTGTCTGTCCTTATAGTTAATTGTCACTATAAAAAAGTCAATTTGATCATTTATTTTGTTGTTTCCTTTTTTTACTTCAGAAGGTTTTTCTCTAGTTTTTTTATAAATTTCAAGATTTCTGATGATTCTATTTCTTTCATTAGGATGATATTTTTTAGCAGTTACAGGATCTATATCCATTAAAAGATTATAAATAAACTCATTTCCATTTTCTTTAGCTAAGTTTTCAAGCTTTTTTCTGTATTCCAAATCTTTCTTTCCAGCTCCATAATTATAATTAAATAATATGGAATCAATATAAAAACCAGTACCTCCAGTTAATATAGCAATTTTATTTCGTTTATTTATATCAGAAATAATTCTTCTAGCTTGTTTTGAAAATTCTTCAACACTATAATCTTCATCTGCTTCTATGATATCAATCATATGATGCTTCACTTTTTGTAATTCGTCAATACTCACCTTGTTCGTTCCGATATTCATATATTTATATATCTGTTGAGAATCTGAAGAAATAATCTCAGCATCCAATTTTAAAGCTAAGTCAATTGCAATATCACTTTTACCGCTTGCAGTTGGTCCGGTTATAATTATTACTCTATCTTTCAAAAAACTTCTCCATTTCATTCTTCTTTATAAACACAATAGTGTTTCTACCGTCATAGGTCTTAAAACAGTCTTTAAAATTATTAAGTTCATTTAATAAAGAAGTAGCTTGCTCGCAATTTATTTTATCACCTTTTCTAAATGCATATGATTTTATAATTCTACTTATTTTCTTATCAAAATATGCATCGATATCACTTGCTGCATCAAGTATTTGATAGAAAAAATCTAGATTTTCTGGCTGATCAAAAAAGATAGGAATAGCTCTGATCATGATACTGCCTTCACTAAAAATATCTGCATCAAAACCTAATTTTTTTATGATTTCAAAATTTTCCTTAAATTCAGTCATCTCATTATTTTTTAATGAAATTTCATATGGCTTTAGTAAAATCTGCGAATTAACAGTGTTATTTTTAAAGTCTTTTTTGTATTTTTCAAACTTTATTTTTTCGTCTGCAATTCTATGATCTAGAACCAATAAACTATCCTCTTTTTCAAATAGCGAATATCTAGAAAAAAATGAACATCGATAGGTATAATCTTTAAACCTATTTATTTGATTTTTTTCATCATTATCCTTATCATCTGATTTTAGTACATTTTTATTAATAGAAGAATTTTCTTCTTCTAAATAATTCATTTGCTCACCAGATTTTAAAGTTTTGCTTAATGACTTATTATTTTCATCATAAACATAATCTTCATTGGTCTCATTTGCCATGAATTCTGAAGAAACTTGAGGATTCATAAGATCTAATATCTCATTATAAGAATCATTGTAGAAAATATCCTCATTTTTCTTATTTGGAGATTTAATTTCTCGTTTTTTATCGCTATAAAATAATTTTTTCGCTATAGATTTTTCAATAAAGTCTAACACTTCGTCTTCATAAGAAAATTTGATTTTTCTCTTATTGGGATGAATATTTATATCAATTTCTGATGGATCAACCTCAATGAATAATTGATACGCTGGAAATCTATTATTAGGTATTAAATTGTTATATAATTTTTCAATTCTTGCATTAATCGCATCATTTTCCACATATCTTTTATTCACATATAAATACTGTAAGGATCTATTGCCTCTATAATAATTGCTAGTTGAAATATAGCCTTTAATTTTTACTTTTTTATAGTCTTCATTTATTTCAATTAACTCATCAGCATAGCTTTTATCTAATAATTCAGCCATATTATCGACTAAGCTAAGATTTGAGTAAGTTCTAAATATCTCTCTTTGGTCTTTGATATATTTAAAGCTTATATTAGAATTTCCGATAGCTAAAATATACATCAATTTTGTTATTTTATTTGATTCACTCAAATCTGATGAAAGAAATTTTCTTCTAACTGGGATGTAAGAAAAGATATCTTTGCAAATAATTGTTGTGCCTGTATTTGTGGCTATATCTTCTCTATTTATTACTTCTGAATTTTGAAATTCAATTTTTGAACCAATCTTTTCATTCTTAGATTTTGTAATGATAGAAATATCAGAACATGATAAAATGGACGCTAAAGCTTCTCCTCTAAATCCCATTGAAAACGAAGAGTATAAGTCGTCAAATTTGTCTATTTTAGATGTGGCATGTCTTTTAAAAGCTAATAATATTTCATCTTTTTTTATTCCAGAACCATCATCTGTAACTCTTATATATTTTTTACCTCCTGACTTTATTTCCACAATTATATTATTAGCCCCTGCATCTATTGAATTTTCTACTAATTCTTTTACAATTGAAAAAGGGGATTCTATAACCTCACCTGCAGCAATTTTTTTAATAGTATTCTTATCTAGAACTTTAATCATTATAAATTATCAATCCTTTCAATAAGATCGTTTAAAATATTCATAGATTCTAAAGGTGTTAATTCGTATAGATCAATATTTTTAGCTCTTTCTTTTAATTTTATTATACATTCATTGTCTATATTGTCATATTTATCATCATTTTTATCGAAAATTTCATCATCCGTATTATTTAATTTATTTAAAATCGAAGTTGCATTTAAAATAAGAATACTGGGTAGTCCTGCCATCTTAGCTACTTCTATACCATAACTTCTATTTGATTTACCTTTGCTTATTTTTCTTAAAAAGATTAATTTACCATTTTTCTCTTCAATATTAATCTTTAAATTAACTACATTCTCATACCTATCTGCAAGTATTGTTAATTCATGAAAATGAGTTGCAAATACAGTCTTAACTTTTGTATATTTACTAAGATAGTCTACTAAACTCATTGCAATACTGAGTCCATCATCAGTTCCAGTACCTCTACCAACTTCATCCAATACTACAAAAGAATTCTTGGTCGCATTTTTTAAAATATTGCTAACTTCTTTCATTTCAAGCATAAATGTAGAATCACCCTTGGAAATATTATCAGATGCGCCAATTCTAGTAAACACTTTATCACATATGGAAATTGTAGCACTTTTTGCTGGCACAAATGAACCAATTTGAGCAAGTATTATTATAATTGCAGTTTGCCTCATATAAGTTGACTTTCCCGCCATATTAGGACCTGTAATTATTTGGATTAAATTATTATTTGAACCAATATTTGTATCATTTGCTATAAATTCATTTTCTCTCAAATTTTTTTCAATAATAGGATGTCTTCCATCTTTTATTTCTACTACATTATCATTTGTAATTATAGGTTTACAATAATTATTTTTTACAGAAATCTTAGCTAAGGAATTAAGCGCATCAAGATTAGCGATCATATTTGCTACATGTTGAATTTTTTTTACATTGTTTAAAATCACATCACGTATTTTATTAAATAGCCTATATTCAAGATCATTAATACTCTCTTTTCCACCTAATATTAGACTAGATAATTCTTCCAACTTTTCAGTAGTATATCTTTCTTGATTTTTTAAAGTTTGTTTTCGTATATAATCACCTGGAACCTTATCTATATTACTTTTAGTTACTTCAATAGAATATCCATTATTTTTGTTGAATTTTATTTTTAAATTTTTAATACCAGATCGATTTTTTTCATCTTCTTCATATTCAATAAGTTTTGTTTTTGCATTTTTTGAATTATCCTTTAATTTATCTAAATCATCATCATATCCTGTTTTGATGATATCCCCTTCAGTAATTGATATAGGTGCATCAGGATTTATAGATTTATCGATTAAATTAAATATCTCTTTTAAATCTAATAAAGCATCGCCAAAATAATTTAAATTTTTATTATCCAAACTTAATAAGAACTCTTTTAAACAGGGTATATTTCTAATAGAATTTTTTAATGAAATAAAATCTCTAGCATTACATCTTTTGTATGAAATTCTCCCTACTATTCTTTCTAAATCATAAATATCATCTAGAAAGTCTGTAATTTTTTTCGAAACTTTAAAATTATCATGTAGAAAACCTACTGTATCAAGCCTAAAATTAATTTTGTTTTTATCTATTAATGGTCTTTCAAGCCAATAATTTAATAATCTAGAACCCATGGCTGTATCTGTATTGTCAATTATATCAATTAAAGAATCTTTTCTAGTATTGGTATTAAGATTCTTATGAAGTTCTAAATTTTTTCTAGTATTTATATCTAGCTGCAAAAAATCATTGACATCTATTATCTCAATATTATTTATATGGCTTAGATTTTCATTTTGATAATTGTATATATAATCCAACAAATTAGAGATTGATATCATTAAAAAATTGTCAAAAGAAACTAAATCTAATGATTTTTCCCCTAAATGTTCTTCAATAATTTTTCCGGTTAACTCTTTTTTTATTTTATTTACTGTCAGATAATTAATAAATAGATTGTTTTCAGATTGAAAAAAATCTTTTAATAAATGATTGTCATAATCCGAATTAATTAAAATCTCAGAAGGATCAATTTTCCCAATTTGATCAATCATTAATTTTCCAATATAATTATTATCTCCTCTTAGGACAAAACATACAATTTTTCCAGTTGTTACATCGCAATAGGATGCAGTTATTTCAGAATGATTAACAAAAATTGATAGCAGAAAATTATTTTTTGTTTTATCTATAGAGTCAGAATCTGTTATAGTTCCTGGAGTTATAATTCTAGTAACAGCTCTTTTAACGAGCCCCTTAGCATACTTAGGATCTTCAACCTGATCACACAAAGCTACTTTATGACCCTTTTTAACAAGCTTATTTATATAATTATCAATTACATGATGAGGAACTCCACACATTGGAGCTTTTTTGTCATGTCCACATTCTTTCCCAGTAAGAGCTAATTGTAAAGCTTTTGAAGTTATTATTGCATCTTCAAAAAATGTTTCATAAAAATCTCCTACTCTATATAAAAGTATCGCATCTTTAAAATCTTGTTTTATATCAATATAATGCTTAAGCATTGGTGTTAATTTTTCGTATTTGTAGTTTTCTAACATACTTCACCTCAATATTAATATTATATCATAGCTGTAAAATTTTATTAATAGAGTAAGATAATGGTTCAGTCGATATAGTTCATGATATATATATTGAAATTATTTTATAAATTTATATTGATATATTATCATATTTATCTTATAATAATATTTAAGAGAAGAATTTCTCGATTTTATATGTTATTACCTTTGACGCTTAAAATAATAAAAAAGGAGAAGAATATGAAAAAACAATATTAATCTTTTTATTATAATAACATACTTATTAAATTTACTTTACATATTAAAACCGGAGTCTATACAACCCTGGTAAATTCTAGAAAATCTTTAATTATTTTCTTTTTTTAATTTATTATTTTTTACAATTTTCGTTTTTGAGAATTCTTCTCTTTCTTTTTCTTCGATTTGTGATGAAATTTCTTTTAATACTCGCTCATATTTTGGTATTTGAACTTTAGATAACGAATTAACTTTCTTTTCAACCTTTTTCATTTCTCTGTTTAAATTGTAAATAGCTGTATCGTATTCAGCAAGTTTAAAAATTTTCTCTTTGACTTCGCTTAATTCATATACTGTTTCATCAAATACAGAATTTGTTGAATTAAATGAATATGATAAAGACAATTTACTTTTTTCAAATTCTACTATTGGTATTTTTGTTTGCATAAGGGTTTTATACACTAGTTTTAGAGAATTATCTTCTGGAATAGTTTGTGAAATTTCTTTTATTTTCTCTCGACCCAATAAAATTTCGGAATTTCTAATTTTTTTAAAAACATTGTCAATAGTATCACTTACTTCTTTTCTAAATTCATCTCTTTGTTTGATTTTTTCTAAATACAATTGAAATAGAACTTTTCTTTTCTTATCTAGTATATCATATCCCTGATTCATAAGATCTAATTTATCTTTAATCGCGATTAAATTAGACTTTGTAGCTGCTATTTTTGAATCATTCATCTATATTCTCCAAATATTTTTTCCTAATATCTGTAGAAACTCTGTGTAGTTGATTTTTTGGAAGTTTTCTTAATAATTGCCAGCCTTTATCTAAACTTTCCTCTATTTCTCTATTTTCTATTTGACTTTGGCTTAAGAATTCTTTTTCAAATTCATCACCAAATTTCAAAAATTGTTTATCGGAATCGGACAAATCATCTTCTCCAACTATTTGAGAAATACTTCTTACATCTTGCACTTTAGAATATGATTCAAATAATTGATTCATCAAGTCCTCATGATCTTCTCGAGTATATCCTTCACCTATACCATCTTTCATCAATCTTGATAATGATGGAAGTACATTAATTGGTGGATAAATTCCTTTTTGATCCAGACTTCGTGAAACAACTATCTGTCCTTCAGTTATATATCCTGTTAAATCTGGTATTGGATGAGTTATATCATCATTTGGCATTGTAAGAATTGGTATAAGCGTAACTGATCCTTCGACACCATCAATAATTCCTGCTCTTTCATAGAGAGTTGCAAGATTTGAATATAAATAGCCTGGATATCCCTTACGACTTGGTACTTCCTGTCTAATGGATGATACTTCTCTTAATGCTTCACAATAGCTTGTAATATCAGTTAAAATAACTAAAACATGTTTATGTTTTTCATAAGCTAAATATTCTGCTGCCGTCAAAGCACATTTTGGCGTGATTAGCCTTTCCATAATCGGATCGTCAGCTAGGTTTTCAAACATAACTACATTATCTTTTACACCAGATTTTTTAAATTGATCTTCAAAATACAAAGCTTCATCTTTTTTAACACCCATTGCAGCAAAAACAAAACAAAAATCTTCATCTGTCTTAAGTTTTGCTTGTCTTATAATTTGAGATGCTATTTGATTATGAGGTAGACCTGAAGCTGAAAATATTGGTAATTTTTGTCCTCTAATTAAGGTCATCAAAGTATCAATAGAAGAAATACCAGTCTGTATAAAATTTCTTGGATATTCACGAGCTACAGGGTTTAAAGGAAGGCCTTCAATATCATAAAATTTGTCTGAATAAACCTCTCCTCCACCGTCTATAGGTTTACCAATTCCATTAAAAGTTCTTCCTAATATTGATTCATCTAGAGCTATTTGGAAAGGATGGTCTATAAATTTAATTACTATATCATCTGTAGAAAAATCTTGTGTATTTCCAAAAACTTCTACAGTTACTAGATCTTTTTCAATTTTAATAACCTGTCCTACAAAGTTCATTCCTAAAGTTTCAATCTCTACTACATCATTGTAACTTATATCAGGATTAGCTTCTATTTCTATAATTGACGATTCAATTTTTTTAACTTTTATATATTCTTTTTTCAAGCTTTACCACCTTCATCAATGATATTTTGATAATATGAACTTATTTCTGAGTTTAAAGTTCTAAACTTTTCTAGTTGATCATTTTCTATTTCATATTTAATATTTGTTACTTTTACATATAAATCTTCATTATAAATTTTATCAAAAGCTACTTTAGATTTTAGTGCTTTAAATGACAAATCTTTTAATAGCTTTATTGTCTTTAGCATCTGTATTTGTTTATCAAGGGGAACGTACTTATCTATTTTGTTAAATGCATTTTGTTGTAAAAATCCAACTCTTAGAATTTGAGCTATTTGCATAGTTATTTTTTGACTATCACTTAATGCGTCTTCTCCAACAAGCATTACAATTGACTTTAATTTATCTTCTGTAAGAAGTACTTCCATCATTTCATTTCTCAAAGAAACGACATCTTCTCCGAGCTCTTCTTCATAATAATTTTTTAGATTATCTAGATAATTTGAATATGATGTTAACCAATTTATTGCTGGATAATGCCTAGAATATGCTAGTGATTTATCCAATCCTAAAAACACATTTACACATCTTTTAGTATTTTCAGTAACTGGTTCAGAGAAATCTCCTCCTGTAGGCGAAACTGCACCTATTAGTGTTACAGATCCATTTGTTCCATTTAAGTTTTCAAAGTCTCCAGCTCTTTCATAAAATTGAGCTAGTCTTGAACCTAAATAAGCAGGATATCCCTCTTCAGCAGGAATTTCTTCAAGTCTTCCAGAAATCTCTCGTAGAGCTTCTGCCCATCTAGAAGTTGAATCTGCCATTAAAGCAACATCATAACCCATATCTCTAAAGTATTCGCAAATTGTTATACCAGTATATATAGACGCCTCTCTGGCTGCAACAGGCATATTTGATGTATTTGCTATTAGAATAGTCCTATTCATCAATTTCTCACCTGTGTTTGGATCTTCAAGTTCTGGAAATTCTTCTAGTACTTGCGTCATCTCATTACCACGTTCACCGCAACCAATATATACAATTATATCGGCATCGCAATATTGAGCGAATTGATGCTGTAGCATAGTTTTACCCGTACCAAATCCTCCAGGTATTGCAACTGTTCCTCCTTTAACTACTGGGAAAAATATATCGAGTACTCTTTGTCCAGTTTTTAATAATTTTGTAAGAGGCTTACTTTCCACTACATCTCTTTGGATTCTAACAGGATGATATTGATATAATTTTAATTCTTTGTCACCATCTTCAGTATCAAGCTTAACAACAGTATCTTCTATTGTGTATTTTCCATCTTCTTTACTATCAACTACGACCCCATCATATTGGCTCATAAGTCTATGCTCTATAACTTTTGTCTCTTGAATAGTTGCATATATATCGCCTTCTTTTATTCTGTCGCCTTTTTTTACTTTGATTTTTACATCCCAAAGTTTTTCTTCATTTAGATTTTTCATACCAAGGCCTGAAGGTATAAAAGCTCCATGTTTTTCAGATATTTCTTGTAATGGTCTTTCAATACCATCAAACATATTTCCTATAAGACCTGGGCCTAGCCTAACAGACAATGCTCTATGTGTTGATTCAATGATATCTCCTATTTTTAATCCTGTAGTATCTTCATAAACTTGGATAGTAGCTTTATTATCATCAATTGAAATAATTTCTCCAATTAAATTTTTACTACCTACTTTTACCATCTCTTTAACGCGTAAGTCTTTTGCATTATCACAAACTACTACAGGACCATTTATTAAAATCACTTTTGATTGCACTATTTATCACTCTCCAACAATTTATATAATTTCTTTCCTATATCATAATGCTTATCTCTTAATTTGCGCAAAAGAGTATAATCATATCTATAAACTTTATTTTTATCTACAATCATAAAACCTCCGATATATTTATCATCGAGGGTATCAATATTATAATCATTGCCTTTAAAGATAGCTTTATCTTGTTCTTTTACCAATAAAATTTCATTTTCAAAATCAAAATTTTGCTCTACTTCATCTTTAAGCTTATTTTTGTATTCTTCTGTTTTTGTATATTCTAAAAGTTTATCTTTGATATCTTCTAATAAATCTTCAAGAAGATGGCTTTTATATTTTAAATATGATTTTTTTAACTCTTCGGAATTTTTTGAAACTAACTCATTCTTTTTTATTCTGTAAAATTCTCTACGTTTATTTAAATATTCTTCTTGTTCTCTTTTTAACTCTTCTTCTTTATTCTTTATATTATTACTTTCTTTTTCGGTGGAATCATATAATTGTTTTTCTGATTTTTGTTTTTCATAATCCCAAATCATCTTTCTAAAACTTGAGATTTTAGATTCTAAATCTAGCATAATTACACTCCTAAATTCTTACAATTAAGGGTTTTTCGTGTTCATTTCTAAATTCTTCAATTACATGAGTATATTTATCATATAATTCAGAAGTAATGATGATAAGCGCTATGCTATCATCATTACAATTTTTGAAAAACTCTATGAAACTCTCTTTATTAGTTATTTTTTCACCTTTTATACCTGCTATTCTAAATCCTATAAGTTTGGACTCATCGCTGGTTATTACTCTAGCTTTCATTATGCAAATAAAATCAAAATTGAAATAATTACACCAAAGATAGCAATACCTTCAGCTAGGCCGACAAATATTATTGTTTTACCAAGGATGGATTGATCTTCTGAGATCGCTCCTAATGCTGCTTGGCCAACTGCACCTACTGCATAACCTGTTCCGATAGTTGCAAGACCAGTAGATAATGCTGCGCCTATATACTTTAAACCGTCGCTATTTGTAGCAGTTTGTGCACTAGAAGCAGCATGTGAACTTTCAGGCATTATTAAAACTAATATCATTGCCATAACAGGAATAAATGCTGATAGATTAATTTTTAATGCCTTTTTTAACTTAGCCTTTGAACTTAATTCATTATGTTTTGTTAAATAAACTCCTGATGATATGGTTAAAAATACTATTAAAGCTGCTAAAATTGAAATTTCTATTATCATATAACTCTCCTTAATCTTCTATGCTTTTTATTGGTTTATACAATCTACCATCGCCCTTGTAATATTTACTAAATAATTCATAATACTCAAGTCTTAATCCTTGTATAAAGACTACCATTCCTTCAAGACCAATTATTAGAGCATTACCTAATATTAAAATAATTATTGAACCTATTCCACCTACAAGGCTTGCCATAGTTTTAAATGCTAAAAATAGTCCAACATGGTTTATAGCAAAAGCGCCTACACGGGTAAATGATACTAAATTAGAAAATACTGAAAGCAATGCTTCTACTATTGAAAATGAACTTTCAACATAATAATCAGCTTTATTTTCCATTTTTTCATTATCTCTTGTAAGCTTAATGCTTAATGGCTTTTTAAATATTTCCATAATTATAGAAATAACTAAAGTTATGATTGGTACTAGAACACTAACTGATAATATTTTTGTAATAGATAATATCAATATTACAAAAGAGACCATCATTATAAGCCCTGCTAATCCTTCCTTATCAAATATTGCTTCTTCTATGTCCTTTTGTTTTATTAACTTATTATAAATACCCATTAAGTATGATATAAACATCAGAATAAAACCAAAACTTACAGAGGCTATTAATACTGTAAGGATATTATCAAACGGCTTAATTAATAATGTAGGTATTAAAGTTTCATTTCCAAAAAATGATCCATACAACAGTCCAAATACTGAAGCAGAAAATCCAATTCGTAATATCATATCTGAAAATAACTTATTTTTATTCTTTAAAAATAATCCTATTAACAAGAATATTATTCCTTGTCCTAAATCTCCAAACATCATGCCATAAAGTAAAATATAAGTTATTGCAAAGAAGCTTGTCGGATCTATCTCATTATAACTAGGAGTTCCGTACATATTAACTAATGCTTCAAATGGTTTGAAAATCTTATTATTTTTTAATTTTGTTGGTGCGATGGAACTAGTATTTTTCTCATCTTTCTTTTTTAATAGTGTATCCGAATATTTCTTTTTTATATCATTAACTTTTTTAACACTGGATTCTGGCACCCAACCACTAAGATAAAAATAATGCTCACTTTTTGCCATTTTTTCTTTTAAAATATCACTTTTTGAATCTATATATTTAGTGTATCTAACATTGTCAAGAATATCTAAATTTTCACTTTTTAATTTGTCTAAAGACTTTTCTATAGATTCTAATTCTTCATTTATATTATTATAATCTTCTTCGAGATCATTTAGGCTTATATTTTTATCTATATCTTTTTCCACAAAACCCAATGAGCCGATAATTCTATCTACTTCATTTTGAGTTTTCGTCGGAAATACCAGAAAATAGTCTTCTGAACCAAGATTGTTTTTTTTTACTCCAGATATCTCTTTGTTTAAATTATTTTTATCATCAATTAAAGCCTTATCAAACTTTTCTCTAAGATAATTAATATCTAAAGCCTGATTGTTCTTTAAACTCAAATAAAAATAATGTTCGCTTTTTGCCATGTAATCTAGGTATTTTTGTTTTTCTCTCTCAAAATTTAAAGTATACGAGATATTTTTTAAAGCATGATCTTGTTTTATTTCTTCTAAAGAATTATCAATGCTTTCAATTTCATTTTCTAAATTTTGATACAAATTCTCTAAATCTTCCAATTTTTCATCAGAGATATCTTTTTCTAAAAAATCTAAACTTGCGATATATCTTTGGATTTCTTTATCAACCTTTTTAGGATACAACATTAGATAATTTTCATTAGTTTTCATATCTCACCTTGTAATTTGTTCAAAAATGTCATCTTCAAGCTCATTTTTTATATCGTTGTATCTATTTTCTAATTTTGTCATTTTATCATGATAATTCTTTTTAGTTTCTTGTATTTCTTCTTTTGAGCTTTCAGTCGATTTTTCTTCTATATCATGTGAAATTGACTTAGTCCCTTCAGAATATTTTTTATCCATATTGAGTAATACATCTTTTGTATTATTCTTTTCCTTTTCTAACACCTTATCGGTATTTTCTCTAAGTTTTTGAGTATTTTTATCAATTGAATAAATTTTTTCTAGAGCATTTAAATTTACTTCTCTTTTGGTATTATCATTATTTAAATGGATAATAAGAGATGGAATATTTTCATAGTTATTTTTCAAAATATATTTACCATCTTCAGAGACTTCCCCAAGTTTATAGTCAAAATATTTTAGTTTATGAAGTTCTTCTAAGCTAATTCCATATTCTTTTAATAATTTCATATTCTCTATCTGCTTTTTTAGAACCTCTTTTTTCTTTAATAATTCTTCTTTTCTCTTTAGTAAACTTTCACTTTTATCATATATTTCATTAATTTTTTCATCGCTAAGCCTTTTTGTGCCAGTATTTTCTTTAAGATTCAAATTATCTTTTATTTTATCTAATTTCTCAATAATTTCTTTATTCTTCTTTTTATCAAAAGCCTCCAAATTGTTAAAATCTATTGTTCTTTCGACATTTTCTTCACTGGCTTTTATGGAAAATTCTCTATTTTGTATTTGTGTCATAACATCTACAGGTTCAATATCACCCATTTTTATAAGCTCTTCTAAAAAATCATCAAGATTTTCCAGTTTAGCCATGATATTTACCATATTCATTTTTTCTATAGCCAAGAATCATCACCCCTTCATTAAAAAGATACTAGACATATCTCTACTACTTTCAGTATCCAATTCAAGTATTCTAAGAACATTAGTTAACTGTTTTTCAATAGTATCTATAGCAGCTAACACTTTTAGAAATTCTGAATCATACTGTTTTAAATTTTCATCGACTAATCTGCTTTCAAATTCTTCATATGAATGATTTAAGTGTACTTCAGAGGATAAATTATTAAATATAATTTTATATCTTGTATTTTCTATCTCTTTTACAAACTCATCTAAGTTTAAAACAGATAATTTTTTTAATAATCTTGTACCAATATTTTTTCCACCTTCAATCATATAATTAAAATTTTCAGCAGGATTTAGATTATAGAATTTAATAAATCGGTAAAGATTCATTAAATTAACTAAATCAACTTTTTTTGCAATGAAATTCTTTATAATTTTCTGTTCGCTTCTATTAAAATTTTTCAAAGAGTCGAATAATTCCCTATAATAGAATTTTTCTAAAGTATTGCTTATTAAAAATATAGTAGAATCATCCTCAATTTTATTTTTAGCAAAAGGAAGAAGACATCTGTAATATCTAGTGTTTTTTAATTTTAATAAAAGTTCATCAAATGTCATTTCATCAGTAATTTTTATATCACATGAAAAAGGATTCTCTTTAAGATCAGCTATATTTTCACTTAAAGTATCATGAAAAATACTTTGTATTATATCTTCAATCCATTTTATTTCAAATTTCGAAGTATATTTTAAAAAGAACTCTTTATAATGTGAAGTAAGAAAGTGTGATAAACTATTTAATTGTCTCTTATAGATATCTTTGATTTGTCTTTCTATGATTATTAAATCATCTGTATTAAGCATATAACCAAACTTATCATTTAAATAGGACACTTTCTCATCTAATGTCGACATGTTTAATAATCTTAGCATATCTTTATCATCAGGCGTTTTTCCTAGCTTGGCCCTTGCTTTTACTACTGCCTCTTTCAATACATACCTCCTTTCAAGGCACGACTAATTGGGGAAGATTTCTCTTCCCCTGGCTAATTACAAAAATCATAACTAGGTTTTTACAATTAGTCACTAATCTTTGTATAGTTTTCGATGTCCTCTATAATAATATGATACCGGCTAAGTAGATTTTGTAAAATAAAAAGGAGCATATAAATTATTAAATTTTCGTAAAGAAAAAGATCGAAACTAAATTCGATCTTAATTAAATTAATTCTCCTGTCAATGTAAAAGAAGTATGATCTATAATTTTTACATCTACAATATTTCCTATCAAACTTTCATCAGCTTTAACGTGGACAAGTTTAAAAGTATCTGTTCTTCCAGAAAGCATTGTATCATCATTTTTACTTTTTGATTCTAATAATACTTTTACTGTCTTTCCTACATATTCTTTGTTTCTCTCATTAAAAATAGGATATAGTGTATCTAATAGTCTTTGGAATCTTTCTTGAACGATACTATCTTCTATAGGTTCTAATTTACTAGCTTTAGTTTGAGGTCTTGGGGAGTATATAAAAGTATATGCTGAATCATATTCTACTTTTTTACATAACTCTAGAGTATCTTTAAAGTCTTCTTCAGTTTCTGTAGGGTATCCAACGATAATATCTGTAGAAATTGCAATCCCTGGAATCTCTTTTCTTAATTTTTCAACTCTTTCTAGATATCTCTTTGAATCATACTTACGATTCATATCTTTTAATACTTTATCACTTCCAGATTGTAGTGGTAGATGGAAATAATTACAAATATTATCATTGTTCTTAATAACTTCAATTAATTCATCCGATAGATCTTTGGGGTGGCTAGTAGTAAAGCGAAGTCTTTGAAGTCCTTTAATTTTAGATATACGATCTAGCAATTGAGCAAATGATACATTAAAGTCTGAATTATTGCCATAGGAATTTACATTCTGTCCTAATAGAGTTACTTCCTTTACACCTTTATTAACTAAATTCTCTACTTCTTCTATTATCGCAGATGGTCGACGAGATTCTTCTCTTCCCCTTGAATAAGGTACTATGCAATAACTACAAAAATTATTACAGCCTCTCATAATATTAACATATGCTTGGAAATCATTAGCTGATTTATATTCAACAAAATCTTCATCATAATATTTCGTTGAGATATCGATGACCCTCTCGTTATTTTCTAAATGTCTATAAATTAATTCTGGCAATAGGTCTATATTTTTGTTCCAAAAACTATATCAACTTCAGGGTATTTGTCTCTTACAGTTTCTCTGGCTTTCGTGGTTTGCATCATACAACCTGATACAGCTAAAATTATTTCAGAATTTTCCCTTTTTAATTTTTTTAAGCTACCTAATTGACCAAATAGCTTTAATTCTGCATTCTCTCTTACAAGGCAAGTATTAAACAAAATAAAATCAGCTGACTCTCTATCTTCAGTTGGACGATATCCTAATTGTTCTAGTAAAAAAGAAATTCTTTCTGAATCATGCTCATTCATTTGACAGCCGAAAGTAGTAATATTATATGTCTTATCTTTAAAATAGCTTTTATCAATTTTAGTATTCATCTTTCCTCCAAAATTACTTTTTATTCAAAGTCTTACTTGATAAATTATACATTAACTTATATATTTGAACAATACACTTTTTAATCATAAAAATAAAAAGAGATGAAAACATCTCTTTTACAATTTTTATTTAATAATATCAAGTTTTAATTGAAATTATTCTTCTTCATTTTTGTTAGCTTCAAGTTGTTGCTCAATAAATAGACCTAAATTATTATGAAGATCTTCATCTCCAAAGCTATCATCTTGTTTTTTCTCTACAGTTCTTTTTGGTCTATTTACTTTCTTTCTTGGTTTTCTTTCAGGTCTTTTTGGTTCTGGTTTTAAAGCTTTAATGCTAAGTCCTATTCTTTGCTCTTCTTTGTCTATTGAAAGAATTTTAACCTCAACTTCATCACCAATATTTAACTCATCTGAAGGTTTTTCAACATGTAACCATGAAATTTCTGAAACATGGATAAGACCTTCAACGCCTTCTGCTAATTCGACGAAAGCACCAAAGTTTAATAAATTAACAACTTTTCCTTTTACAGTTTCACCAATTTCATGTTCATTACAATATTTTTCAAATGGTCTTTCTTGAAGTTGTTTTAAACCTAAAGAGATTCTATTTTTCTCTTTATTTAGTTTAAGTATTTTTACTTCAATTTCATCGCCAACATTTAATACATCTGATGGCTTGCTAATTCTATTCCATGAGATGTCTGATACATGCAATAATCCATCAAGATCACCAATTTCAACAAATGCGCCAAAATCAGTTAGTCTAGCAACTTTACCAGTGATATCTTGTCCTTCTTCAAGTTTGTCCCATTGTTCTTCAAGTTTTTCTTCAATTACATCTTTTCTTGAAAGAACCAATCTTCTTTTTCTCTCATCTACGCTTAATATTTGTAATTGCCAAGTTTCTCCAACAAATTTTTTGAAGTTTTTAACGTAATATGTTGCTATATGACTTGCTGGAATGAAACCATTGATTCCATGGACTTGACAAGTTAGACCACCTTTATTATAACCTGTAATCTTAGCTTCAATAGTTTCATTATTATCAAATTCTTCGAGTAATTTTTGCCAATTTTTCATTCCTTCTACTCTTCTTGTAGATAAAGAAACATTGCCTTCACCATCATCTAATTTGATAACATAAACGTCAACTTCATCGCCAACATTGAAATGTGCTTTTGGATCTTCTTTTTGCTCATCTGTCATTTCATCAAGCTTTACAATTCCATCGGCACGATATTGTATATCCACAAAGATCTCATCATCTTTTACATTGATTACTGATCCTTTTACAATATCTCTAGGATAGATTTTTTTCATACTATCCTCAATGCTGTTCATAAATTCTTCGTTTGTTAAATTATCCATTCTACTAACTACCTCCTCGATAATCTTATCTGGTGTGGATGCACCAGCGATTATACCTATTGTATAAAATTTTGAGAGCTTTTGCAAAGGTAGATCTTTAACAGTTTCAATTCTAAATACATTTTTACAATATGTATTAGCAATTTGATAAAGTTTATTCGTGTTCGAACTATTAAAACCACCGACTACAATCATACAATCAACCCTTTTAGACAAATCTTTACACGATTTTTGTCTGTCTTTAGTTGCATTGCAAATTGTATTTTTTACTACTACATCTTTATTATTTTCTTCAATAATTTTTGCTATATTATTGAAATGCTCGAATCTATTAGTCGTTTGCGATACAACAAATAGTTTTGATGCATTCATAATATTTTTTGCTTGCTTCTCGTCATTTATTATTATACTATTATTTGCGAAAGATGCCATAGCAATTATTTCTGGATGATTACAATCTCCAACTATAATTACTTTGTATCCTTTTTTTTCATAATTTTGTATAGTTTTATATATATTTAATAAAACTGGACAAGTTGCATCAATGAGTATATTATTGTTATTTACTATATCTTTTTTAACTTCTTCTTTAACGCCATGAGCTCTAGTAACTATAGTGCTATCTTTAATATCACTTACTTCTTTTTCGCTTATTACACTTAATCCTAAATCCTCTAGCTCTTTGACTTGTTGAGGATTATGAACAATTGGTCCTAATGAATAGGCATCTTTATTGTTTTTTAAGCTTTCATATGCTTTTTTTACTGATAATTTTACACCATTACAAAAACCGGAATTTTCAGCTATTATTATATTCAATTTATTCTCCTTCTAATTGATTATTATAGATAGAATTAAATATATCATCTGATAATCTTTTTACGGCCTCTTTATTGTTTAATTTCTCATAATCTTTAATACTAAGATTATCTTTTATAATTACTTTAACTGGTCTAAATATTTTATATCCATCTTTAATTTCTGCAGTCACCACATTTGACTTTGCTTTTAATGCAATAAATCCTACTCCATTTTTCATAGCTTCTCTATCGATTTTATTTGTTCTAGTTCCCTCAGGATATATTCCTAAGCAGTGACCATCTTTTAAAATTTTAAGAGATTTTTTCATAGCTTTTAAATCAGCATTTTCTCTATCTACAGGAAAAGCACCTAATTTTGAAAAAAACCAATTAGTAAATTTAGTTTTAAACAATTCTTTTTTTGCCATAAAATACACCTGATTATCCATTGCTGCTGCTATTGCAAGTGGGTCCCAATTACTATTATGGTTTGCGCACAGTATAAATTTAGAATTATCAGGAATTTTTTCTTTTCCTATTACCTTAAGTCTAAATACGATCTTAAAAAATATTAAGATTAGAAATCTAAAAAATCTATAGAACATATCATCCTCTTATATAATTGTAAATTTTCTCAATTGTCTCATCTATTGTAAGATTGCTTGTATCTATGATAATTGCATCTTTTGCTTTTTTTAAAGGTGAAATTTTTCTATTTGAATCATACTGATCACGTTTTAATATAGAAGCTTCTATTTGCTCTAAAGTCTGATCACTTTTATATTGATCAAATCTTCTTTTAGCTCTAATTTTAACATCTGCTACTATAAAAAATTTATAATCAGCATTTGGAAATACTACAGTACCAATATCTCTTCCATCTAAAATAATAGATTTATTTTTTGCTATATTTCTTTGCATTTCAACTAAAAATTCTCTAATCTCTTTTATAGAAGAAACTTCAGAAACTTCCTTTGTTATAGTTTCGCTTCTAATTGTATTTTCGACATCTACCCCATTTAAATAAATATGTGATTTATTAAAATCAAGTCTTATATTTTTAAGTGAGCTGATCAACAAATTTTTATCATAAATATCTATTTTATTATCTAAAATATATTTCGTAACTGCTCTATACATAGCACCAGTATCTAAATACTCATAATTTAATTTACTTGCTAAAAGTTTTGCTATTGTACTTTTACCTGCTCCACTCGGACCATCTAATGCTATTATCATTTAAACCTCCTAATATAATCACTAGCTTGAAATGCTGTAGAAAAAGCAATTTGTAAATTAAAACCTCCAGTTAAAGCGTCTAAATCGAGAACTTCTCCAATAAAGAAAAGATTATCAACGATTTTTGACTGCATATTTTTAGGATTAATTTCTAAAACATCAACGCCGCCACTGGTAACAGTCGCAAACTCGAGACTGCTTAGCTTTTTAACCGGAAATTCAAATTGTTTTAGTGAATCAATAATTTTGATTCTATCCTCTCTTTTTAATTGATTTATTTTCATTTTTTTGTCAATTTCATTAATTTCTAAAAGATAACTTGATAAGCTTTCATTAACCATTAGTTTTAAGATATTTTTTATGCTGGAATTTTTATGTATTTTCATTAGAGATAATAATTTTTGATCAAGCTTCTCATATGAAAAATCGTAGAATATATCCATATACAATTTAAAATTATCTATTCTATTTATATATGAAGAAATTTTAAATATTACAGGCCCTGTTAATAGATCATTTGATATTAAAAGATCGCCAATAAAGCTTTTTGAAAATTCATCTGTTTTTGCTAGAATTTTAATATTTTTTAAACTCAAAGCTTTAAAAGGAAGACTTTCTTTAAGTCTAATTGAAGTTAAAGCTGGTTTTAAATCGACAATATTGTGAGAGAATTCTTTTGCTATTTTATATCCAAATCCATTACTACCAGTTTTTTTATAACTCATTCCTCCTGTTGCTACGATAACAATCTCAAATTCAAATTTGTTTTTTATGGTTTTAATTATAAATTTTAAATTGTCCTTTTTTATTTTGATTACTTCTTCATTAAGATGTATTGCTACATTATTCTTTCTTTGTACTTCTTTTACTAATACATCTTTTATATCTTTTGCCTTATTAGTTTTGGGAAAAACCTTTAAATTGTCGTCAATATAAGTTTCAACATTTAGTTTATTAAAGAAATCAATAGTATCAAAATTATTAAAATGATAAAAAGAAGAATAGAAAAATTTCTTATTTCTAACTATATTATCTAAAAAATCTTCGCCATAAAGAGCATTTGTTAAATTGCATCTACCATTTCCAGTCAACAATAATTTTCTTGCCATTTCTTTATTTTTTTCAAATAAATGTATCTCATGTTTATAACCAAGATGAATGGCTGAAAATAATCCAGAAACACCTGCACCTATTATACAAATTCTCATATTAAGTCCTTCAAATAATTTAATTCATCAGTATTTAATTTTTGATAAGTTCCAATTTTTAAATTACCTAATTGTATCTTCCCAATCCTAATTCTTTTTAAAGAGTAGACATTTTTTCCAAAATATGCAAACATTCGTCTAATTTGTCTATTTAAACCTTCATGAATTATAACTTTATATACACTTTTATTTTTATCAATTAATTTTAAGAAGCATCTTTCAGTTACTTTTTCTTCTAATTTAATTCCGCTAATAAATTCTTCCATTTGAAGTTCACTAAGATTGCTATTAACTTTTACAATATATTCTTTTTCAACTTTTTTACTCGGATGAATTATTTTATTTGTAATTTCACCATCATTAGTTAATAATATCAACCCTTCAGAATCTTTGTCTAGTCTTCCTACAGGATATATTCTTTTTTTTGTATCAACGAGATCTATAACTTTTTTACTATTAAATGGGTCAAAATTTGAACAAATTGTACCTACTGGCTTGTTTAACTTAAAATAAACTTTCTTTTCTAAAGTTAGTATTTGATTATTTATTCTTACTATATCATCTACTTTAACATCATAAGAATAATCAGTTATTATTTTATTATTAACATAAACCTTACTATTTTCAATCAAAATATCGGCTTTTCTTCTTGAAGCATATCCGCTATGGGCAATAAATTTATTTATTCTCATCATTTAACTCCGGTAGTTTCGGCAATTGATCTAAATTTTCGATCTCAAAGTATTTTAAAAAAATATCCGTTGTTTTATAGATTATAGGTTTACCTATTTTATTTAACCTGCCATCTTTTTTTACCAAAGATTTTTCCACTAATTTATCAATAGCTGCTTGTGAACTAACTCCTCTTAAATTATCAATTTCAGCTTTTGTTATAGGCTGTCTATAAGCAATAATAGATAAAGTTTCTAAAGCTGAGTTGCTCAGTTTATCAGAATTATTATCAATAATTTTTTGAATGAAATGGTCATGTTCTTTTCTCGTTGTCAATTGATAAGAATTATTATATCTTTTTAAAATCAAACCACTTTTATTTCTCTTTTTTAATTTATACATATAATCAAGATTAATTCTTAATGTCTTTTTGTCCACTTCTAAAATTTTACTCAATTGTTCAATGCTAAGCATCTCTCCCCATATATATAAAACTTCTTCTATTAACCCCATAAGATATTCATCGTGCATTTTTCTTAATCACCTCTAAATCATTTTTAGATCTTTGTATTAAAATAATTTCTTGTATCCTGCATAGTTCCAATAATGCTAAGAAAATAGCTATCAACTCCCTTTTATTTTTAATACTTTTTACGATATTAGATAGAATAAGGTTATTATATTTCAATTTATCTAGAATATTGATCATATAATAATTTACATCTAGATCTTTTTGAATGATTATGGTATCTAATTTTTCTTCTTGATCATTTTTATTATTAAACTTCTTTAAAACTTTGCTAAATTGATCTCTAAGAAGATTTAGATCCTTATCAAGTTCTAAATGATCAGCCTTTTTATAGTAAATACTAAGGTCTTCTTGAAACTTCGAGTGATACTTTAATGCACTTTCTTTCAAAGCTTTTAATTCATCTTCTACACTTTTAATTTTCTTATATTCTATTATGGCTTCAATCAAATCTTCTCTAGTCACAGATTCTTCTTTTTTAGGAATTAGTTTATTTGATTTAATGGATATTAATAGGGACAATATATATATAAATTTGCTAAATTCTGAGATTTCAATATCTTTTGATTTTAAACTTTCTTTATATTCTATTATGATTTCAGAAAGCTCTAAGTCATAAATATTTATCTTAGATTTCTCTATTAATTCTAAAAGCAAGTCTAGAGGTCCGCTAAATTCTTTTACATCTATTAATATATCTGACATATATTTAAAAATAAAATTCTGTGTTTAAACACAGAATTTATAATTTAGATTCTTCCATGTATTTTTTTGCAACTAAGACTGCAATTATAGTCTTAGCATCGCTTAATTCACAATTTAAAATCATATTATATAGTTCATCCACTTCAAAGCTTTCCCTGTATACAAACTCATCTTCGTCATTTTCAAGCTTTGATTCTTTTAAATCTTCTGCCAAAAATAGACTCATCTTTTCATTTGTAAATCCAGGTGAAGAATAAGTATCAAAAAGGTAATTAATATTTTCGCAAGTATAACCCACCTCTTCTTGAAGCTCTCTTTTAGCGGCATCTGCTGGTAATTCATTAGGTTCAATTAGGCCTGCTGGAATTTCTAAAGTCATTTTGTCTAAAGCTTTTCTATATTGTCTTACCATCCAAATTCTATCTTTTCCATCGAAGGCAATAATACCTACAGCCTTTTGATGTTCTACAATTTCTCTTTTAGAGTACTTCTTATCTGGTAATTCAACTGTGTCCACTCTTAGATTAATAATTTTACCTTCATAAATTCTGTCTGATTTCAAAGTTTTTTCAATCTTGGAATCCATTTATTATTTCTCCTTTTTTAATACTTTTGCCATATCTAACATTTCCTTTGCGGATTTATAAGTGGTTTTTGTAATATTTACACCACCTATTAATCTAGAAATTTCATCAATTCTATCTTCACCAGTTAAATCTTTTATCATTGATATTGTCTGTTGATCAGTATCAACTTTACTTACCAAAAAATGTTTATCTGCCAATGAAGATATTTGTGGTAAATGGCTAATAGATATTATTTGTCTGTCTTTAGAAATATCAGCTATTTTTTCTGCAACTACCTGAGCTGTTCTTCCGCTTATACCTTGGTCAACCTCATCAAAAATTAAAGTATCAATATTATCATATTTTGAATAGATAGACTTAAATGCTAGCATTATTCTAGACAATTCACCACCTGAAGCAGTTTTATCAAGGCTTTTAAAGATTTCACCTTTATTTGTCTTAATTAGAAAGTCTATGTTGTCGAAGCCATTTCTGTTAATTTCTGTCTTTTTAAAGTCCACTTTAAATTCTCCATTAATTATTCCAAGTTCCTTAATGGATGAATTTATCTTTTCTTCAAGATCAAGCGCCTTGTTTTTTCTTATATTATGAAGATATGAAGATTTTTTCAATATTCTATTTTTTATATCTTCAATTTCTTTTTTTATTTTTATTTTTATTTTTTCAGCATTTTCATATCTATCTAATTTTTCTTTTATTTCATTATAATACTTTTTAACATCCTCAATTGTATTTCCATACTTTCTTTTTATATTAAAAAGTATTTCTAATTGCTCTTCGATTATTTTTAACTTTTCATCATCCACTTCTAGATTTTCACTATAATAATCCATTGCAGAATATAATTCTGTTAACTCATCATTTATTTTAATTACATCTTCATAAAATTCTGATACGTCATTGTCAATATCAACATAATCTTCAAGTTTAGTACTAATTTGAGTCAATAAATTACTAATAGTAGGTTTATCATAGTCAAATGAATTTATCAATTCCTTACTATATCCTAGAGCATTTTTCAATTCAGTTATAACATTTAGTTTTTTGTATTCTCTATCTAACTTTTGTTCATCTATACTGTCCAAATCTATCTGTTCAATATCATCTAATTGAAATTTCAATAATTCGAGCTCTCTTTGCATTGAATTTTCATCTAATGATAGAGTTTCTAATTCTTTTTTTAATTGTATGATATGATTATAATCATTATTAATACCAATTAACAAATCCTTAGTTTCATTATCGAATTTATACTTATCAAGTAGATTCAAATAATTTGATTTATTTCTCAACTGTTCATTGTCGTTTTGCTTATAGATATCAATTAATAAATAGGATATTTTTCTTAATAGATCTAAGGTAACAATTCTACCATTTATTCTAACAGTTGATGAATTCTTCTTAATAATTCTTGTTATTATTAAATTATTATCTTCAAGGTCTAAATCTAAGGAATTTAGATATGCTTTTTTTTCTTTATCTGTAATGTTAAATACAGCTTCTACTATAGTCTTTTCTAAAAATTTACCAATATATTCTTTTTTTGCTCTGTCACCAAGGATCAAATTAATAGCATCAAGTGTTAAGCTCTTACCACTACCAGTTTCACCTGTAATGACATTAAATCCTCTATCAAATTGGAGATGTTCTTTTTCTATAATAACAAAATTATTGATATATAATTCGTAGAGCATTATTTATTTAACTAAACTCCTGATTTTTTCAATTAATTGATGCTTCTCTCCAGTATCTTTAGGACTAATAAAAATTGTATCATGTCCTGTAATGATACCTGCTATATTTTCAAGTTTTACATTTGTAATATAAAGGCCACAAACAGTAGCTGTATAAGAAATAGTTTTAATAATAATTAAATCGTTATTTTCTTCAACCGATAAAACTGAGGCTTTAAAGATTTTCTCCAATCTTTTATTCATTGAATCATGTACTGTATCAATTACAGTATATTTATATTCATAATCATCTGCCTGTACCTTAGAAATTCTTAATTCTTTTATATCACGAGAAATAGTTGCTTGTGTTGCCTTAACACCATGTTCTCTTAATAATTGTGATAATTGGCTTTGTGTTTTTACTTCATTATTTTGAATTATATCTAATATAAGTCTTTGTCTAGTATATTTTTTCATTTTCTCCTCTTATATTCTTGTGCATAAATAATCTAAAAGTTCTATAAAAAATGTATTATTGTCAAATATCTTGATTGATTCTAAAGCTTTTGTTCTGAAATTATTGTAAATCTCAAAGCATTGGTTTTTGTTCTTAAAATTTGTAATATTTACATCTTCATTTTCATCATGATCTTTTATATCATCATAAATTTGAAAACAAATACCCATATATAAAGCATAATCTGTCAATCTATTAAGCTTTTCTTTCGATAAACCAGCAATAACACCTGCAGATTCAACAGCGGCCATAAATAAATTTGCAGTCTTTTTTTCATATATTTTTATTAAATCATCGAGTTCATTAATTTCAGTTTTAATATCTAAAATTTGACCTTCAATCATCCCACAATAGCCAGCATATTTTGATATGACTCTAGCAGCTTCTATCCATTTTACATCTTTATTTTTTACTAAATTAAACATATTTTCATAAGAAAAATTTAATAGACTATCACCGCATAATACAGCTATAGCTTGATCAAATTTTTTGTGTACAGTTAAATCGCCTCTACGATAATCGTCATTATCCATTTCTGGCAAATCATCATGAACAAGCGAATAACAATGTATAAATTCAATACTTAAAGAAAAGCTAATAGCATCTTCATCAATTGGAAAATCTAACATTCTTAATGTTTCAAGAAATAAAATAGGTCTAAGTCTTTTTCCTTTTCTTATTGCATAATTCATCGAATCGGTTAAAATATCTCTATTTTCAAAAAAGTTTACCAACTTTTTATCTACTAAATTTTTATTATTAGAAAGTCTATTTTCAAAATTATTCATCATCATTTATCTTTCTATTTTTTATTTCAATTATCTTTAGTTCATACTCATTTAACTTCTTTTCGAGATTATTATATATATCTGTAGCCTTTTGATATAATCTTATATCTTCTTCAATATTAGAATCATTATTTGAGATATCTTCTAAAATCTTATTCAATTTCTCATATTCATTTCTAAAATTAAAATCATCCATTTTTTATCACTTTCACCAAAATTGTTCCATCATTTAACTTTAATTTAAGTACATCACCTTTTTTAACATCTTTAATTGAATTTACATTATTGCCATCTAAAGTAATTAAATTTGTTTTTAATGATCTTGTATGAATTAATTTTTTAATATTAATTAAACTTTTATTCAATTGCTTAAGTTCTTGCTGCTTATTATTAAAACTTTCCCTAATCCTTTTTTCAATTTGATAAAAAACATAATCTAATTGTTCTTTTTTTAATTTTAATAGATTATCCGGTCGAATTGTTTTAATTCTATTATCGATGGTTTTTAATTTAAATCTATGATTTGATATTTTGTTTGCGATTATTTCATCAATATTATTATATAAAATATCTATATCATTTTTCCTTTGCACAAAGCCATCTAAGATAATACTTGCTGCTTGCGTTGGTGTTTGAGCCCTCAAATCAGATACAAATTCAGTTAATGTGAAATCTATTTGGTGTCCAATTGCAGAAATTACTGGAGTTTTTGTTTGATAAATTAATTCAACAATCTCTCGTTCATTAAAGACTGACAAATCATCATAGCTACCTCCGCCCCTGGTTAATACTATTAAATCTAAATTTTTTGCATCTAAAAATTTTATAGCTGCTTCTAAATCACTAATAACCTTTATTCCTTGAACATGAATTGGGTAAAAATAGACTGTGATATTCGACTTTATTGATTTTAATATATTTAAAAAATCTTCACCAGCTGCACCATTTTTTGATGTAATCAAACCAATTTTTTCAGGACAAGTAAGAATCTTTTTTTTGTTCTCTAAGTCAAAGTAGCCCTTTTTATTAAACTCATTTTTTAATTTTTCAAACTCTTCATATCTTTTTGAAATGCCAATAGTTTCTAGATCTTTTACACTTACCAAGATATTGCCACTTCTATTATATTGGATTAAAGAACCTTTTATATTAACTTCTTGTCCTTCTTTTAGCAATAAGTTAGTCTCATTAAAATAATGTATCACACATCCTATTGACTCTTCATCTTCTTTCAAAGAAAAATATGCATGTTCATTTGAAAATTTTAAATTTACAATCTCTCCAACTATCGAAAGATTGCTTAGTATAGGATCATGTTTAAAGGTACTTTGAAGATATCTATTAAATTGCTTAACACCAATTGACCTAATCATATTTTCTGTATATTACGCCGAGAATTCCATTTACGACTTTATATGAGTTATCTGCCGAGTAAGTTTTTGATAATTCTACAGCTTCATTAATGGAAACACTTGAAGGTATATTGAGATAAAACATTTCATTAATTGATATTAATATCAATGCTTTATCCACTAAAGATAATTTTTTTATAGCAGTTGAATCGACATTATTAATCATAATATTATTTATCTGATCATAATTATCATACAGTGATTTTAATGAAGCTTCTATAAAATCAATTTTCTTATCAATTAAATTATGACTTTCCAATTGCTTAGTATTAAATGAATTATTACTATTTGCTAAGTTTTCATAAACTAGCTTTAGAATCCATTCACGTTGATCTTTTCTATTCATAGCTCATCATTAATTTTAATACTTTAATATTAACATTTTCTACTTCTAGTCCAATCATTGTTTCTAACTGTCTTTTTACATTTTCTTGAATATTCTCAACAGTTTCTAATACATTTACATTTGAATTTAAAACTACTTGTAGATTAACATTTATTTTATCATTTACTATTTCTGTCAATACTTGAGTATTATTTTTTTTAGAAAACTTTTCTCTTCCATCATCCACATAATAAACGCCATTTATTTCATCGGCTGCAGATCTTGCTATGACATCGATAATTTCATTTGCTATTTTTACAGTTCCATATTTAAATGAATTAGTCATATACACTCCATTTCAATTAAACTCTAGATAAATATTCGTCACTTCTAGTATCTATCTTAATAGTATCTCCTATATTTACAAAAATTGGCACTTGTATAACTGCTCCTGTTTCTACTGTTGCAGGTTTTGTAACATTGCTTTGAGTATCGCCTTTAATTCCTGGTTCTGTTTCAACTACTTTTAATTCAACAAAGTTTGGTGCAGAAACTGAAAATGGCTTACCTTTGTAAAATCTTAAAGTTGCCATATCATTTTCTCTAAGATATTTTATAGCATCTTCTACACTTTCTTGATCTAATGGAATTTGTTCATAAGTTTCTAAATCCATAAAATAGTATAATTGTCCGTCATTGTATAAATACTGCATTTCTTTAGTTTCAATTCTTGCCTCTTGGAATTTGTCATTTGGATTAAATGTAGTATCCTTAACAGCTCCTGACATTACTGATTTTATTTTTACACGAACAAAAGCTGCTCCCTTTCCTGGTTTTACATGTTGGAAATCAACTATTTGATATACATCATTATCGTATTCAAATGTTGTTCCCTTTCTTAAATCATTTGCTGATAACATATAGCCTCCTTTAGCCTACTTCTATTTTTAATTATTATACCATCTAAATGGAATAAAGTCATATTTTTTCAGAATTAAAAATACATATGTATGTATAATTAAATTAATGTTATAATGTAATTATGAAAACTTTAGCTATTATATCGGAATTTAATCCATTTCATAATGGACATAAATATTTATTAAAAACAGCGAAAAAACTATCTAATTGTAATATTGCTATTAGTTTAATGAGTGGAAATGTGGTTCAAAGAGGTGAATTCTCATTTGTTGAAAAATTTACAAGGGCTAATATTGCAATCAATGAAGGATTTGATTTGATTTTGGAGATGCCATCTTTTATAACACTACAAAGCGCTGAAAATTTTGCATATTATAATATAAAATTGATGAAAAAATTAAAAATAGATGCTATTTCTTTTGGAATAGAGAATTTATCAACTGAAGAGTTTATTAATAAAACAAATTATTTGTTGGATCACCAAGAAGAGTTTAATAAAATTGTAAAAAGTTTACTTTTAAAAGGTAATTCTTACACCAAATCCTCTCTTAAAGCTATTGAAAAACTAATTGGCAAAAATTATATAACTTCAAATAATATTCTAGGATTTGAGTATATAAAAGCGGTAAATAAATTAAATTACAATCTAGAAATAATTCCAATAAGAAGAGAAAAGAGCTTAAATAACGAAAGGGAACTATTAGAAGAAAATTTCGCTTCTTCTAGTGCAATTAGAAATAATTTTGATAGAAAAGAAATAAAGACATATATGCCTAAATATTCTTATGAAAGTACAAAAAAAGCTTTGTTACAAGATCAACAAAGGAAAATAAGCAATACAGATATAATGAGTATTCTAAAATATAAATTAGCCATAGAGAAAAAAACTATGAATGAGATAATAGGGTATGAAAATGGAATTGAAAATTATCTGCAATCAAAAATTATAAGATCAAGCAATCTTAATTCTTTTATAGAAAATGTAACTACCACTAGGTATACTAAGTCAAGAATAAAAAGGCTATTATTAAATTATATAATTGGAAATAAGATATATTTAAATAAAATAGATATTAATTTTTGCAATATACTAGCTTTTAACAAAAATTCTTTGTCTTTTTTAAAGGAAAGAAAGAATAATATTCTTTTTTTAAATTCAAAAAAAGAATATGATAATTTAGAAAATGACCAAAAGACTGCATATAAATCAATAATAGATACTTCAAATCTATACTATTTTAACGATTTAAAGTTAAAAGATTATGATTTTAAAATAATAAGAAAAATAAGGGATTAAATATCCCTTATTTCTTTTGGTTTAAGATTTGTTTTCTATTCATTTCTAAAGTTTGAATTAATTGTTTAAAATTATCTTCTGAACCTAAGAATAGCTTATCAACATATTCATAAGATTTCTTTTTAATATTATTTGCTTCTTGGTTAGCTTGTTGTAAAATTTGATTTGCTTGTCTTTTTGCTTGTTGGGTAATCTCATTTTCGTTGATAAGTCTTTGGTATTGAGCTCTTGCTTGTTCTTGAACCTTTTGGATTTGGTCATTTGCATCTTGTACTTTTAATTTCGCTTCGTTTTCAGCTTCAGCTAAAATACGGTCCTTTTCTTCATTGACCCATTGAGCTTGTTTTATTTCTTCTGGTAATGAATTTCTCATTTCATTTAATATCTCAAAAATCTCATCAGGATCAACTGAGACCTTTCTTGAAAATGGTACTGATGAAGCATTATCTAATACATCTTCTAATTCTTCAATTAATTGTTTTATATCCATACTATCCCCCTATAAGTTTATCCATTATTTTTTCTGCTACATTTTCAGAAACAAAGGTTGAAATATCTCCTTTGTAACTTGCCACTTCTTTTACAACGCTGCTGCTTATGTACGAATATTCCGCTTTTGATACTAAAAAAATAGTTTCTAGCCCTTCATATAATTTTGAATTTATATGTGCAATTTGTAATTCGTATTCATAATCTGAAATTGCTCTTAATCCTCTTACAATAATCTTTGATCCTATTTTTTTTGCAAACTCAATTAAAAGTCCATCGAAACTCTCAATCGTAACATTTTTAAGTCCATAATCCTTAATCTCTTGCTTAATTAATTGTTTTCTTTCTTCAAGAGTAAATAGATTATTTTTTTCAGAATTAACAAGTACTGCGACGACAACTTCATCAAATTTATCGCTTATTCTTTCAATAATATCCATATGACCTTTTGTAATAGGATCAAAGCTGCCCGGATATATAACTTTCATATTTTTTTGTAAAATTTTATATATTTCCTTCCATACTTTTTTTCTTTAATTACTTCCAATTGTGGATAGATATGATTAAAATTGACATCAACATCCATCTCAGTAATAATCAAACCTATACTATTAAGTAAATCATATTTTATGATTAATTTCAAGCTCTTATCTACATAATCGCTTTTATAAGGAGGATCTAAATAAATGTATCTAAAATTAATTTTTTTTGTTGATAGAATTTTTAATGTAGTTCTAAAATCATTATTAAAACACTCATAATCAATTCCTTCAAATTTATCAAGATTTTGCTTTAAGAGTTTAAAATTAGATCTATTTATCTCATTAAAATAGACTTTTTTTGTTCCTCTTGATAAAAATTCTATGCCCATCTGCCCAGTACATGAAAATAGATCCAGCATTAAATAATCTTTTTCTAAAGGATAAAGCATATCCATTATAGCTTCTTTGACTTTATTATCAGTAGGCCTTGAATTTTTTACCTTTGGCGATAATAATTTAGTTTGTTTAAATTTACCAGTACTAACTTTCATTAATTTAACACTATCTTTCCTTGTTGATTATAAAACTTTAGTATTTCAGATTTATTTTTAATATCAATTTTGTTTGTTATCATAAATTCAAAAATATCAAAGGCTTTATCAAGTTCTTCTTTTGTCATATTTAAATTATCAATTGCATTTAAATCTTTACCATGTTGCATGGTAGAAAAAATGCGCCCACTACCTCTTAATTCCAAGTCGAATTTTGCAATTTCAATGCCTGAGTCATTATTTTTTAATACTTCAAGTTTCTTATCCTTTGCTTTTAGACTTACAAAAATACAATAAGATTTTATATTACCTCTACCAACTCTACCTCTCAATTGATGAAGTTGACTTAAACCAAAATTGTTTGCATTGTAAATAATCATTGTATTTGCATTTTTTACATCAACACCAACTTCAATTATTGTAGTAGATATCAAAATATCAATCTGACCATTATTGAAATCTTTAAATACTTGTTCTTTTTGATCATTTTTCATTTTGCCATGTAAGGCTTCAATGCGATAATTGGGAAAAAATTTTCTATATCTTAATAACAAGTTATTCGTACTATTTTGATCATCTGCATCTATATTTGAGCTTACAATATAAACTTGTCTTTTATCTTTAAGTTGTTTTTTCAAAAATTCTACTAAGAGAATTTCATTTTTCTGATGAATTATTTTTGTGGTTATCGGTATTCTACCTTTGGGTAATTGATCAATTATACTTAGATCAAGAATTTTATTTAATCTTAGAGACATAGTTCTTGGTATTGGAGTTGCAGTCATCGTAAGATAATTTACATTTTGACCTTTATCAGATAAATTCTTTCTTTGAGTTACCCCAAATCTATGTTGTTCATCATTAATTACCAAAAATAAGTTTTTAAACTTTAATTCTTTCTGGATTAAAGCATGAGTACCAATAACTATATCGCACTCGCCTTCTTTTATTTTCCTATATATATTATTTTTATCTTTTTTACTTATGCTTCCTGTAAGTAAACATGCCCTTAAATTAAATTTTTCGATTAAATTAATATTGTTTTTAAAATGTTGAGTTGCTAAAACTTCAGTCGGGACCATCATAGCACATTGATAGCCATTTTTAGCTACAATCATCATACTAATAATTGCTACTATTGTTTTTCCACTACCTACATCGCCGCATAAGAGTCTATTCATAACTTTTTTATCTTTTAGATCACTTATAATTTCAGTAAGAGCTTTCAATTGTGCATGTGTTAAATCAAAATTTAATTCTTCTAATATGTCATTAAAAAAAATATCATTTAATCCATCACTACTATATTTAGTATTCTCATCTCTTAATAGTTTTAAATAAAATAATTGCCTTACAAAATCTTCGATTTTAATATTTGATTTGCTTTTTAACAATTTATCAACTGATGATGGTCTATGAACTTCGATTAAGTCCATTTCTCTGGAATTCAAATTAAATTTCTCTTTTACCAATTTTGGTATAATTTCTTCCTTAAAGTCATATAAATCAAGTGCTTTTAAAATAAATTTTCTTAGATCATTTTGACTTATACCTTTAGTTAAAGAATAAATAGGATATATGCCACCTATACTATCATCTTTTAATTTTGCAATTGTTGGATTAAAGCATTCTCTAGGATTTTTATCATTTAATTTAGTATAAAACTTATATTTTTGATTGATATTAAGCGTATTTGCAATAAATCTATTATTAAACCATACTATCTTTACTCTTTCATATCCGTCTGTTGCAATTACTGTAGTAATGCTTTTATTCTTTGATAAAAAATGAGTTTTTGGATAAGATAAAATGATAAACTCGAAATAATAATTAATTGCAGATTTGGCATTTTTAATATCCATCTTCTTTGATCTGTCTTCATACGAATTTGGATAATAATTGCACAAATCCTTTATACTAAAAATTTCGAGTTTATTCAATTTTTCTTTCTTTTTGGGGCCTATTCCCTTAATTTCTTCTAATGACATTATTCTAATGAAATTGAATAGTAGTAAAGTGGTTGTCCACCATCAACTAATTCCACATCACAATCTTCAAACTTTTGACTTAATTTATTTTTGATCTTTTCAGCATCTTCTTTCTTGACTTGATCGCCATAATATAAAGTTATCAAAGAAACATCATCAACCATTGCTGTCTCAACGGTTTTAAGCAATACATTGTCTATATCTTTGCCATTTACTTTTATTTGTCCGCTAATTAGGCCAATAATATCATCTTTTTTAATATCTAAATTGCCAACTTTAGTATCTCGTATTGAATAAGTTATCTCGCATACTGTGACTTCTTGCATAGCTTCTTTCATATTCTCAAAATTTTCTTCAACACTTAATTCTTGATCATATGCAAGTAATGCGCAAAATCCTTGAGGTATTGATTTTGTTTCAAGAACATAAATATTTTTATCACTTAATTGTTCTACTTGTTTTGCAGCCATTATTATATTTTTATTATTCGGTAGAATAAAGATATTTTTTGCATTAACTTTTTCTACTGCATTATTTATATCCTCTGTAGATGGATTCATAGTTTGTCCACCTGATATTAAATAATCAGTGTTTAAACTTTTAAATACTTGATCAAAGCCAGCACCTTTAGAAACAGCCACAATTCCCATTTCTTTTAAGTTTTCTTGTTCTAATTTTTCTTCATATTCAAAATCATCTTTATTTAAATCTAATTTAACAATTTGAGCCTTGTCAAATAAAATACTTATGGCTTGTTCTATATCATGAGTTTTTATCTCTAAGCTTAGATATTTGTTGTCCTCAAATCTATCTATCAAACAAAAATCTTCCAAATCATCTCTTAAATCATCCTTATAATTTACACAAATAGCATTTAATGAAAAATCATAATTTTCTATATCAGAGTCACTGTATTCAAATTCATCTTCGATTTTTTCATTTAAATATTTTACAGCGCCTTCTAGTAGATAAATTAAACCTTGACCACCTGCATCTACTACATTAGCTTCCTTTAAAACAGGTAAAAGTTTAGGAGTTTCTTTAAGAGCTTTTTTACCTTCAAGTAAAATTCTATATAAATATTTATCTATCTCAATATCATCTTCATAATATTGTTCGCTTGCTTCAGCCATTTTTCTACAAACAGTAAGTATTGTACCTTCTGTTGGCTTCATAACAGCTTTATATGCCGTTTTCTTTGCTTCCAAGAAACAATCTCTTATTTCAAAAGCAGATATCTTTTCTTTACCCTTTAAGGATTTTGAAACACCTCTACATAATTGTGAAAGTATTACTCCTGAATTTCCTCTTGCTCCCATTAAAGAGCCTTGTCCAAGTGCTTTAGAGACATCGATAATTGTTTTATTTGATAATGCTGTTACTTTATTTGCAGCAGACTTTATTGTCATAGTCATATTTGTTCCAGTATCACCGTCAGGAACAGGAAATACATTTAATTCATTTACTTCATCTTTTTTGTCATTTAAATTTTCATAAGCACTTACTATACAACCAGCAAGTGTTTTACCATTTATAAACTTCATCTTCTCTCCTATTTACGAATTCCTTGTATTAAAATATTGACATTTCTAACTTTAATATCTAAGGAGTTTTCTATATTATATTTTACTTTTTCCATGATATTTTCTGCAACAACTGCAATTCTTACACCATATTCTAGAAAAAGGGAGATTTTAACATCTATACTATTATCTTCATTATTGTATATCTTAACGCCTTTTCTCATATTTTCTATACCTAATAATTGGTAGATTCCATCTTTTGCATTTTTACTAGCTAATCCAACTACTCCATATGTTTCCATAACCGATGCACATGCTAGATTAGCTACAACTGTTGAAGATATAGAAACTTCTCCATATTTATTTTTAAAACTTGTCGCCATAATTACCTCCTAGTAATATTGACATCTTTTATAATTGCTCAGTTAAATTATATTATACTTTTATTTAATTAAGTATTCAATTACTAGTCTAGATGGTTAAATTTAAATTTGATCTAAAAACAAATATTTGATATAATAAATAAGCTAGTTAATATTAGGAGGTGTAAATATGTCAAAAAAATGTGTGGTTTGTGGAAAATCTACTAAATTCGGCAATACCGTTACTTTTTCACATAGAAGATTAAATAGAAAATTCGCTCCTAACATTCATAAAGTTAAAGTTTTAATTAATGGAACTCCAAAAAGAGTGAATGTTTGTGCAAATTGTTTAAAACACGGAAAAGTTGAAAGAGCAAACTAAAAGACTAGAGTTCTTCCTCTGGAAGTTCTCTAGTCTCTTTTAATTTTATCTTATTTATAATTTTTAAAAATATCGTAGTATGTTTCTATTTGTTTATTGATATCATCTTTAGAAAAAATATCTGATCCTGATACTATGATATCAGCTCCATCTTCTACAATTTTTGAAACATTATGAGATTTTATTCCACCATCAACCTCAATTTTTGTTTTTAAATTATTTTCGTCTATATATTTTCTTAATTTTTTAATTCGATCATGACTTTCTTCTATAAATCCTTGACCTCCAAAACCGGGTTCAACACTCATTACTAAAACTAAATCTACTTTATCTAAATATTTATAAACCTCATTTAAATTAGTACTAGGTCTTAGAGTTATTCCACTTTTTATATTTAAAGAATTTATAGCATCAATAGTTTTAGATACTTCTTTTGTACTTTCTACATGAATAGTAATTAAATCTGAACCTGCTTCTTTAAATCTTTCTATATATCTTAATGGTTCATGGATCATAAGATGAGTATCAAAAAAATAATCGCAATTTTTTCTCAAATCTTCTATCATTTTAAATCCGAAAGAAATATTATTTACAAAGATTCCATCCATAACATCAAGATGTAGCATTTTTAAATTTTTTGACTTTATTTTTTGAATATCTCCAATTACATTTGAAAAATTTGCACTTAAAATTGACGGTGATAATTCTACCATTTATTTTTTCTCCTATTCATTATTTCTCTATAAAGACTTACATAATTTTCATATCTACTATTAGAGATTTTACCAGAATCAACAGCTTCTTTAACCTTACAACCAGGTTCTTTAATATGATTGCAATTTTTAAATTTACAATCACCAATATTTTTAAATTCAATAAATGTATCCTTTAAATCTCTTTCATCTTCTATAAAATCTGAATCAAAGCTTTCAAATCCTGGAGTATCAAATACATAAGTATTATTTGATATTTTGAAAAGTTCAGTATGTCTAGTGGTATTTTTCCCTCTCCTATTTTTTCTTGATATTTCTCCTATTTCGATGTTTTTATCTTTTAATAGATTATTCAATAAAGAAGATTTTCCCACTCCTGATGCTCCAGTTAAAGCGCTCGTCTTGTTTTGTAATACTTTTAGAATATTTTCGTTAATATCTTCTTTGGTATTGTCCAACTCAATTATTTTATAATTTGTACTTTTGTATTTTTCTTTGAATTCTTCAATCTCGAAATCTTTGTATAAATCAACTTTAGATAAAACTAAAATAGCATTTATATTTTTGTATTCACACATAGCTAAATACTTATCAAGATTGTAGAGATTTGAAGGCGGATTTTTTAATGTTTGAAATACTAAAAGTTGATCAAGATTTGATATTTCAGGCCTTTTAAGCACATTTCTTCTTTTTTTTATCTCTGTTATGTAGGCATTATTATTATCAATCAAATCAATTTCTACATTATCACCGACTAGAGGCTTAAGTTTTCTATTTCGAAACTTACCTCTAGCCTTAGCCATAAATATTTTTTCTTGATTATCTACATAATATAAGTCTTTTTGCATCTTAATTATTTTTGCTATCATTATTTTTTTACTTCATACCTTCCGACAAATTCATCATCATAATATACATTTACAACATCACCAACATTAGATTCAATTTGAACATCAATACTGCCATTTTCTGTATCATCTTTACTATGAATCTTATCATATAAGACATCCGACTCATTTCCATTATTATCTAGCTTTATAATTTTAACTTCAACTTTATCTTTATCAGGCATTTGAAGATTAAATATTGCATTTATTTTTTCTTCTTTTTCTTCTTTTTCCGCAACACGATACAGAGATATACGAAAGTAAA
>JAUNAV010000046.1 GCA_030527425.1 Tissierellia bacterium
ATTAGCCTTCTTTTTTAGTTCATAAATTCATCTATATTAACTATATATCTCTGCTGAATTCCTTCACCAATTATTATATCATCATTAACAACTTTACATTTAAACACTAATCTTTTTTTGTGTATTTCTATAAGCTCAGTAAAGCAAGTAACTGTCTCATTTTCTTTAACTGAATTAATATGTTTTATATCTATTGCAATGCCTACAGTAGTGCAATTATCTTTTAGATAACAAGCTACGGATTCTCTTGCGGTTTTTTCCATAAAAGCTATCATATTAGGTGTTGAAAATACAGCAATTTTTTCATTACCTAAATTAGTTGCTAATGTTTGTTTTGAAACCACCATTGATTTTTTGCCACAAATTCCTATTTTTAAATCATCTTTTGTACACATTTTTTAATTCTTCTCCATTTAAATATCTTTTTATATTTTCTTTGAAGATTTCAAATATCATATCTTTAGTCTGTTTTAAAATATAATTTCCGGCAGTATGTGGAGTAATCATTAAATTTTCTACATCCCATAATGGACTATCTTCTGATAGTGGTTCATCTTTTACAACATCAATAGCTGCTTTATAAATCTTCTTGCTTTTTAAGGCTTCCACCAAAGCTTCTTCATCTACAGCACTACCTCTTCCACCATTTAAAAAGATTACACCATCTTTCATTTTTGAAATACTTTCTTTGTTAATGATATTATATGTTTCTTTAGTGCTTGGAAGAAAATTAACTACGCAATCAGCCCAAGGCAAATAATCATATAATTGATCATTGGAGATTACTTTTTCTACATAATCTAATTTTATATCAGTATTTCTTTTCATACCTATGATTTTAGCACCTAGCGCATTAGCTCTTTTAGAGAACTCTTTTCCTAAGTTTCCAAGCCCTAAAACTAAGATGTTCATAGAATCGATGGATCTATAATCATATAATCTTTTCCATTGATGTTTATTTTTATAAATTGTATATATCTCTAAATTTTTAATTAATGCTAATAGCATCGAAAGCATATGCTCGCTAACTGAAAGACCATATGCTCCAGTACAATTGGTAAGTTTAACAGATTTATCCAATCTATTATCTTTTAAATACCAATCAACTCCGGCAGTTTGTACTTGTAACCATTTAAGATTACTATATTCACTTATTTTACTTGGTCTAGGATTTCCTAAAACCACGTCATATTTTGATTTATCTAATGTATTCTCTTCTTCATTTGAAGAAAAGTCAATATTTTTTTCTCCAACTAAATCTATTAATTCTTCTTTTTCTTTTTGATTACAAGGTGTTAATACTAAAAATTTCATAATAACCTCCTAATTAATTGATACCCTAAAATGCTCTAATTAATATCATGTATACAATACAGTTTTCTTTCCTCTCATTTTTAAAAAATAGTATGGCAATTGAGACTATTAAAGATATAATCAAAAAATTATTAGCTCCCAATAATACGAGAAATATTATTGTTATTAAAAAGGTGAATAGAACATTTAACAATGAGTTAATATCTTTAATATTTTCTATTAGCAAGACTATAAATAAGGAATTCATGCTATACTCAATGCCACTAGTGTCAAAGTTCATTATTGAAGAAAATAAAAGCCCTTAAACAGTACCAAATATCCAATAAAGTTGATCTAATAAACAAATGTAAAAAATTATATTTTACCATTGGATCTATTGAGATCTAAAAAAGATATTAAAGAATATGATTCATCAGTAAGTGCAAAGATAGAATAATTTTTTTTAATTGAATCAAGTTCTTTGTACTTATCAAATAATCCAATACCATAAAAAACTTGTCTAAATGAAATTGAAACCGAAAGCAAAGTTATCAATAAAATTGTATTGTTTGAGCTTATTAAGCTCATAAGAGCAAATTGAAGGCTGCCTGAATATATAATTAATAACATTAAAATTGTCTCTAAAAAATTAAATCCTAAACTTTTCATACTCAAAGAAAATGCTATGGCCAAAAAAAATATACCCAAACATTATAGGTAGAGTTTTTATAAAAGCATATTTTAATTCTTTCATACTATCCTCCTAGATTATTTTTATTATACAATATATTTTTATCAAGTAAAGCGATAGAGACAATTTGACAAATTATAAAATTATATGTAAACTTAGATAAGAAACATTCTAAATTATCAGGAGGTGAATTATGCAAAAACTAGATACTAAAATATCAGATAAAAAAGAAATATATGAAAAACTTCAAAAAATTCTTGCAGACAATAAAATAAGAATGAGTCATCAAAGGATGATGGTTTTGAAGTATCTTTACACACATAAAAATCACCCGACAGCTGATAAAATATTCAGAGATTTAAAAAAAGAAGATCCTGTCTTATCTCAAGCTACAGTATATAATACACTAAATCTTTTTGTTGAAAAAAATATAATTAGAGAACTAGATTTCAACGAAAAAAGCAAAAGATATGATTTTGATAAATGTGGTCATGCTCACTTTATTTGCGAAAAATGCCACAATGTATATGATCTTGAAACTACTAGTGATGTAAGAAGCGAAATAACAGATGGATATGAAGTTCATCAGATGCAGGTGATTTATAGAGGCATATGTCCAAATTGCCTAAAAAAAGAAAAAAATTAATATGAATACATAATCATTATGGTTTTATTCTAAAAAGTTTACCACAGAAGCTCTTATTGTTAAAATTTAAACATTAGGAGCTTTTTCTTTTTATTCGTTCAAATCTAGCTGTTTCTAAGATAATGAATAAAAAATCGAAGAAAACTATTGCAAGAAATAAAAATTCATGGTATACTGAAAGTGAATTAAAGATAGGAGTTGATGGTATAGAAAATTTAAAGTCTCGTATCAATGTTGTGTATGGACATTTTGGAAGTGGAAAAACTGAATTTTCAATTAACTATGCACTTCATTTAAAGAAATTTCACAAAAAAGTGGCTTTAATTGATTTAGATATTATCAATTTGTATTTTAGAATTCGAGAAAAAACTCAGTTATTAGAAAAAAATGGAATTGAAGTGTATGCTTCAGGTTTGAAAAATAATCAAACTCTCGATCTACCAGCATTAGATCCTTCAATTTTAAAACCATTGCAGGATCCCAATTATATTGTAATTGTGGATGCAGGTGGAGATCCAAAAGGTTCTTTGGTATTAAGAAGATATAGACAATATTTTAAAGACTCTAATAATATTTTTGTCGTAAATGCTAATAGAACCGAAACTGACAATTATCAAAAAGTTCTTTCATACATCAGAGAAATCGAATCATACTCAAGCCTAAAAGCTACTTCTATAATCAACACTACACATATGCTTAAGGACACTAAAGAAGAAGATGTCTTAAAAGGATACAAATTGTGTAAAGAAATAGAAGAAAAAACTAATTTGGTGTTTAAGTACAATGTTGCAAAAAAAGATATTTGTGACAATCTTAAAGAAGATGATAAGGTTGTTAGTGACTTAAAAGAAAAACTATTTCCCATTAAGCTCTATTTTAGAGATGATTGGATGTTATAAGGAGGTATTATGGCAAAGGGAAGAGTTGAGTTGGACACTGATAGATGCAAAGGTTGTGGACTTTGTGTACATGTATGTCCAAAAAACGTTTTAGAAATTGACTTGGAAAAAATTAATAAAAAAGGATATTCTCCTTCAGAAGCTAAGAGAATGGAAGATTGTATTGGTTGTGCAAATTGTGCAATAACATGTCCTGACTCAATAATTACAGTATTTAGAGAGGTGTAAAATGGCAAAAGTATTAATGAAAGGTAACGAAGCAGTAGCTGAGGCAGCTATCAAAGCTGGTTGTAGATATTTTTTCGGATATCCTATTACCCCACAAAGTGAGGTTCCTGAGTATTTTGCAAGAGAACTTCCTAAAATTGGCGGATGCTTCTTACAAGCTGAAAGTGAAGTGGCTTCAATTAACATGCTTTATGGTGCTGCGGGTGCAGGAGCAAGAGTAATGACTTCATCTTCTTCACCAGGAATTGCTTTAATGCAAGAAGGTATTTCATACATGGCAGGTGCTAATTTACCATGCGTTATAGTAAATATGATGAGAGGTGGCCCAGGTTTAGGTTCAATTCAACCTTCTCAAACAGATTATTTCTTATCAACAAGAGGCGGTGGAAATGGAGATTATAGAACACCTACATATGCGCCAAGTTCAATTCAAGAAATGGTTGATCTAACAATTAAAGCATTTGATATAGCAGACAAATACAGAAATCCCGTTTTTGTAATCGGAGATGGTATGTTAGGTCAAATGATGGAACCTGTAGAATTCCCTGAAGAAAATGTTGATCCTGAAACACTTCCTAAGAAGGAATGGGCAGCTGATGGTACTAAAAGAGATCATAGAAATATTATAAATTCTTTATTCTTATCTTCAGACGAACTTGAAAAGTTCAATAAAGAAAGAGAAAAGAAATACGAGGAAATAATTAAAAATGAACAAATGGTAGAAACAGTTGACATAGAAGACTGTGATATAGTCCTTTCAGCTTATGGAACAACAGCAAGAATTTGTAAAACTGCAAAAGAAGAACTTGAAAAAGATGGTATTAAAGTTGGAATAATTAGACCAATTACATTATGGCCATATCCATATGATGCATTTAAGGATTTAAAATGCAAAGATATCTTGGTAGTTGAAATGAACTTAGGACAAATGACAGATGATGTTAAAATTGCAGTTGAAGGCAGACAAAAAGTTCATTTCTATGGTAGACAAGGCGGAGAAGTTCCAGTCTCAGAAGAAATAGTTGCAAAAGTTAAGGAAATCTTAGGGAGATAATTATGGCAGAAAAATTAATTTATAAAAAATCAGAGGCTTTAACTGATCAAGAAACTCATTATTGTCCTGGTTGTACTCATGGTGTCATTCACAAATTAGTAGCAGAATGTCTTGAAGAATTAGGAATAAGAGAAAAATCTATAGGTATAGCTCCAGTTGGTTGTTCAGTTTTAGCTTATAAATATTTTAATTGCGACATGTTTGAAGCAGCTCATGGTAGAGCACCAGCAGTTGCAACAGGAGTTAAGAGAGTTTTACCTGATAAATTTGTATTTACTTATCAAGGAGATGGAGATTTAGCTTCCATTGGTACTGCAGAGATTGTACAAGCTGCTCATAGAGCTGAAAAAATTTCAACAATATTTGTAAATAATGCAATCTATGGTATGACTGGTGGGCAGATGGCTCCTACAACATTAGTAGAACAGGTAACAACAACAAGTCCTTATGGAAGGGATGAACAATGGTGTGGTAGACCAATTAGAATGTCTGAATTACTTGCAACTATAGATGGGTGTAAATTTGTTGAAAGAGTTGCAGTAAATTCACCAGCAAATATAAGAAAAGCTAAAAAAGCTATTAAAAAATGTTTTGAACTCCAATTAGAAAATAAAGGATTTGGAATCGTTGAAGTTTTATCAACCTGCCCAACTAACTGGGGCATGACTCCTGCAGAAGCATTAAAATGGGTTGATACTAATATGATTGATTATTATCCTTTAGGAAATTTCAAAGAGGTGTAAAATGCAAAGAAAAATTATAATGGCCGGATTTGGTGGACAAGGTATTATGGCTATGGGACAGCTTTTAACATATTCTGGAATGATTGAAAACAAAAATGTTACTTGGATGCCTTCTTATGGACCAGAAATGAGAGGTGGAAGTGCTAACTGTTCAGTAATCATCTCAGATGATCCAGTAGGAGCACCAAATATTGCAAAAGCAACAGATGTTATTGTCATGAACAAACCTTCATATGATAAATTCTTAGATTATGTAGAAGAAGGCGGAAATATATTCATAAACAGCGCCCTCGTTGATGTTGAAGTAGAAAGAGATGATATCAATGTATATAAAATTCCAGCAACTTCTATAGCAAGGGATATGGGTCTTGACAAAGTTAGTAATATGGTAATGTTAGGTGCATATCTTGAAGCAACAGATATTGTAAAAGAAGAATCAGTTTTAGAAGCTTTTACAAAAGTTTTTGGAGATAAAAAGAAAAAATTAATTCCATTAAATCAACAAGCTATGCAAAATGGAAGAAAAGCTGCAAGAGGAGACAATCAAAATTCTAAAGAAGATATTTCTCAAAATTCATTTAACAGAACCCCTCAAGAATTTGCAGCTAAGAACACATCTGAAGAGAAAATAAAATTAGATTTATCTGATGAAGTCTTTGAAGATGATTTAAAAATGGTTGAGTTTGCCATAGATAATGAAAAAGAAGGTATTAACTTTTATAATCTTATGGTTGAAAAATATAAAAACTCAGAAGCAGCTCCTATATTTAAGACATTAGCTGAACAAGAAGAAGAACATGTTAAATATTTAAAAGATCTTAGAGATGTTTTAAAAGGTGAAAAAGAAAATATCCATGATCTTCAAAAACCTGAAGAAAATGATCTTGATTGGGGAGATGCAAATGCTGAAAATAATTTAGCATTATCAACTTTCTCTATTGGCATGCAATTAGAAGAAGATGCAGTCAAATTCTACACAAAAGGTGCAGAAAAAACTGAAAATGAGAAAGTGAAAAGATTGTTTAACGAACTAGTGTATTGGGAAAAATTCCACTATGATCAATTAAAAGGTCAATATGATCTTTATAAAGAAAGATGGTGGAGTGATCAAAGTTTTTCACCAATGTAGAAATGTATTAGGAAATGTTTAAAATTTAATGCAAGAAAGGAAATATTATGGACATTTTTAAAATTATGCAAGAAAGCGATTATGAGAATTTAATTTTTTCACAAGATAAAGAAACTGGTCTAAAAGCTATTACATGTATTCACAATACAACTTTAGGACCTGCAATTGGCGGACTTAGAATTTGGAATTATGAATCTGAGGAAGATGCTATTACAGACGTTATAAGATTAGCAAAAGGCATGACTTATAAAAATGCAGCTTGTGGAATCTATGCAGGTGGAGCAAAAACTGTAATGATGGTAGACCCAGAGAAAAATCCAAAAACAGAAGAAATGATGAGAGCTTTCGGAAGATTTGTAGAAGGAATGAATGGAAGATATTTAACAGCAGAAGATGTTGGATCATCAGAAGCAGATATGGATGCAATCTATCAAGAAACTAACTTCGTACTAGGAACAAATATGAAACCAGGAACAAGTGGAAATCCATCACCATCTACTGCAAGAGGAGTTTACATAGGTTTAAAAGCTACATGTAAAGAAAAATATGGCGATGATAGCTTAGCTGGTAAAAAAATTGTTGTTGAAGGTTTAGGAAATGTTGGTCTTTGTGTATGTAAATATGCACTTGAAGAAGGCGCTGAAGTATATGGTACAGACATTAATGAAAAAGCAATAGAAAAAGCTAAAGAAGCAGGAGTTAAAATCATAAATAGAGATGAACTCTATTCATTTGACGGAGATATTTACTGCCCATGTGCACTTGGTGCTACAGTAAATGATGAATCTATACCACAATTTAAATATGATATAGTTGCTGGATCTGCAAATAACCAACTTGCAGAAGAAAGACATGGAGATATACTTAAAGAAAAAGGAATTCTTTACGCACCAGATTTCATAATCAACGCTGGTGGAGTAATTCACTGCCACGATGAACTTTATGGTGGATTTAATAGAGAAAGAATGCAAGTAAAAGTTGATCAAATATATGATCAATTATTAAAAGTATATGAAATAGCTAAAAAAGAAAATATTTCCACAAATAAAGCAGCAAATAGATATGCAGAAGATAGAATTAGAAAAGTTCTTGGTACTAAGAAAATATTCAATAGAACAGTAAAAGCATCAATAAATCCTAGATAATTGAAATCCTTAGTTTTTAACACTATAATTCTCAACCATAAAAGAGGCCATATGGCCTCTTTTAATTTTTACATAATCAATTAGACTACTTAAGAAAGAAAAAACCACCTGAAAATCAGGTGGAAAAATTTTAGAGTTTTAATACAAATGCCATGTACATGGCTTTGGAGCCATTTCCCGGGATCGAACCGAGGACCTCATCCTTACCATGGATGCGCTCTACCTACTGAGCTAAAATGGCAAATATTTAATACTTATATAGTATACCATTGGAGATTTTAATTTGCAAGTTAATTTTTTTTAATAAAATTATAAAAGCTGGTTTAATTGAATAATATGATTAACTATAAATTATAAGTTTATTTGTGTAATTTAAACTTAAGAGTATAATAATAATAGACAAATTTGAGAATAACGGAGGAAAAAATGGCAAAAGCTAAATTTGAAAGAAGCAAACCACATTTAAATATC
>JAUNAV010000047.1 GCA_030527425.1 Tissierellia bacterium
AGATATTATAACTCAAGAAATTAGAGATCAATTAAAATTACTTGATGATTCATATGTTTCAAAAACTGAAGAATTTAAACACGAAAGAAAACCAGAAAAGAAAAAGATTGTAATTGTCAAGGAAATAATGGGTCAAGGAGCTATGCATGATAATTTCATAATGCCTAATGAACCAGTGGGTACTTTGGGAGCAAGAGCAAATGTTGATTTAGGAAATATTCCAGTTGTTCTAAATCCTCTTCAAATACTAGATGGTTGTATTCATGCACTTACTTGCATAGGACCAGCATCAAAAGAGACAAGTAGACATTATTTTAGAGAGCCTCTTGTACTTGAAGCATTAAATGATAAAGACTTTGATTTATGTGCGGTTGTTTTAGTTGGAAGTCCACAAGCAAATACTGAAAAATTCTATGTTTCTAATCTACTAGGAACTACAATAGAGTCTATGGATATAGATGGTGCTATAGTTACAACAGAAGGTTTTGGCAATAATCACATAGATTTTGCAAGTCATATAGATCAAATTGGAAAAAGAGACATTCCGGTTGTAGGAATGACTTTTGCTGCAGTTCAAGGAAAGTTAGTTATTGGAAATGAACACATGAATGCCATGGTTGATCTAAATAAATCTAGACAAGGAATAGAAAATGAAATTCTTCAAAATAATTGTCTTGCAAAAGAAGATGCCATAAGAGCTTTAGAGATGCTAAGAGCAAAAATTAATGGAGAAATTATTGAACAAGCTGATAAAGAATACGATGAACAAGTAAAACTTGATAACTTAACGAAAATTGAAGAAGTCACAGGCGAAAAAGTAGAGCTTGTAAAAAATGAGACCTCACTTAAGATGAGTGAAAAGCGTAAAAATATTTATGAAAAAGATGAATAAGAGTAATTTTGAATTAAACAATCAAATGAACTATTTTCAGGGTAAAATTGTTCAAATCAATGATGGTGGTTTTAAAATTTCATTTTTTGGAAGACTTGGTGAAATTTTAATTCCCAAAAGAATGCTTATAAGTGATAATGAACCTAAAATTGGAGATGTAGTTGGTTTTATGATGACTTATCCAGAAGTAATTGAAGAAAGGAAAGAAGATGAAAATAGTAAAAGGTCTTAAATCAGAGATATATGTACCAGTTACACCAGATCCTGTATGGACACCTGTAGAAAAAGAATTAAAAGATATGACAGTTGCTTTGGTAACCTGCGCAGGAGTTCATTTAAAAAGTGATAAGAGATTTAATTTAGCCGGTGATACAAGCTATAGAGTGGTGCCAGGAGATGCAAAAGTAGAAGACTTAATGGTATCACATGGTGGTTATGACAATAGTGATGTTAATAAAGACATTAACTGCATGTTTCCAATTGATAGAATTAGAGAATTGGCTAAGGAAGGTTTTATAAAAGGCATTGCCACAAAGAACTTTGGAGTTATGGGCGGTGGAGGAAATGTAAAAGTATTTACAGAAGAATTAGGTCCTGAAATTGCCCGTCAATTAAAAGAAGAAGAAGTAGATTGCGCCTTGCTGACCGCAGGCTGAGGTACTTGTCACCGCTCTGCCGTGATTTTGCAGAGAGCAATAGAAGAAGCAGGAATACCAACAGTATTAATCGCTGCTTTACCGCCTGTCGCAAGACAAAATGGAGCTCCAAGAATTACAGCTCCTTCAGTCCCTATGGGAGCAAATGCTGGAGAGCCACATAATGTTCAAATGCAAACAAATATAGTAAAAGATTCATTAATAGCTTTAAAAGAAATAGACACAGTAGGAAAAATTGTGCCGCTACCTTATGAATATCATGCAAAAATCTAAGTAATTAAATAGCCCGAAAAATTCTTTCGGGCTTTTTACACAAGGAGTAATATATGTCTGTAAAAAGAATTTTCACAGTAGATTCACATACCATGGGCGAATCGACAAGGGTTATAATTGGTGGAATGCCAATTATAAAAGGCAATACAATGGCTGAAAAAAGAGACTATATGATGAACAATTTAGATCATATTAGAAAAACACTAATGCTAGAGCCAAGAGGTCATCAAAATATGTTTGGCTCAATTATTGTTGAACCTTGTAATCCAAAAGCTGATTTAGGAGTTATATTTATGGATGGCGGCGGATATTTAAATATGTGTGGCCATGGCAGTATAGGAACTATAACAGCTGCTGTTGAGACAGGAATAGTAAGTCCAAATAAAAAAGGTTTGGTTTATATGGATACTGCTGCAGGATTAATCGAAGCATTTGTCCAAATGCAAGGAGGTAGAGTTAAATCTGTATCTTTTAAAAATATTGAAAGCTTTCTTTACAAAAAAGATTTAGAGCTAGAAGTAGATGGTTTAAAGTTTAATTATGATATATCATTTGGAGGATCATTTTTTGCGCTTGTAGCAGCTAAGGATGTTGGACTAGAAATAGAAGCTAAAAATGCAGTAAAATTTTTAAAATTAGGACTAAAAATTAGGGATAAGATTAATAACACTGTGGAGATACAACATCCTAGTTTAAAACATATTAAAACAGTTGATTTAGTAGAATTTTATGACCATCAAAATTCTGATGGTTGTGATTATAAAAACACCGTAGTTTTCGGAAAAGCTCAAGTAGATAGATCTCCATGTGGAACAGGAACATGTGCGAAAATGGCGGCCCTTTACAAAAGAGGCGAGATGAAAAAAGGTGAATCAATTGTAAATAGAAGTATTCTAGGAACAGATTTTAAAGGAAAAATCTATGATATATTAAAATTTAAAGGATATGATGCTATAATTCCACAAATTACAGCTAGCGCTTATATTTATGGGTACAATCAAATAATAATAGATGATCATGATCCATTAAAGGCAGGCTTTCTATTATAAAGGAGAGTGACTTATGGTTTTAATCTTACAAATATTGCTTTTAGCTTTTGCTTTGTACTTTCTATTCTTTTTAGTAAAAGACATTAAAGAAAGCCAATTAGAAAACGAGAGCACTATAAAAGCAGCGATTATAGGATTTATAACTAATTTTTTTGATGCATTGGGTATTGGTTCATTTGCACCACTTACGGCTATGTTTAGGCAATTTACAAATATTAAAGACAGAGTATTGCCGGGAACATTAAATGTAAGTTGTGCCATCCCTGTAATGTTTGAAGCCTTTTTATTTATTTCAGGAATCGAAGTTGAACCCTTAACACTCATTAGTCTAATAGTCGCAGCTACTGTTGGAAGTTATGCGGGAGCAGGTTTTGTTTCGAAAATGGATGAACAAAAGGTTAGATATGTAATGGGTTGTGCGCTATTAATTACAGCCGTAATGATGGTTTTAGATAGTCTTGGACTTATGCCTACCGGAGGAGATGCAACAGGAATTGGTGGATGTAAGTTGATTTTAGCTATAATCTTAAATTTCATATTCGGAGCTTTGATGACAGCTGGAATCGGATTATATGCACCTTGCATGGCGATGGTATCACTTTTTGGAATGAGTCCTAGGATTGCATTTCCAATAATGATGGGTTCATGTGCATTTTTAATGCCAGTAGCTAGTGTTAGATTTATAAAAGAAAAATCATATAATAGAAAATTATCTTTAGTAGTTACAATTTCAGCATTATTTGGTATAATAATAGCTGTAAAATTAGTAAAAGAATTGCCACTTGAAATACTTAAATGGTTAGTTGTGGCAGTGGTCTTATACACTGCAATTACATTGTTGAAAGATGCAAGAAGTAAAAAATAATATAAATTGCTAAAAAATAAACAAAGGTGTATAATGGATTAATAGTAAAAAAGCTTTCGTAAAAACGAAGGCTTTTTAATAGTAATAAGAAAAAAGGGGAGAAAAATGTCGAAAAAGAAAAAATTTGTACAAGCGGTAACTTCAAGAGATGAGGATTTCGCAAGATGGTATACAGATGTTGTATTAAAAACAGATATGGTAGATTATGCACCAGTTAAAGGCTGCATGGTTATAAAGCCATATGGATATGCAGTTTGGGAAAATATACAAAAAATAGCAGATAAGAAGTTTAAAGATACTGGACACGAAAATGCTTATTTTCCATTATTAATACCAGAAAGTTTCTTAAAAAGAGAATCAGATCACTTTGAAGGTTTTTCTCCCGAAGTTTTATGGGTAACACAAGGTGGAGATCAACAATTAAGTGAAAGATTACTAATAAGACCAACTTCTGAAACTATTATTTGTAATATGTATTCTAAGTGGATTCAATCTTATAGAGACCTACCTGTTCTTATGAATCAATGGTGCAATGTTATCAGATGGGAAAAGACAACGAGACCATTTTTAAGAACTGCAGAATTTTTATGGCAAGAAGGTCATACAGTTCATGAAACTACTGAAGAGGCTCATGAAGAAGCTTTAAGAATGCATGAAATTTATAGACAAGTTGCAGAAGAAAATTTGGCAATGCCTGTAATCATGGGAGAAAAAAGTGAAAGAGAAAAATTTGCAGGTGCCAATAAAACATATACCATGGAAGCTATGATGTATGATGGTAAAGCACTTCAAGCTGGCACAAGTCATGATCTTGGACAAAATTTTGCTAAGATGTTTGATATTAAATTCTTAGGAAGAGATGGAAAAGAACAATTAGGCTATTCAACAAGTTGGGGAATTTCAACAAGACTTATTGGTGGACTTGTAATGGTTCACGGCGATGATAGAGGACTTAAAATGCCACCTAGAGTGGCACCAATTCAAACAGTTATAATACCAATTGGTCTTGAAAAAGAAGGTGTACGTGAAGCTGCAAATGAGATTTTTGATAGACTTCATGAAGAATTCAGAGTAAAACTTGACGATAGAGAACAATATTCACCAGGCTGGAAATTTAATGAATATGAGATGAAAGGTGTACCTGTAAGACTCGAATTCGGTAAAAGAGAAATCGAAGAAGGCTACATTACAGCATTTAGAAGAGATACACTCGAAAAAACAAAATTATCATTTGAAAATCTAGAAGAAGAATTAAAAACACTTCTAGAAGATGTTCAAAATAATATGTTTAAGATGGCCAAAGAAAGAATGGATAAAAAGACTAAAGTATACACAGACTATGAAGAATTAAAGAAAATGGCAGATAGCGATCTTGGATTTGGAAAAGTAATGCGGAGTGGCGATCTTGAAGATGAATTAAAATTAAAAGAAGAAACAGGGCTTACAATTAGATGTATACCATTTGAGCAAGAAAAACTTTCAGACAAATGTATTATTAGCGGAAAAGAAGCTAAATATATGGTATATGTTGCAAAAGCATATTAAACAAAAAGGAAATCCTCACTGGATTTCCTTTTTTAATAATACTATTCAATTATCATCAAATCAGTTGGATAAGAATTTAGATCTTCACATCCATCTTTTGTAACTAAGACTAAATCCTCAATTCTTACTCCAAATTCACCTTCAAGATAAATTCCTGGTTCGATTGAGAAAATCATTCCTTCTTCACAAATTGAATCATTAGTCTCTGAAACATCTCCATAATCATGATCTTCAAGGCCAATATGATGTCCGGTTCTATGAGTGAAATATTCACCATATCCCTTTTCTGTTATATAATCTCTGCAGGCTTTATCAATTTCAGAAAATTTAACACCAGGTTTTACTTTGGAAACTCCTCTTTTGTAGGCTTCTCTTACAATATTATAAACTTCTTGTCTTTTTTGATCGGCATGTTTAAAGAAAATAGTTCTTGTCATATCTGAACAATACATATCTTTTTTGCATCCTATATCAATTATTATGCTATCGCCTTCTTTAAGATACCTTTCACCAGGTTCTCCATGAGGATTTGCGCCATTTGGACCATAACCGATTATAGGGTCAAAAGATACACCCTCAGCGCCAAGCTCATCATATATTTTAAGAAGATCATCCTTAATTTCTAGCTCAGTTTTAGAAGTATCAAAATTTTCTATAAGCTTTTTAATAGCCTTATCATTTAATTTAGATACATATCTCATTTTTTCTTTTTCTTCTTCATCTTTGTACATTCTCATTTTATCAATTATTACTGAAGAATTTACAAATTCATTTTGCTTTAATTGCATAAGAGATAATAAGAAATGAGCAGGCCAATTTTTATCTATACCAATTTTTCCATCTCTTATATTTTCAGCTAGTATTTCTACAGGTTTATCCGCATCTTTGTAAACAATTTTTTCGATATTTTTAATATCATCGATAGGGAACAATTTATTTATAAATAGTTTGTGATTAGAATTTGAATCTACTAGTAATACAAACATTCTTTCCCCTGGATTCAAAAATAAACCTGTTAAATAATAGATTGATAAAGGATCAGATACAACCATTTGATCAATATTCTCATCTTTAAGATGATTTTTTAATATTTCAAGTCTTTGTGAATTCATATATGCCTCCTTTAATATATTATATCATATAACATAGAAATGTGTTATAATTATTCAATTTTAATTTTAGTATATTAATGTAAGAAAAAATTCTTAATATATATTGGCTAGTTATTGGCTAGTTTCGATTTTATATTAATTTATCATAAAAATTAATTTAAACCTTGCTTAATAATTGATTTTATGCTACTATATACTTATCAATAATATATTGTAATAATAATAGGAGGCTATATGACTGAGAAAAAAGAAAAAATGCCTATAGGTTTTTATATGTGCTCTTTGACTTTCTCATTTGAAAGAGCTGCATATTATGCATCAAAATGGCTGCTTTACGTATATTTAACAGCTGCTATTGTTCAAGGTGGCCTTGCAATAGATAATGGCCAAGCTGCAATGATGCAATCAAATCTAGTAGCATTTACTTACATAGCTCCAATCGTAGGAGGAATAATTGCCGATAGATTCTTTGGAGCCAGATATCTAATACCTTTGGGTCTATTGATAATGGCTGTAGGATATTTTATAGGTGGAAGCGTTGAATCAATAGGAGGAATGTGGGCACTTATAATTTTTGTATCCATTGGAACAGGTTTTTTTAAGACAAATCTTTCAGCTGTTACAGGAAATCTTTTTAAAGATGAGGCTACAAAAAATAAAGCATTCTCAACACAATATTCCTTTGTAAATGTTGGATCCTTTGTAGGAACTACACTTGTAGGAATTCTTTATGTAACTTTAGGTAGCAATGGCAAATATGGATTTTTAGCATGCTTTAAATTGGCAGCTTTAATCTGTGTTATAGGTGCTATTTGGTTTATCTTTGCTTGGAGATTTTTAGGAAATGTTGGAAAAAGACCTTTTAAAGAAGATGCAGATGAACAAGAGGTGGCTTCAAAAGTTAGAAAACCTCTTAAACCATTTGAAAAAAGAAGAGTTAAAGCTATCATTCTTATATCTTTCTTTTCAATAATTTTCTGGATTTTCTGGTATTTAACATATCTATCAGTATATGATTATGCTCCAAAATATGTTAATTTGACTATGAAAAGTGGTTTTGAAATTCCAACGGCTTGGTTTGATTCAGCCAATGCATTTTGGTGTGTATTAATGGGACCAGTTTTAGGAATGGTATGGTTAAAATTATCGAAAAGACCACAAGGAGATATGTCCATATTTAAAAAGCTTGCTTTAGGCTTATTTTTCCTAGGTGTATCATTTTTGATGCTTGTAGGAGCAGAAGTGCAAAGAGGAATTGGTGCAAGTGAAGCGCATAAAGCATCTATAATTTGGATTATTCTTTTTGCATTTTTACTAACACTTGGTGAAATGGTATTTTCTCCACTTGGAAATGCATTTATATCTAGATATTCGCCAAAGAAAATTGTATCTACAATGATGGCAGTATGGACAATTGCAACATTTGTTTCAGCTAAATCATATGGTGCTATTTACAATTGGATATTAAAATTTGATTTTCTAAAGACATATATTGCCATAGCAGCAATATTAATAATATTGGCAGCAATGCTATTAGTGTTTGAAAAACCAATGGCATCTCTAGTAAAACTAAGAGAAGGAGAAATTGAATAGTTCTATTAAAGATTTGGGTATCTTTATAATAGGAAATAAAATGGCGATGTTGCAGAATAGGTAAATCTATTCTGCTCATCACCTTTTCTCTTGTATA
>JAUNAV010000048.1 GCA_030527425.1 Tissierellia bacterium
TTTTATAGATCATCTTCAATAATTGATGATTTAGAATAAGCTGAAACTTTTCCTTCAAAAAAGTCTGTTTTTACTGCATTTGGATCTGAGTATTCGCTAACCCACTTCATGCTGTCTGGTTCATCTTCATAGCCTTCATATAATATTCCAAATCCTAAACCTGTTGATCTTAGATTTCCAAGATATTTAATATATGCTTCAATCATTTTTGAATTAAGACCTTGAATATTATCTCCAATTACATACTCTCCCCATGCAATTTCTTCTTCAACACCTTTTCTAATCAAAGATTTATAATATTCAACTCTTTGCTCGGTAAATAGATCTTCTCTTTCTTTTTTAAGATCATTAATTATAGATCTAAATAACCATAAATGAGTGTTTTCATCCCTGTTGATATATCTTATCTCTTGAACTGTACCTGGCATTTTACCATTTCTTCCCAAATTATAGAAGAATGAAAAGCCTGAATAAAAATATATTCCTTCTAGAATATAATTTGCAATCAATGCCTTCATTATAGTATCTTCATTTTTTTCTTCTAAAAAGTCATTGTATTGATCGCCTATAAATTTATTTCTTTCAAGAAGGAATTTATCATCCTTCCAAAGATATAAGATTTCGCTTCTTTCATTTGGTGAGCAAATTGTATCTAGGATATATGAATAGCTTTGAGAATGAATTGCCTCCTGAAATGTTTGAATTGATAGGCATAAATTAATCTCATTAGCTGTAATATAATTTTGTAGATTTGGAAGCTGAGCTGTTTGAATTGAATCCAAATAGATCAAAAATGAAAGTATCTTATCATATGCTTGCTTTTCGTATTTGTCTAATTTCCTATAATCTTTTATATCTTGATTTAGATTGATTTCTTCAGGTATCCAAAAATTATTCATCGCTTGACGATACCAGTCAGAACTCCAAGTATATTTTATATTGTTAAAATCATTTAGATTGGTTGTATTGCCATTAATAATTCTTCTTTTTGACAATTCAATGTCGCCATCTTCATTAAAAATACCACGTTTTGTTAATTTTTCAGACATTTTTTCTCCTTTATGATGCACAAACTTCGCATTCTTCAACTTCAAGTGACTTACTTCTTACATAATAAATACTCTTTACTCCAACTTCCCATGCTCTTATATATAGATTTAAAATCTGTCTCATGGTGAAGTCATTTGTTATATATAGATTAATAGACTGAGATTGATCTATATGTCTTTGTCTAATTCCTGTCATTTCTACAGAAATTTCTTGATTTATTTCATGGGCATTTTCGTAAAGCCAGAAGGTTCTTGTTGTAAGTCCTGGTGCTACTCTTGGAACTATTGCCCCCTTTTTTTCTTCTAAGAAATATCTATTCATTATAGGATCGCAACCTGCTGATGTTCCTGCAATAATTGATGTAGATCCAGTTGGAGCAATCGCCATTAGATAGCCATTTCTTAGACCATTTTGTTTTACTTCTTCTTTTAATTTTTGCCATCTTTCAGATTTATAATCTCTAAGTTCAAAATATTGCCCATTTTGCCAGTCGCTGCCTTCAAAATATTCATAGCTGCCCTTCTCTTTTGCAATTTCCATGCTCGCCTTTATTGCATAATAGTTGATATTTTCAAAGACTTCATCGGCAAATTGGCCATGTCTATCCTTCTCACTCCATCTTATGTCATTTTGAACTAACATATGATGATAGCCACTTGTTCCAAGACCTATAGCTCTATACCTTTTATTTGTAACCTTGGCATATGGTGTTGGATAATAATTTAGATCTATTACATTATCAAGTGCCCTAACTACAGTGCTTATAACTTCTTCAAGTTCATCTTGATCATTTACATCGATATTTCCAAGTACCAAACTTGCAAGATTGCATTCCACAAAATCTCCAGGTTTTGTTACATTTACAATTACAGTATCGCCATTTTCATCTTTAATTTCTGTTGAAATCGTCTCAGATGGACTCATATTTTGACAGATTTCAGTACAAAGATTTGATGAATAGATTATGCCCTTGTGCTTATTAGGATTTTTCTTATTGACCTCATCTCTATTAAACACAAATGGCGTTCCTGTCTCTGTCCAGGATTTGATTATCATTCTAACCATATCCTTTATAGGAATGATTCTTTTTGAGATATCTGGATCTTTTTTTAGCTCGTTATATTTTTCTTCAAAATTATCGCCATATAGATCTTCTAGTGCATAGCCTTTTTTTATAAGTACTTCATGTGGGTCAAACATGTACCAATCATCATTTATTCTATCTCTTGCCATTTGCCAGAAAATATCTGGTACACAGATTGCAGGAAATACATCATGGGCCTTCATTCTGTCATCGCCATTATTTGTTCTAAGTTGTAAAAACTCTGGCATATCCTTATGCCACATATCAAGATAGACTGCAACAGAACCTTGTCTTACGCCCAATTGATCAACTGCAACTGCTGTGTCATTTGCAAGTTTAATCCAACGGATGACACCACCTGCAACGCCCTTAAATCCACGAATATCAGAGCCATTGGCACGAACTTTTCCAAAATACATTCCCATTCCGCCACCATGTTTTGAAACTTCTGCAAAATTGGTTATAGAACGATAAATACCTTTAAGTGTGTCGGGAACTGTGTCTATAAAGCAACTTGAGAGTTGATTAAATGGCTTTCTAGCATTGCTCATTGTGGGAGTTGCCATTGTAACTTTCATTTGTGATAAAATATCATAGAGTCTTTTTGCAAAAGCCACCTTGTCCTTTTCCATAATAGCAAGATGCATGGAAATTCCCATAAACATCTCTTGAACCTTTTCTAATATCACCCCTTCATGGGTTCTAATTAAATATCTTTTTATTATAAGATCTAAGCCAGAATAGGTAAAAATCTTATCTCTGTCCTTGTTTAGATAACTTTCAAGCTCGTCAATATCCTTATCATCATAATTTTCTAGAATGTATTTACCATAGAGATTTTTTTGTGTTAGATATTTTATTTTCGATTTGAAATCTACTAGATTAAGTTCTTTTTCTCTTTTTTCTATATTTCTATTTAATCTATGCATCATAAAGCGAGCTGCAATTATCTCCCAATCCGGGCTTTCTTTGCTTGTAAGCTCACTTGCCGCTTTTATCAATGCATTTAAATAATCCTCTTCTGTCATATGAGGCTTAGTAAATGCTTCGAATTTAAAAAATAGATTTTCTATTGAATATCTTTGATTATCAAATTCTTCTTGAATGGCACTTATTAATTTAATGCTTTCTTCTTCTTTGATATATTTTGAAAAATCAGATAGGACTTTTCTATCCATCGTATGTCTAGCACGATAGAGAATATAACTTTTTACTTCTTTATAATAATTTTCATCTATCAGTTTTAGCTCCACAAGATCTTGAATTTCTTCAACTGTTACTATATGATCTGATGGATATTTTCTTTTTATAGTATCTTCTATGTCTGCACTCATCTTAGATAATTTATCGTGAAAAATTGTGCTACCCACAGAATCAAAAGCTTTTGATATGGCAATTTCTATTTTGGAAGGATCAAAATCTACCAAACAACCGTCTCTTTTTTTAACCTGCATTTAATACCCCTTCTAATATTATTTATGATTTAAATACAATATATTGTATGCCGCTAACTATTTTTACTATATAATGTTACTATAAAAAACTTTTCTTGTCACTACATCTATCAAATAGAAATCGTCTAAAATTTATTAATCACTTTGCCACATGAAATTTCAAAAAATAAAATCCACTAATAATGCAATTTGCATGCACTTTTATATTATTTGGGAAATAATTTATTAAATTTGGTGATTTTTCTTATAGTTCTGCTTTATTATTTAATATTTTTTGCTAAATAAGCAAAATAAATTCGTTAATATTCTAATTTCTAATGCGGATATAGCTTAATTAGATGAATGCTTTAAGTATACTAAATAATTTCATTTATATTTGATTTAAAAATATTCATTACTATAAATCATTGTTAAAATAAAATCTAATAATTTTTTATAATTAAATTTATTTGTTACTTTACATCAACAAGTCGTCATGTTATAGTAATTATAATAATAAATAAAGGAGAAGATTATGCGTAAATTAAAAATTTCTGCACTTTTAATTGCAGCTACAATGCTTTTTGCTGGCTGCCAATCAAATGATACTGCTAAAAAAGACAGTGATAGTGCAAAAAATGGTCAACAGACAATATATTTAAGACGTGGGATTAAAGCTGCCCATGGAGATAATTCTTTTGCATCAATTGGTGTAATAACTGATGGAGAAAAAATCTATGATGTTTCAATAGATGAATATCAATATTCAGAAGATCCTGATGCTGTAAAGCCAGTTCCTTCAACTGATGGTGAATTTGGTGAAGGAAGCGATAATGTATTATTTTCAAAATTAGAAAATGATGCTTATTATTCAGAATTGATGAAAGAACATGGCCAGTCCACAAAAACTGTAAAGGACAATTACAAAGCTATTGAAGAATATGCTAAAAGCATGAGCATAGAAGATCTTGAACAAGAAATTGAAGAAAAAGGCGATAAAATAGTAGATGCTGTTTCTGAAGCCACACTTGTAGATACAAAAGGATATCTTGAAGCAATAGTTTTTGCTGCTAAAAATGATAAGGGCGAAGTAGAAGCAAAGGCCAATGATAAAAGTCAAATCAAATTAAAAAGAAGCCTCTCTGCTCCTCATGGAGACAAGACATTTGCTGAAATCTTTGTAGCTGTAGAAGATGATGTAATTGGTGCAGCAAGTATCGACGAATATCAATACTTTGATGGTGAAGGCGTTGCTAATTCTGACAAAGCATTTGGTGAAAATTACAAACAAGCGCCTTTATCTAGTAAGCTAAGAAATAATGATGCCTACTCCAAATTAATGAAAGAACATGGAGAAGCTACTAAAACAATGGCTGAAAACTTTGCAGATATTCAAAATTATGTAGCTGGTAAAAAAGTTTCTGATTTAGAAAATGAAATAAAAAACAAGAGCGAAGATGCAATAACTTCTGCTACATTAGTCGATGAAGTAGGATATTTACAATCAATTGTTGATTGTGCCAATGCTAAATAAATTTTAATTGAAAACGAGGAATTCCAAACAGATTCCTCGTTTTTATAATTATAAAAAATAACAAGTTAAGCACATAGAACTTATAGATAAATCATTTTTGTAAAATACTTACTCTCAATTTGTTTATGGTCAATAAAAACCATGGTTTTTCCATTTAAATATTTTAGTAATTCTTTAAATATATCATCAAATAAGTCCTCATTTAAACCAGTACTTATTTCATCAAAGATATAAAAATCACTATCTTTATACAAAGCCCTCGCTATGAGCACTCTAGTTCTTTCTCCTCCAGATAATTTATTACCATCTTCTCCAATTAATTCATCTTTATATTTTTGAACTATCTCATCTGTATGTGTTATCTTTAATATTTTCTGATACTTATTTCTATCCATCTGTCCAAAAAACACTATATTCTCTTCAATTGAAGTATCAAAGAGACTATTAGACTGAAATACTGTGCTCATATTTACTGTCACATTCTCTTTGTCATTTATAAGGATTTTTCCATCAGTTGGCCTATATAATTTAGTGAGCAATTTGACAATTGAAGTTTTTCCTATACCAGTTTTCCCACATAATCTTACAATATCGCCTTTATTAATTTTAAGATTAAAATGATTTAGCACATTCTTATCATGGTATTTAAGACTTACATCTTTTAATTCAATGCTTTCTAATTCTTCAAGCTTTAAAATTTTTCTCTCTTCAAGTTCTCTTTCGCTTGTTTTTAGTCTCTCATATGCATTTTTTAATTTAAAGATATCCTTTTGTCTATCTATTAATTGATATATAGGATCTGTAATCATGCTATTATACATTATGACTGCCACAAGCTCACCTATACTAAGAAAGTTTTTTTCTATTCTAAAACCACCTATTAATATCAAAGCACCTATTACAATATTAAAGGATATGCTAATTGAAGCATTTGACATATAATTCATCTTGTCAGTTTTCTGCTCGCTTTTTTCAATTGCCTCTTTACTATCTTTGAGATTGTATTTGAAAAATCCTTCTTTTTTGTAGAGAATTATTTCACGCATACCATCAAAAACTTTTTGATACCAGGATTCAAAAATACTTTTTGCTTTTTGATTATCCTTTGTGTAAAGATCAAATTGTTTATATGTAAATTTTACAATTACAGTCGCTATAAATGATAATGGAAGAATTATTAGAGCAATTAAAATATCATAGCTTATCAGAATAATCATTCCAAAAAGAAAAGTTGCAAAAGAACTGGCGATACTTATTATAAAATCAGTGTAAATTGTCGATAGCTTCTCAAAATCATCCTTGCTTTCTCTAAAAAATTTATCCTTTCCATATTTTTCAAACACATCTACATATGAATTTAAAACTTTTTCTGTAAGATTAATCCTCTGATTTAAAATCTCTCTTCTTTCAATTTTACCAGCAAAGTATAAAAGTTTTGAATGCGCTATTTCAGCTAAAATATGCATTAAAAGATAGAGTAATATATAAAATATAAACTTATTGATATTATTTGCATTCATCAAATTGTCAATCGACTTTTGTATAAATTGCATAGGTAAAATCGAAAGAAGACCTACTATAAAGCTTAATACTCCAAAGATAATCATCCAAGGTATTTGCTTTTTAATCCGTATTTTCATAATATCCCCTCTTTTTCTTTTATAGTTTTATGATAATACTTTTCTAATTATAATACAATAAATCATTTTCAAATTGCTATTAAAAATTCTAATTGATATAATAAAGATAAGTTATAATTCTATAGTTAGAAATTTAAATATTAAGGAGTATTATGATATTTAAAATTTGGCCTAAAAAAAATATGCCTTGTTATTTGTGATAATATTTTTTGCTTCATTAGATAGCATATTAATTTCTTCAATCTTCAAAAATACAATTGAATACATTCAAAGTGGAATGAAAAATGATTTTTATGTACTAATAATAAAAATGATTTCAATCTATTTTATTGTCACTTTATCAAATTATATCTATAATCGACTAAAAAATTTGACAAAGAAGTTTTTTCTAATATAAATCTTACAATCAACCCAGAAGATAAAATACTATTGGTAGGAGAGTCAGGTTCAGGAAAAAGTGTATTCTTAAAGCTCATAAAGGAATTGGAGAAACCTACAAAAGGAAGTATTGAAAAAATTTCTGAAGGTAGATTAAAAAATATAAGATACATACCTCAAAAAGATTTTATGTTTGAAGCTACTTTAGATTTTAACATCTCTTTTGATCAAAGATGTGATAATTTAAGCTTGTTGAAAAAAAGAGTTGAAATTAATAATAATTTTCCAGCAGATATTGAACTTAGAGGAGAAAATCTATCCGGAGGTCAAGCTAAAAGAATAGCTATTGCAAGAGGACTTTTTTGTGATGATAGTCTTTTGCTCTTTGATGAACCCTTTCAAGGTCTTAGCGAACAACAAGCAAAGACTATTGAAAAAAACATATTAATAAATAGAAGCCCTGTAATAATTTCATCGCATCAAATATATGATCAAAATTTAAAATACTACAATAAATTTTTCATTGTAAAAGACAAAAATATCATAGTATATAATACTTTATCAGAATTTTTAGAATGTGATTATTATAGGAAAAATAAAATAGATAGTCAATAATAATTTAGCTCTTCCACGGTGCATGTGGCCTAGAAATAAATAATATTTTCTTTTTGCGCAAAATATGCATGATATTAACTAAAATAATGAATTATAATATTTATTTAGTAATACTAAAAACGAGTTAAAAATTTAACAATTATTGAGTATTTTAAATATTTATGTTCTAATATATATCAAAGGAGGTTTAGACATGTTTAAATTACAAAAGAAAAATATATTGATTACAATAGGTGTAATAATAAGCT
>JAUNAV010000049.1 GCA_030527425.1 Tissierellia bacterium
TTGGTCGATTTTTTTATTGTAAATTTTTAAATAATATTATATAATCTAGTGAGAATTAAAAGTATAAAATAAGGAGAGATTATGAAAAAGAATAAGGCTATTATTTTTACAGCTGTGACATTGGCTGCCTTTATTTTAAATCCGACCAATAAATCCTTAGCGGCAGTATCTGATTATACTGAAAATAATGAGGTCGTAGTCGAAAATAATGATTTTAGTAATTCATCAACTGATGTAGAAGTTTCAAATGATAATTTAGAGAATTTTTCATCTGATGAAATTAAATCGGAACAAAAAGATGTTGAAACTTCCCAACAAGAAATATCAACAAATGAAGTTTCCAATGATATAAAAGAAGATTTCACATCTAATCAAACAAATGTTGAAAATGACAAAAAAGAATTTAGAAATTCAATTTCAAATACTAAAAAAGATGTATCTGTAAAAGAGGCTGAAAATAATTCAGTTAAAAAAGCCCAAGCTAAAACTAAAGTTCTAACTCGTTCAAAAAGATCAATCGAAGAGAAGATCATAAAACAAAAGGATGTAGACAATACTAGTAAAATAGTTGAGAAAAACAAGAAATACTATATCTATGATGGCAAAGAACTGCTCAGATCGAGAAATTATCTTATGAAAGATGCCATCTGGAACATTGATTACAGGGGTGTGGCAACTCCTTTAAAAAATGCATGGGTCGATATCGACAATGAGACTTATCATACCGATGAATTCGGCATGATCCACAAAGGTCTTCAAAAGATAGGATCCTATAATTATCTATTTGATGAGGGGATTTTGCAAACAAGCAAGGAAGTGCTTTTTGAAAATAGAATTTATTATTGTAATTACAATGGAATTGCTGATCTTAGAAGAAATAAATGGTGCTATATCGACAACAAAAGATACTACACTGATCTAAGTGGAAAAATCTATGATGGCATTAAGTCGGTAGATGGAAGAAAATACCTATTTACAGAAAATGGCGTGGTGGATAAGGGCAAATTGGTTTACAAAAATAGATTCTACATTGTAGATAAGAAGGGTCCAAGATATCTAAGAAATAAATGGGGTGGAATCGGCAAAAAAAGCTGGTTTGCAGACAAAAAAGGCTACATTCTAACAGGAATTCACAAGGTCAACAAACATAAATATCTATTTACAGAGGATGGCATCAAGGGTAAGGGCAAATATGTCTACAAAAATAGATTCTACATTGTAGATAAAAAGGGTCCAAGATATCTAAGAAATAAATGGGGTGGAATCGGCAAAAAAAGCTGGTTTGCAGACAAAAATGGCTACATTCTAACAGGAATCCACAAGGTCAACAAACATAAATATCTATTTACAGAAGATGGAATAAAGGGTAAGGGAAAGCATATCTACAAGGGCAAATTCTACATTGTGGACAAAAAAGGTCCAAGACTTGTCAAAAACTCATGGGCAGCAATTGGCAAGAAGAGTTGGTATACCGACAAAAAGGGAAATATCATAATTGGTGCCAAGAAAATTAAAGGACATACCTATGTATTTACAGAAGATGGCATATTGACAAGTGGATATTACAAAAATTCAAAGGGCAATGTCTACAGAGCAAATGACAAAGGATATGCAAAATACATCGGAAAGGCAAAAGTAAAGTCTAAAAAAGAAGAGCTTAGAATGGCTAAAATTAAAAAGATGATTAGCTGGATGGAAGATAGAGCAGGTAGATTCTATTATGATATGGGAGCAGGAAGACTTGGAAAAAACAGTGCAGACTGCTCATCGGCAGTTTTTAGAGCCATGATATATGCTGGAATTTTGCCCAAAAATCAATTTATAGGAAATACTGAAACACTTTTTGCAATTGGAGATAGCGGCAGATATCTTAAAAAAATCAAGGCAAGCGGGGTCGAATTTGGAGACATCTTCCTTTCAGGAGTAAAGGGATATTCACTTGGAGCAAGTGGTCATACAGGCTTTATTTTAGATAAATATAGAATTATCCATTGCAATGGAAGAGATGATGGCATAAGCATAACTCAAAGAAAGGGCAGACAAGGTAGTGGTCCTTTCACATATTATAGAATAATTTAGTAAAACGTCACTTAGGTGGCGTTTTTTTAGAAATTTGATATAATATATTAAAGGAGTCATTTATGAAAAAAATTAAATTAGATTATAATAAAAACAAAAAATACATATTTTTTGCAGTAATTACAGGTTGGATACAGGTGTATTTAACCTACAAAGGCATACGTTTATCAGGCGAGCTTTTAAATATTTTTACGAAACAATCTGATGGAGATCTTAAAATAATTCTTTTTAAGATGATATCCTATCTTTTACTTGGTTTTATTTTTTCGATTATTTCAACTAAATTATCGCAGACTTTTTCAACCAAGATGACACTTGAGCTTAGACTAAAATATCTAAAAAGCTTTTTTAATGCGCCTTTTAAATTTTTTAAGGAGAAGGATATTTCTAATCATCTGTCAATAATTGATAGCGACATGGATTATTTGAGGATAAATTATCTAAACAATATCCCACTTGCAATAACAGAGATTGGTCAGGCTATAATCTACATTATAGGTCTTGTTACAATACATCCTTTGATAATGCTAACTGCAATAATTGTCTCAATTTTTCCAACCATCGCAGGAAGATTATTTGTAATACCATTATCTTTTTTCCAATTAAAAAGATCAAAGACCAATGCAATCTATCTTAGGCGATTAAAGGAGATTTTGGAAGGTTTTTCAATAATTAAGCAATCGGAAAATGAAGAGTCTTTTTTAGATGATTTTAAAGATAAATGCGAAGATAGGTTAAATACTGCTAGAAGTATCAATGTTTTTAGTAGAATAATGAATGAGACGCTCATTTTATTAAATATATTTTCATATATTGCAATTATTTTTGTAGGTAGTTACTTGGTCTCAAGGTCTGAAATAAAACTTGGTGCGCTCATTTCATCGATGACGATTGTATCAATTGCGACAAATTGTATTGCTCAATCTTTTAGATATTTTATGGAGCTTATGTCTACTAGAAAATTAAAAGATAAAATACTAAATTCGATGAATTTAGGAGAGTGCAATATGAAAAAGCAGAAACTACCAATGGCTCAAATTACTCTTAAAGATCTTTCATTTTCATATGGCGATGTAAATATTTTTAAAAATTTAAATCTTAATATTAAAAAGAATAATACATATGCTCTAATTGGAAAAAGTGGATCAGGGAAAAGTACGATTGCAAAAATTTTAATTGGTCAACTCGATAATTACACTGGTAAGTATCAATTTAAAAATGGAGACAGAAGGGATTTTAATGAAAAGGAGATTTTAAGTTTGATCTATCATATGCCACAAAATCCTATGATCTTTGACGATAGTTTCGAAAATAATATTTTGATGTATTCAAAATTTAACGAAGAAAAATTTAAAAAGGTCATAGAAGATGCAGCCTTGGCAGATGTGTATTATAGACTTAAGGGAAAAAACATCGATAGTCTTAGTCTTTCAGGTGGAGAGAAAAATAGAATATCTCTTGCAAGAGCATTGTACAAGGGTGTTGATGTAATAATCTTTGATGAGCCTACAGCAGGACTTGATCCTTTAAACAAAAAGAGAATAGAAGATTTGATCTTTTCCCTTAAAGATGTGACAAAAATTGTAATAACCCACAATCAGGATCAACAATATCTAGAAAAATTCGATGAAGTCATAAGGCTTGAGGACTATAAGGAATAATTTGATATATACATTATTTAAAGTATTATGCTAAAAAAGCAAATAAGAAAGGAGATTTATGCTAGATTATATAAAATGGCAGGACATAAAAAGACCAAAGAGCGTTTTAATTAAGACATTAAAAAATATTTTATTGATTTTAAATCTATTATTTAGTATAGGTATTGTATTGATAATTAAAGATTTTAATATCAATAATATATTAAAAATAATTTTAATGATTTATGCCATACTCTGGTTATTTACTTATTTTCCAACCTTTATGATCGGAGTAAGAAATAGGGATAGTGGTTATTTTACAGGCCTTGTGTCTTTTTTTTCAAGAACTCTTCTAGCAATCCCATTTACACCCATTGCATTATATCTTTATTCCAAAAAAGATAATGGCATCGATTGGAAAAATTAAGTATTTTAATTTTAAGCTTAAAGGGTGGTGTTATGAAGGGAGAATATTTGCTAAACTTAATCTATCTTTTACTTCTAATTGCAATAATTGTAGTATTTATTGTAATGAATTTCCATTCAAAACTTCATGTAATTGTCGGCATCTTGATGATTTTAGCTCTAAGTTTAAATTACTCGCAAATTAAAAAGAGATTAAATAGAAAATAAAAAAGGACCATATGGTCCTTTTTATAGGCTACATTGCAATTAATGCATATATTGCAAATAGAATAAATTGTATTATTATCGTAAAGATAGCATATAGAAAAAATTGCCAATATTCGATTTCTTTAAATCTTTTTGCAAAAAAGTATACTATATCAAATATGACAAGAGATATGACAGCTAAAATGAGATTGCTGCTAATATCTGCGTCTTTATTTATAAATAAACTCGATGTTATGCTAACTAGAAAGTACATGATTATAATCAATTGAGTTTTAGGAAAACTAATAATTTTTTTATCATTCATAATAAACTCCTTTAAGTGTTCAAAAATTAACATCCTCATATATATTGTATCATACTAAATATATTATGCAAACATTTACTTAATCTTCGATGTGAATAATTGCAAGTATTAAAAAATTATAAATAATTGCCCACAATTAAGTGCTCAATTGCTCTTAAAATATAATAAGGAGGTCATATGAAAGAGAATAATATTCAAGTTGACAAAAAGAAAAAGAAGACTTTGACTACGACAAGTCTTACTTTAATGGCATTTACGACAGTGTGGGGCTTTGGCAATGTTGTAAATAATTATGCAAATCAGGGCCTTAGCGTCGTAACCAGCTGGATTTTTATGATGCTATTATATTTTCTACCTTACTCACTCATGGTTGGTGAGCTAGGATCTACATTTTCAGAAGGTAAAAGTGGTCTGACTTACTGGCTAAAAAAGACAATTGGACCGACTTTGGCATATCTTGCAGGTTGGACTTACTGGGTTGTCCACATCCCATATCTTGCACAAAAGCCACAAAATTTAATGGTTGCTGGAAGTTGGGCACTTTTTAAAACTGGAGATAAGATAAAAGATATACCAACATTTACACTTCAAATGGTGGTTTTATTGATCTTTTTAGGTTTTGTGTATTTTTCATCTAGAGGAATGAAATCTATAAGATCAATTGGATCAATTGCTGGAACTGCATCATTTATAATGGGAATTTTATTTATAATCATGATGATAGCAGCACCATCGATCAGAAAAGTGCCGATTGAAAGTTCAAATATGACTGCTATAAAGACATATTTACCGACTTTTAATCTGCATTATCTGACTACAATTTCAATGCTTGTTTTTGCTGTTGGAGGCTGCGAGAAGATCAGTCCATATGTAAATGATACAAAAAATCCGTCAAAAGATTTTCCTAAAGCCATGATATTTATGGCAATAATGGTCATGGTTTCAGCTATTTTAGGATCAATTGCGATGGGCATGATGTTTGATGCTGACAATATTCCAGTCGATCTAAAGATGAATGGAGCATATTATGCATTTCAAAAATTAGGACAATTCTATGGAGTAGGCAATCTATTTTTGGTAATTTATGCAATAACAAATTTCTTAGGACAGGCAGCAGCACTTGTAATGAGTATAGATGCACCACTTAAAGTGCTTTTGTCAGAGGCAGATAGCAAGTATATCCCATCATTTTTAAGAAAGATCAACAAAAAGGGAGTACCTGTTGGTGGGTATAAACTAACTACAATACTTGTTGGCATAATAATTATAATTCCAGCACTTGGAATAGGAAATACCGTAAGTTTATACAATTGGTTACTTGACCTAAACTCCATAGTTATGCCACTTAGATATTTGTGGGTATTTGTAGCTTATTTTGCACTAAAACATTTATTATATGAAAAAGAGGGGGCAGACTATAGATTCACTAAATCAAATACTGTTGGAAAGATTATGGCATTGTGGTGCTTTATATTCACTGCATTTGCATGTATTTTAGGTATGATTCCAAAAGCTTCTGTTATGTTTACATCAGAATGGTATTTCCAATTGGCATTAAATATAATAACTCCAATTGTTCTTATTGGACTTGGCATTATTTTCCCTGCAATTGCTAGAAAAGAGAAAAATTAAAGAGCTTTTAGAGCTCTTTTTTTATATTTTGATTAAATATAATATCATATGTAGAAAATGTTTTTAATACCAATATAGTGTATAAAAGGCGAAAAACATGATAAAAGGAGGCTTTATGAAATATAATATAAGATATATAATTTTCATACTAATTTCATTGGTGTATTTTGTGGGCGTGTATTTTGCTCTTTTTAGAAACGAAAGCATAACGCCTCAGATGTTAAAAATTCATGGCAATATTATCTTATTCTTAAATATAATTTTTTGGGGATCTTTTATCTACGAAAAAATTAAAGATAGAAATAGAAAGAAAGATTAAAAGGGCTTAATAGCCTTTTTAATTTGTTTATTTAATTTAAATAAATTAATTATAATTATAGAAATTTAATTTAATATAAAACATTATTTATCAATAAAAGAGAAATGCTTTTAATATAAAATCAAATGATTAGAAAGTCCAATCTAAAAGATGGACGAAAATTTAATAGCCTTTGGAGTAATTTTAATTAATCGATTTTTTTAAAAGGATTTTTAAAATATAAGCTTTATAGATTCAAACTTCTTTTGATAATTGCACTTTTCGGGGTATAAATATAGTATCAGAAGATGGATATCTAAGATATTATTAAATGCTAAGAAACTTAGACATAAAAGGGCTTATACTCTTAGTTTTAAATGATAATATTATCTATTTTCGAGAATAATTTCATCATTAAATTAAGCCTTTGATGTCTTTAAGACTTCTAGCTAATTTTAATAAGCACAGTTATAGAAGGATTTAACTCAAAGTTAAATTCCCATAATTAAAAGGCTTATAAATAGGAGTTAGCTAGTAGTTAAATTGATAAAATTCTTATTTAAAATAGTAATTATCTTTTGTATCCATACAGCTTATTCTAAGGAGGAATATATGAATATCGTTGATAGATTTGTAGAATATGCAAAAATCGACACACAATCAGATGATAAAAGTGAAACAACACCATCTACTAAAAAACAGCTAGATCTTGCTAATCTTTTAATAAAACAATTAAAAGAGATGAATATTGATGCTACACTTGATGAAAAAGGTTATATTTATGCATCCATCCCTTCAAATATCGACAAAGAGGTTAAAAAAGTCGGTTTTGTAGCTCATATGGATACTGCCCTTGAAGTAAGTGGAAAAGATGTAAATCCACAATTTGTTGACTACGAAGGTGGGGATATCAAATTATCTGATAAATACTCAATTTTAGAAAGTGAAAATCCATTTTTAAAAGATTTAATTGGAGAAAAGCTCATAACTACAGATGGAAATACTCTACTCGGTGCAGATGATAAATCAGGAATTGCAATTATAATGGATATGGCAGAAAAAATTATAAATTCAGATATGCCACATGGAGAAATTAAAATAGGATTTACTCCAGATGAGGAAATTGGACGTGGCGCAGACTTTTTTGATGTTGAAAAATTTGGAGCAGATTTTGCATATACCCTAGATGGTGGACCAGTTGGAGAACTTGAATTTGAAAATTTCAATGCTGCAAGTGCCAATATAAACATAAATGGTAAAAATGTTCATCCAGGTAGTGCAAAAAATGTTATGAT
>JAUNAV010000050.1:0-6291 GCA_030527425.1 Tissierellia bacterium
TGTTACTATATTGCAATTTTTAAAGCAACTTCCCTTCATTTCTTCTTCATCAATATCTTCAATAACTACATTTTCTATTTCAAAATTGCTTGAGAAATCAACGAGTATTTTCATCACTTTCCTCCTTGATTTTCATTAATCTGTCTTAGCTTTACCTTATTATATATCATCATTTTCCTTTTGTAAAATTTTTTTGTAATTTTAATATTATATCATAAATTACCTTGTTTTTTACATTTTTATTATTAGATTCCCTGTTTTTCTGTATTTTAATGTATATATAATATTTTTAATTTTTAATATTTACTTTTATTTTTGTAATATAAATTATTTTTAATCAATTAATAATATCATTTTCATAAAATCGGCAATGCCTTTCCTTTTTATTAATTGTATTCAAATTATAATTTATTTAGGAGGTAATTATGAAAATAAGAACTATTTTTAAAAATTTAAAGAAAGATCAGATAATAGCTATAATTTCTGGTACGCTTAATATTATAAGTATGATGCTTACTGCCATTTTAATACAAAGGGTATTTGATAGTTTTTCTGGAGGTAATTATAATGATGTAAAAGAGAACTCCTTGTATTTTCTAATCTTACTTGGTCTAAATATAATTTTTAATTATATTTTTCAGTATTATTATAGATTAATAGAATATACTGGATCTTTTCCACTTAGAAAATTCTTATTAACCAACTTTCTAAAAAGCGATTATGAAACAAGTGCTAAATTTAAAAAAGGAGAAATGATAACTGCCATTACAGATGATAGTCTTAAAATATCAGAAGTATATGCTACTGGTTTTATACATATGATAATTGAAGCTATTCAATTTTTATCCTGTTTAATTATTATTTCATATTATAATATATTGATTGGTATTTTCTGTCTAACTCTAGTAGTTATTGGAATCATACTTACAAAAAAGATTAGTTTAAAAATTGGAGAAGGTTCTTCTTTGCTTCAAGAAAAAACTGCAATTGAACAATCTAAAATCATTGAAATATTAGATGGTCTTAGAATTATCAAACAATTAAAAAAAGAGGATTATTTCTTTAAAATTTATAGCAAAACTCTAAAAAATAAGGAGAATGTGGCTAAATCTCTTTCTAGAAATTTTGCATTATACGCAGATATATACACTTTTATTTCGAATATTTTGCCTCTTCTAACCATACTAATTTCTTTGTATTTTATGTTAAATTCAGATATGACAATAGGTGCTGCAATAGGAATTTATTCAATTGTAGGTGCTTTGACAGAACCTATTTCTCTATTTTCTAATTTTTTAAATAATTATAGAATTTCAAACAAAATCATTGAAAAGGATAAGAAATTATTAAATTTCAAAAATGAAGAAGAACAAAAACAATTAGATGAGTTTAAAAAATTGGATTTTAATTCTAAAAAATATAATTTTGGAGAAAAGAAAATCCTTGAAAATGTAAGCTTCAGTCTAAAAAAAGGCAGCATATGTGTTTTAAAAGGAGAAAGTGGTGTAGGAAAAAGCACTATATTTAATTTTATAAATAAATTCATTGTATCTGATGATGTCGATGTATTTTTACTGGAATAAATACTAAAGATATACCATCATCTAGTCTTTTTGACAAAATAAAAGAAACTGGACAAAAATCTATCACGATAAATGATACAATCATTAAAAATATAGTCTTAGGAGAAAAATTTTCTAAAGATGAAATCGATGAGGTCATAAAGATGTGCCAATTAGAAAATTTAATAAGACTAAAGGGTGAAGATTTTATTGTAAATGAATCTGCAGATAATCTAAGTGGTGGTGAAAAACAGAGGATTTCTCTTGCAAGAGTACTTATAAGAAAGCCTGATGTTATACTCTTAGATGAGCCTACAAGTGCTCTTGATGAAAATACTGCAGAAAATTTCATAAGTGCTTTTTTTGAATTCATAAAAAAATACGAAATGAGTGCTATTGTAATAACGCACAAGAATGACTTCGTAAAAATCAGCGATATGATTGTTGATCTTAAATAAAAATATGGGATATGACTTAAATTAGCCATATCCCTTTTTCTGTAGATAAATTTATTCTCTTCTACCCGTATTTTTAAATTATTATTTTATACTCTTAAATTTTTCATATAATTTCCTCGTATCAGCTTCGCTTTTTTCATTTATAAGATAGGTTTTATCCTTTGTCTTTATCAACACATACGAATTATTGTCATTATAGATATATATTCTTAATTTCCCAAGCTCTTTTTCCTTATAATTTCCTGTAGAAGTCTTCTCTAGAGCATTTCCCGATGTTCTTATAAGCTTTAATTTATCAAAATCATCTTTCAATTCAATATTCTTAATATCCTTCGTCTTAATTGTATCGTGATATAGGACATTTGATTGTAATTTTAACTCATTTTGTGTAAACTTATACTCATATTCTGTGGGTTTAACTAGCAAGTAAGCTGTTAATACGCTTATACATATGAGTATAATAAATGGCAAAATAAATATTATCTTTCCTAATACAACTCCCCTGTTTACAGAAGTATTTACTCCATAAGGATCTTTTATAAATAATCTTTTATCATTTGGATTTTTATATCCCCATGCATCGAAGTATTCTAAATCATCTTCTATTTGGTCATAATTTAAATCTTTTATTTCTTTATCATATGCCTTTTCGTTAAAAAGATAGTAAGAAATGGCGGTGTTTATGATAAATGCAATCATAAAAATAAATATACTAAATGTAAAATATGGTTTTAAATACAACATAATAAGTAGTAAGATTGTCAAAACACTATTAATTAGCGACTTATTAAAAAGTATTTTTGATTGTCCCTTTGCTATTTTTTCATTTAGTTTAAGATTTACTTCACTTTCTTTTGAGTATATTACTACAGATGATTTGTTTAAAAAATAATCTGTGAGAAAATCCGATCCTGCAATTACTAATATGAAGATTATCCACATTAAATTTGAATAAGTCTTTTCATAAATGATCATAAATATGAGCATTACAAAGTATAATATCCCAATTTTGATGTAATTTTTTAATGGAACCTTAAATTCTTTGCTCTTTCTTATAAGATCAAAGTCAATGTATTTTTTTGAAAACTCGTTGTTATCATGAATCCTTTTAAATTCTCTAAGCTCATTTATTGCACTTTGAATTATAAATGGCACTACAATGAAAATTAACATTACATTTGAAATCATTGCAATTACTGGCTCTAAAACTAAAGACATTATAGAAAAAATTATTCCCATTGCAAGAAGAAAGATTGCTATGATTTTCTTTTTTCTTTTGACTATCTTTTTTACAATAGGATCATCTACTAATTTCTTTGATAACTTCGTTAAAAGTATAACCTGTCTTTTTTCCATGAATATTCTATGATATGAAAAATACATACTAATATTCATAACTATAATGATTGATAACATTATTAACTTATACATAATTCCTCCAAGTAGTCATTAATCATATCTAAAATCTCTTTTTTATCCATACCAGATAAAAATAATTTGGATATTGAAAGTTTCATATTATCTATATCCTCATCTAAAAGTAAATGTCCTCTACTTACTACAGCTCCCTTTCTTCTGTTGATTTCAATGTATCCTTCATTTTGTAAAATCTTATAAGCCTTATTTGCAGTCATCGGATTGATGTCACATATATCAGCAAGATTTCTAACAGATGGTAGGCTTTCTCCAATTTTAAGCTTACCTTTTGAAATCATAATTACAATTTCATTGGCTATTTGTTCATAAATCGGGATTTTTGAATTGAGATCTAATTCAATAATCATAAATACCTCCTATCTGTATTATATAATGTAATACAGATATGTCAAGTAAATTTTTACAAAAAAAGAACCTAAAGTTTAACTTTAGATCCTTCTATTCATGACTAAAAAGATTCATTGATGTAAAGACACCAGTACTCAAAGCGATTACTATAAATATTGTTCCAAAAAACAACTGTCTTTGCTGAAAATGAATAAGTCCTATAAAAAGAGAGACAATTCCTGTTAAAAAGCCTGTCATCGCCTTAATTAGTTTTAATTTTGGAGACACTAGAGTGTATATAGCCAGTGCGATACAAAAGGCTGCTGTCAAAAGCGATAAAATCTCTTTTTCAAATTCACTATAAAATTTTAGATTTAATAGCGCAAAAGCCACTAAAAGCAGTGGCAATGCGTATTTTTTTAATTTGTCTTTCTTATAATCTTTAGAGTCTATTTTAGTCATTATTTTACATCCATCAAATCTGTTGAATTTCTCTTAGATGGGCTTATAATTGTTCCTACTAAAAATAAAACTAGTGAAACTAAAAGTCCTGGGATGATCGCATTCATCTTTGTAGTTTCAGTTATTTTTACAAGTGCAGGAATGTATTCAAATCCAATTACCACAACAGATCCACCTATTAGAGAAAGTATGGTGCCAAGTTCGGATGATTTTTTCCAATATAGTCCAAAAAGATATGGGAAAAATGCTCCTGCTGCTCTTAGTGTAAATGAGAACATAAGTAGGCTTATAAGTGAATTGGTGTTTGTAATTGCAACAATCCATCCAAAAAGTCCGACAAGTACCATGACGATTTTTGTGACATTCATGACTTGTTTGTCTGTCGCTTCTGGTTTGATGTAGATTGAGTAGATATCATTTGCAAAGATACTTCCAGCACCCAATAGGTCACTATCTGCTGATGACATAGTAGCAGAAATTATACCTGCAAACAATAATCCAACTATAAGCGCTGGCATTGTCGCCATTGCTAGATGAGGAAGTGCATAGTATGGGCCATTTTCAAGTATTATTGTATCGCTTATCTTGTTCATGTTGATAAGAGCAAGTGTTACTATCCCTAAAAATGTTGGTATAAATGCATAAATAAAATTTATTATCGCTGCAATTATTGAGCCCTCAACAGCTGCCTTTTCATCTCTTGCAGCATAATACCTTGATACAGCCTCTTGTCCTACTGTAAATGATGCAATATACATTATTACAAGTGATACAATTTCAACTACGCCTATGCCACTAAACATGTCAAATTTACCTGCTGGCACATTATTTACTACTGCATCAAATCCACCTGCTTCTTTAAGAGAAAATGGAATTGCAAGTATCATTCCAAAAAGAATTAGAAAAACTTGTACAAAGTCTGTAAGTGTTACAGACCACAAACCACCAAGCACTGAATAGATGGTTACAACAAGTGCTACTATTGTAACTGCCACCTTATAGTCAAGTCCAAGCATTACTGAAACTATTGTACTAGATGCTATAAATTGACTTGCTGTAAGTCCTATTAGAGGAAGAATCATAATAATTGCGGTAATAAGTCCTGATTTTCTTCCATATCTTCTTCTAAAATACTCTGGTACAGTTTTAACCTCGCTTGTTCTAATCTTGCTTGATACAAAAGATAAAATTACAAATGCAATTCCCATTGTAATTACATACCAACTTGCACCAAGCCCCCAATCTCCAAATGATTTTTCTACTACACCAAGGGAACTGCCTCCACCAATTTCTGTGGCAGCTAAAGTTCCTGCTAGCATTATTGGTCCAAGTCTTCTACCTGCAACCATGAAATCTTCATTGCTAGATACCTTTTGACTTGCATAATACCCTATTGCAAGCATACCTAGTAAGTATAATATAACTATAACAACTACTAAAGTTTGCATAAAATCTCCTTTCGATATTTTTATAATATTATCATACCATAAAATTTAGAGTTTGAAAAGCTTTGCAAGGAAATTTTATCATAATTTTTATCTTTGAGATTTTTTTATATTAAACTTCAAACTAGATTCGCTAAAATAACAAAAGAAGAAATAAATACACTTATCTATAATAAAATTTTATTATTTTTATTTTTTTATCGCTTGATTAGAATTCATATTTTTAAAAAGACCTTTTTCAAATAGATTATAAGGATTAATACATTCTTTAAAAACTGTTATTTTATTTTTCTAATTAAAAAACCGACCTTTTTTAGCGGGTTTTAGCTCAACTTTTAAAGGTCAGTTTATAAGCCATCTTTTCTTTACTATTTTTATAATATGGTTAATATAATTACTATAAAATAGATAATTATTACAACAATATTGAAGTATTTTTGTGCTTTTGCTTGAGTTTTGAATTAGAGGTTGTGCCATCTATTATGCTTAGTGCTTGTATCAAAAGTGTCAATACATAAGCTATTTTAATTGTCTTAAAATTCGAATCATTAAGAGTAATTAACAAAAGAGCTGAAAATGATAATATGATATTAAAAATAC
>JAUNAV010000050.1:6391-7812 GCA_030527425.1 Tissierellia bacterium
TCTTTTGAGTACTTGGTTTTATCTTTTTATAGTATATTTTTTCAACTATAACTGCAAGTGCATTGTCTCCAGAAATATTTGCAGCAGTTCCAAATGAATCTTGAGTTAGATACAATGAAATAAGAAGTGTTGCAAGACTTCCTGAAGAGTCAATTCCTACAACTGGTAAAAATGGTAGCGCACTCATTACAGCTCCACCAGGAGCACCAGGTGCTGCAACCATGGCTATTCCAAGGATAGATATGAATTTTAATAAAAGTCCATAGCTATGAGGCATATTGTACATTGAAAGAATTGTAAAAGTACATGCAGTCAATGTAATCATTGAACCTGGCATGTGAACTGTTGCTCCAAGTGGCACAACAAATTCTGAAATCTCTCTATTTACTCCATTTGAATCTGCACATTCTAAGTTTACTGGAATTGTTGCTACTGAAGATTGAGTTCCAACTGCTGTCATATAACCTTTAACTTGATTTTTAATTAGTGTTATAGGATTCTTTTTAGTATATGTTCCTGCTATAAAAAACATTGCTGATACATATAATAAATGAAGTATTATAATGCATATAAATATTCTCCAGAATACTGAAAGAACTGAGAATACCGAACCTGAATAACTCATATTAGCAAAATTACCAAAGATGAAAAATGGTAATAATGGCACTATTGCAACTGCAAGTACCCTTGTTATAATTTCGTTAAAATCTCCAATAATTGCATATGTATACTCACCTCTACCACTACGTCTTAGTGCAGAAACTGCAATACCCATCATAAATGCAAAAATTATTGCACTGGTAACATCAAAAAATGGTGAAATTGGAACTTCAAAGAATGCCTCAAGTTCCTTTCCTTGTGAATTTTGAATATTTTGTACCAATTCTTGAGTTAAGAATTTTGGAAAGATGTTGCTACTCATTGCATATGACAATGATCCACCTATAAGTGTTGAACAATATGCAATTATTACAGTAACTCCTAATAATTTACCAGCCCCTTCTCCAAGATCTGCAATGCCCTTTGTTACAAATCCTATGATCATTAATGGTATTATGAAATTTAAAAATGCACCAAAAATCTTTGAAAATGTAACTGCTATTCTTATAAACCACTCTGGCATATACATTCCCGCTAAAACACCTAGAAAGATGGCGAGAAGTAGGCGTGGAATAAGACCTATTTTAATCTTTTTCATAGTCTTTCTCCTTTCTTTTTTACTATAAATCTAATTGTATCATAAGAAAAGGCTTTTATCAAATATTTGTCTTATTTTTCAAACACTTTAATACAATAAGTTGTTTTAATTCCTAGTTTTTTAATATGAGTTAAATGAAATTTTATGAGGTTTGTCATTTTTTTGACAACGCTATTTAAAATTGTATTTATTTACCTTATAAAATAATCTCTTCGTATTCTAT
>JAUNAV010000051.1 GCA_030527425.1 Tissierellia bacterium
CTTTTAAAATAATAACAATTCTTTTTCATTTATACAGGTTCCTATATCATAATTATAATTACCTTCTCTTAAGACATAGATATTGTCGATTATTTCAATATGATTTTTTATTTTTTCAATATTATAAATTTTTACTGTATATAGTTGTAGCTTTTTAATCGTTTTATTGGCATTTTTAAAGTCTCTATTATATATTTGATTTCTATAATCATCAATTAACTTTTTATTTTTTATAGCCTCATCATAAAAATCATCTTCGCTTAAAGTTACAATTACATCAGTGCCTTTATCTTGTATTAGCTCAAAATTCATTGCAGCTGTTTTTAATGATTGATTAAATTTATAATTTTTTTCTCTAGCTAATAGATTTCTAGCTCTACTTAATGAGCTATTATCACTTAATAAGTCCATTAAATATTTATTTGTGCCTGATAATTCAAAATCCTCTTTATCATTATTTAAATATAGACTCTCATAGTATTTATCTTTTAAATTATCTAGATCAACCTCATTTTCTATATCTATTTCTGATAATTTAGCAGCGCTCAAATTTTTAGCATTTTTTATTTCTTTTAAACTGTTTAAATGCTCGCTTTTATTATCAAAGAAATAAAATATGCCTTCCTTCTTTCTTCCTTCTCTATTACATCTACCTTGTGCTTGAATTAATGATGATATTGCCGCCAATGATCTATAAACTACATCAAAATCAAAATCTACTCCCGCTTCTACCAATTGTGTGGCTGAAACTATAATTTTATTACCATTTTTTAAATCATTTTTAATTTCTTTTATTTTTTTAATTCTATGTGCAGCACATTGATTAGTAGAAAGATAATACAATTTAAATCCACCTGATTTTTCACATAGATCATTATAAATATCCAAAGCTTGTGATTTAGTATTAGAAATAATCAACAATGAATTTTTATTTTTTGCAGTATTTAATATATGATCAATCAGTAAGTCCTTTGTATCCTCTTTTAAAAAGTATGCATCTGTTCTTTTGAAGATATTTTTTATATCATCAGTAATTTCTGAAATATCATCATCTATTAATAATTTCGCCTGTAAATACTCAGAATCATAATTAGGTTGGGTCGCAGTTGAATGGATTATTGTGGCATTCATGATATAAGCTAAGAAATTATTTAGCAAATTAAAATTTGTCACAATATCGGTTGGCAAATTTTGAGTTTCATCAAGAACAATAACTGAATTAATGTATTTTGAAAATCTAGTTAGATTACTTGATCTTTGCTTATATGATGAATTTAAAAATTGCACCATAGTAGTTATAATAACCTCTTTATCCCACATTTCAGTGAAAATATGATCTTTTATATAGTTTAAATTCATTTTTTCAGGCTCTTCAATTATTATATTCGAGTGATATTCGAGTATATGATCTTCATTTTTTAATGCATTTCGAATGACTTTCGCATTCTGCTCAGCCACTGAGAGGTATGGAACTATATAAAAAAAGCGATCTTTATCCGACTTAATACACTTATTTATAGCAAAACGAGTACAAGCTAATGTCTTTCCGCTACCTGTTGGAAGCTTTGCTGTAATGATTTTTCCACATGATTCGGATTTTGCTTTATTTAATGCATCATCAGCAAATTTTTGACGTAATCTATTTATTTCACTTTCGCCACCTTTTTTGAAATCATCATATATTTTCTCCAAATTATTTGACATTTTCTCAAATACATAAGCTTCTTTTTCTCTTTTAATATCTATAAAGGCAGATTTAGAATCAAAAATATCCGCATCTTTAAGTATGGATACTAAAAGTCTAATCAATAAAGAGATATTATAAAGAAAATTTGTCCTAAAATTATTCTCGTCATACTTTTTTGATCCTAACTCTTTGCTTGACAATTTATTTATTTTATTCATGATAATTTTCATTTCACTAAAAGATTTATCAAAAAGTCCTTCAAGTGTCATATTTAACTTTTCATTTACAATTGACTTTATAATATTTTCGATGCATTCTTTATACTCTTTTTCATCATAGTAATTTTCTTCATTAAAATTAAGCCTTCTATCAAATAGAAATTTGATCTCATTTCTATCATTGATAGCAAAATCACTAAGACCATGATGACAGAAAATACTATAGGCTAAAACTTCTGCTATCATTTGTGCCATAGTGTTACTGGATTTTTTAACAAAAATATCATAAATATATTTACCGCCAATAGATGAATGATCTATCTTTTGATTGGTATCATTTATAATATAATTTTGAAATCTGCTACTTGCTTTGCCTAAGTCATGGAAAAGTCCCAGCATAAATGAAGTAAATTCTAGATCAACTTTTTTTCCAGTCTCATAAGCAATACTTGCTACATTGTATAGGTGTTCTTTTAAACTTTGCGTTTTTTCTTTTTGATTTTTTAATTCTAGTTTTCGTGCTATTAACATAAAATTACCTTTTTTATTATTTCATTATTAGAAAGATATATCATTTTCTACTCTTAATATATAACCTGAAATAGATTTTGTCAAGCATTATTTTACTTTTTAATTAAAAAAATATATGTTATACTTGTATTGACGTTAAATATTAACGCGGATTGAAATTAATAATGAAAGAATGGACAGTATAACTGTCTATTTTTTTATTAAAAAACAATTACCGCCACAATAAAGATAACAATGCCCAAAAGCACAATCCAAAAATATTTTGAATCAAGTCGTTTTACAAAAGCTTCTTTTGGATTATTTTTGTCATAACCTATTTCTAATTCATCTTTAAATGTTGTATTTCTTGCTATTCTCATGGGTTTTGTTATGTATCTAATTCCATCAAGATTTATTTCTGCTAATCCCTCTTTCTTATTATTTTTAATCAATAATAATTTAGATTTAACAGAATTATACTTTCTAATCTGTAGAATCGGTTTCAACATCAATATTAATCCCCATATTATTAAGATTATAGCAAGTATTAAAAAAATTAAGAAAACCATAAACTCACCTCTTTATTTAAGAGTAGCATAGTTTGACATTTTTTACAATCTTTTTAATAAAAAATAAGCGATATAATCGCCTATTTCTCTTGTAATTTCTTTTTAATAATATAAGTGTGAGAGTAATCTCTTAACTTTGCTGCAGTTATTAGCTTAATTTCTTTTTCTTCTGAATTGTTTATAATATTTTGCTTAAAGTCTTTCCATTTTTTATTATTTTCTATTTCTTGAGAATATTCTTTTTCAAACTCTTTTCCACTTATCTCATCGCTATGAAATTTTTTTCTGAGTTTATCAGTTGGTGTAATATCTTTTGCCCAAAGATCAATTTTTAAATCCTCTTTTTTAACTCCCCTTGGCCATAATCTATCAACTAATACTCTATAATCGTCTATCTTTTCTTTATTTCTTATATCGTAAGCCCTTTGTATGTCTATTTTCATTTAACCTCCAAAATTTCTTTTTTAGTTTCAATTAATTATATTATTCTTTTATCCTTTAGATAATAGTATATTCCATCTTCATCTACACTTTTACATATATCATCTGCGATATTTTTTATCTTTTCTTTAGCATTCCCCATCGCAATTCCATGCCCTACAGCTTCAAGCATTGTAATATCATTTTCGCCATCTCCAAAGGCCATTGACTGGTTTTTCGAAAATCCATAGTAATCTAAAATTGCATTTACAGATTTTCCTTTTCCTCCATCTTTTGGAATTATATCTACAGCATAATCCCACCAAGCAGTAATTTCTGATTCTAAAGTGTCTTTTAATACATGTTCTCTTTGTTCTATATCACATGCCATCATAACCTGAAAAATATCTTTATCCTTTAAAATTTGATCAAACTTATCTGAAACATTGACCTTAGCTTTAGCAAAAGAAAAATATTTTTCAAGTGTCTCTTCAGTTCCGTTAGCTACTATTTCTTTATTAGTAGCTATGCTAACAGGTCTATTAATTATTTTCGCATTATCCAATATTTTCTTAACATCCTCTTTTTCAAGAGGGTTTCTATAGATATCTTCCCTATCATTAAAACAATAAGAACCATTAAAAGTTAGGAAGATATCAAATTCTAAATCTTTAAATTTGGGAATCATAATTGGGGATCTTCCAGTAGCTATACAAATTTTAATACCTTTTTGTTTTAATTTTTTCAAGGCAAATAAAGTCTTCTCGCTAATTTTTTCTTTATTAACATCAATTAAAGTTCCGTCAACATCAAAAAATATTATTTTTATATCCTTATATTTATTTTCATTCATCATACATACATCCTATCTAATGATATTATTTCATTCAATATTAATTTTTACTTTTATAGATGGCATTTGCAATTGAACGTGATATAACTTTTGCTGCCATAGAGCCTACAAAACTTATATCTGCCTTTTTATCGCCTGTTGAAATGGTAAATATTGTGTCACCATCAAACATAGTATGAACTGGATTAATACTTCTGGCATAGCCATCATGTGCCATTTGAGATATTTTCTTAGCTTGAGCTTTATCAAGTTTTGCATTGGTTGCAACTAAAGAGATAGTTGTATTAGTGGGCTTATTAAATGCATTAAATTCTTTTATATTTTTCTCATAAATTTTATTTGTATTTAAAAATTCTTTTCTATCTTTATCATAGACACCTGCAATTTGTTTTTGTTTTTCATAATCGTATATGTCACCAAATGCATTTAAAACAGTTATCGACGAAACAATTATATCACCAACTTTTATGCTTGCTTGCCCAATGCCTGAATTCATAGAAAAATCATTACCTAGAATTTTTCCTACACTTGCACCAGTACCTGCTCCAACTATTCCTTGCGAATTATCATCATATGAAGCATTAGCACTTGCTAAATATCCCATTTTTTCATCTGGTCTAATTCTATGGTCTCCTATATTTAAGTCAAATATTACAGCTGCCACTACTATTGGCACTTTACAAACATCTACATCAAGTCCAATATTTTTTTCTTCTAAATACTTCATTACACCAGTTGCAGCATTTAAGCCATATGCTGATCCTCCTGAAAGTAAAATTCCATGGACTTTTTGAACATAATTTTCTGGTTTTAATAAATCAGTTTCTCTTGTGCCAGGAGCACTGCCTCTGACATCAACTCCGCAAATTGCACCATCTTCTACTATCGCAACAGAGCAACCTGTCATAGCTTTATAATCTTGATAGTGACCTAATTTAATCCCTTGAACATCTGTTAATTTTCCTTTATACATACATACCTCTTTGAATTTCTCTTATCTATTGATCTGTATTTTTATATACTTGATATATAAAATCTATGATACTAAATTAATAAATTATAATTAAACCATATAGAAAAATAGACCACTGATTAAATTAAAGATTTATTAATAATTTTCATTTTTATACTTGTTTGAATTGACACATAAACTTCATTATTTATTGGTTACATTTATAATACTTTGAACACGCCTCTCTTTTTCACCTACTTTATCTATCTTCTATTTGTATAAAATAGTGTTAATTAAAAATAATCTTATCATCTCTTTAATTATACCATTTTCTAGTAAACCAATTCTTCCATTGTTTTAAGCCATGTTGTTCTTGTTATTTAATATTTTTAAGTTCATTAGTATTAAACCATTTATGTCTTTAACTTTTTGATTTAATTAATCTATGGTATCTCCACCAAGCTTATTGCCATCAATTTTTTCTAATTTCGCTAAATTTATACTCTTAATAATTTTAATCATATTTTTCATTTCTAACTCCTGATTGTTAAAAATTTTCAAAATCTTTAAGACTATTCTGTATTTTACAATTCTGAAATTTTATGTATAATCTTTTCTTTTAATTTCTCAAGTCTTCTACTTTCCTAGCGAATTACATATACTTTTCTTGATATTCTTCATTATTAATAAATCATGAAAAAAGCACCTATAAGTTTAATAGATGCCTTTAAATACATATTTATATTATTCTTTTACAATTGGAACCCATAATTCCATTTTATAATCTTCTGAATGGGGATCTCCATCGCCATAAACTTCAAAATCAGGGCTTTCATCATGTCTATACCCTTCTTTTGGAAAGAAATATGAAATTAAGTATTGCCAACCTTCATGAATACAATTTGGTATAGAGCCCTTTAAACTTACAATAGCATATTCTTTTTCTGGAATATTAAGTATATCTAAGTTTAAGTCTTTAGCTTTATTTTCATCTGTTAGATCAAAACCAGCTAAATATATAAATGAATCTTCTTCATCCATTACATAATCATAACCTACACCATATATCTGACCATTACCAAACTCTTTAAATTTTTCTCTTGGAACTTTTTCAATTAACTTATCCCACACTTTAGAGAAATTTGAACTTTTAGTTAGATTTGATTTCACGCCTGCTACTTTAAATTCTTTCTTTTTCTCAATTTTAATATCCATTTGATGGCCTCCTTGTACTGAAATTGAAAAGTATATTCTTGGAAAATATTTATATTTTGATCCTCTTTTAACTTGACCTGGAGTTACTTTATGAAAACTTTTAAAAGCTAATGCAAAGGAATCTTGAGAGTTATATCCATATTTTATCGCTATATCTATGATTCTCTTATTTGAGTTTTTTAATTCAATTGCTGAATTAGTCATTTTTCTTAACCTTATATATTCAGATAAGGCATAACCTGAAACAATTGAAAATATTCTTGAAAACATTTGAAATGAATAGCCTGTTATCCTAGTTATTTCTCTTCTATCTAATTCCTTAGTTAAATTGTCTTCTATATAGTTAATTGCTAAGTTAAAAGATTTCATTATATCCATATCTCTAACACCTTTCATTTATATTGTACAAGGATTTATTAGCTAATACCCAATAATATTAATACAAATATTATATCATATAAACCCTATCGATAACCTTCAGTTTTACTTTTGTTTACGCGTTAACTCACCATTTACTTATAATATCTCAGATCGCTAATAAAATCTATTGATAGTAATTCAAATAAAAAAATAGAAAACCCAGTGACAAGTAATAATGCCTTTAACAAAGATAAAGAGTGTGACGATTTTTAGCTTTTCAATCTTAATATTTAATAATTAACTAATCTCTCTTTTTATGAAAATAAAATCTATATCAGCCTTAATATCTTTTGAAAATGGATTACAAAATAATGAATCCAAAAACTGGATTAGATTTACAATTTTTACAAATCACGTGATATCTTTAATAAATAATACGAATTTGAGTTAATTTCTTAACATATAAAGATGGTATAAAAATAGATATGGAAGTCTAGAAAAGAATTATATAATTTACCCGAAATTATTTATACTAGAATTGTAAAAGTTCATTCAATTAAATAGTACTCAACAAAATTTGAAATATGACAAGGTAGAAATAATAAATTTAAACAAATTAACTAAGAAATATCCAATATTTGCGATGGTGAAATAAATCATAAGACTAGTGATAGAGTTTACTCTAAAACTTAAGGGACTAAAACAAGTTTTTATTTTCAAAACTTATTTGTCCAAATTTTATCCAATAAAAGCTTTATCTAAGCTTACAACTATCAATTGCTGTTGCAATACAATTTAAAACAAAAAATATCTGATTAATCTGTACAAGATCGTTTTTTATTAAACAAAAATCTATTTTATATCTATTTAATTCTTATTATATATAAAAGTCTATTATTGACATACCCTAAAATGTTTATTTTAAAATAAAACTATGGCTTTTAGAAGCTATATAAAAATTCCAAAAGCCATTATTTTAGTATTTTCATGTCTATTTTCTTATTTTTTAAGCAAAGCTATTGCCT
>JAUNAV010000052.1 GCA_030527425.1 Tissierellia bacterium
AATGATGATATCAACCTCTTAGCAGTTATGCAAAGCGAAATATTTGGCTTTAATGAAAATGAAATAGCAATGATAAAATTATATTCTCAAAAAAATTCTTTTTACGATAATTTAATTTCTTATGATAAAGAAGATGAATTGTCTAATAAGATAAATGATTTTTTAACAAAAATTCAGGATTATAATTATAAACTACAAACTTATGATGTATTCAAATTTGCATATTATGTATTTGAAAACAGTGGCTATTACAAGTTTTTATGTTGTAGAGATAGGGCATTTGAAAGAATTAAAAATGTAGAAAATATTATAGGTCTACTTTGTGAATATGATAAAAAATATGATAATGGACTCATTGGTTTTTTAGACTATGTTAATGAATTAAAAGTTAATAAGTCTGATCTATTTAATAGTCCAAGAGAGCTTTCTGAAGATGAAGATGTTGTTAGAATAATGACAATTCATAAGAGTAAAGGTTTAGAATTTCCAATAGTTATACTAGCAGATATGAACAAGCAATTTTCAACCCAAGATTCAAGAGAAAATCTCTTATTTGACGAGGATTTAGGAATTGGCATAAATTTAAAAGATATAAGCACTAATTCTCAATTTACTTCGCTTAGAAAAAGCTTGATATATGAAAAATTAAGCATCGAAAATAAAAAAGAAGAAATGAGAGTCTTATATGTTGCATTAACAAGAGCTAAAAATAATTTAATTCTTATTGGATCCAAAAAAAGAGATAAACTTTTAATTAGAAAATCATATTTAGAGATAAATAATACATTAGATTGGGTCTTAAAAGCGCTAAATACCGATAAGATCATGAGCGAATATACAGACTCTGATTATAATACTGATATTTTTGACGATACTAAATTAAAGATAAATATAATAGAGTCTGAAAATTTAAAACAAAATCATGATTTTGAAGAAGTAAAATTCATCGAAGATGAATATCAGGACAAAAGATTAGTTGATTTTATGGATAAAACATTTAATTTCATATATCCATTTGAAGAGGAAACCAACAAGGCTTTTAAATTTTCAGTTACAGAAATATCAAAATCTTTTGATCAATCTGATAGCGGATATGTAAATGATATGAATACTTATGAACTTGATTTTACAAAACCTGATTTTATGGTTGATCAAACAAGAATTAGTCCACAGCAAAGGGGTACGATAATTCACACAATTTTTCAGAATTTGAGTTTAAAGAAACATTCTAGAAATTCATTAATTGAAGAAATCAATGAAATGGTAAAGGACGATAAACTTCTTCTAGAAGAGATAAAATTAGTCGATTATGATAAAATATTAAAATTCTTTGATCATAAAATAACAAAGTCTTTAATAAATAAATCTGATAAAATTGTTAGAGAAGAATCTTTTTTGATGAAATTAGAAGATAATTATATCAATGGGCAAATTGATTTTTATGCCATAATCGAAAATACTATAATTATAGTAGATATAAAAACTGATTTTCAAATGAGATCTTCTATCTATAAAAAGCAATTAGAATATTATCAAATGGCTGTTGAAAAAGCTTTAGGGATGAAGGTTATAAAAAAATATCTGTATTGGTATAATTATAATAAGTATGAAGAAGTATAAAAGTGCAATTGTTTATTATAATTGCACTTTTTCTTTGTTTTTCTTTTTAATTGAAAATAAATATACGATAAAAAGCATTATATTTATAAGGAATAATCCAATAGACAAATTAAATCTTAATAAAGAGTTAAAAAGAAGTAATATATTCACAATTAGAAATAATATTAGTGACTTTTTCATATTCCAAAACCTCCATTGATATTTATTATTTCCCCTGTTATATAAGAAGATTTATCATCTATTAAATATTCACAAAGTTGTGCAATTTCGTAATCTTTTGCAAATCTATTTAATGGAATCACATTTTTTAAATAATTGATTTCATTTTCATCAAAATCATCTCTTAGCATTGACGTGTCAACTACACCAGGGCTTATTGCATTGACTCTTATATTTTCATAGGCACATTCTTTTGCAATAGATTTAGTAAAAGAGTTTATAGCACCTTTTGATGCACTATAAATACTTTCCATACTACTTCCTTTTTCTCCCCAAATGGAAGAAATATTTATAATAACGCCATATCTATTATTAATCATAGATTTTATTGCCCTTTTTGTACACAAAAACACCGATGTAAAATTTGTATTTATAATTTTATAATAATCTCCTAAGCTAGTTTCTTGTAATAATGAATAATGAGATTTTCCACAATTATTTATTAAAATATCAACTTTTGAAAAATTTCTTTCTGCTATTTCAAACATTTTTTCCACTTCATCTTCTTTGCTAGCATCAGCTTTGATAGCAATTACATAGGGATTAGATTTTCGTAATTCATTTAATAATTTCATTGCACTACTTTCACTTTTATTATAGTTTATTATAATTTTGTAATTTTTATTTAATTGTCTTGCTATTGCAGCGCCTATGCCACGCGAAGATCCTGTTATTAGTACGGTTTTCATATTTATACTATACTGCAATTTAAAAAAATGGGTATTAATAAAATAGGTGATAAAATGATAAAAATTATTAAAGGTGATATAACAAATCAAGAAACCCAAGCTATAGTAAATGCTGCTAATACAACACTTCTTGGAGGTGGTGGTGTAGATGGTGCAATTCATAGAAAAGCAGGCAAAGAATTATTAGAAGAATGTAAAAAATTAAATGGATGTAAAACTGGTGAAGCAAAAATTACAAAAGGATATAATTTAAGAAGTGAGTATATAATTCATACACCTGGTCCTGTATGGAAGGGAGGAGATAAAGGAGAAAGTAAACTTTTAGAAAATTCCTATAGGAATAGTTTTAAATTAGCAAAAGAATACAATATTAAGACTATTTCATTTCCTTCAATAAGTACAGGAGTTTATAGATTTCCAAAAGAATTGGCAGCTAAAATTTTTAAAAAAGTAGCTTTGGAGTTTCAAGAAAGTTTTGAAACAATTTATATGGTATGTTTTGATAATCAAACTTATGATATTTATAAAAGAGAAATGGAGAAATAATGTTAAAATTAAAATTAAAAAGTGGAGAAATGATTGATGCTATTGGATTTGGAACATATAAAATAGATAATGAAAAAAATGCTGTAGAATCAATAATTAACGCATGCGATGCAGGTTATAGATTATTTGATACAGCAGATATGTACAAAAATCACAAATATGTTGCAAAGGCATTAAAAGAATCATCTTTAAAAAGAAATGAATACAAAATAGCGACAAAGATTTGGCCTACTGATTATAAAAGCGATGATACTAAAAGAGCTATTGATAAAGCTTTAAAAGATTTAAATACTGACTATATTGATATTTTATATCTACATTGGCGGGGAGTAAATCAATATGAAGCTTGGACAGTATTTGAGGATTATAAAAATGAAGGAATACTCAAGCACTTAGCAGTTTGTAATTTTAACAAAGAACAAATGGAAGAGTTTTATAAAAATGTGGATATAAAACCAGAGATTGACCAGCTAGAAACTCATCCATATTTTCAAAATAATGAAATGAAGGAATATCTAGATAATAAAGGTATTATATTAGAATGCTGGGGACCATTAGCTCAAGCCAAAAGCAATCTTTTAGAAGATGATTTATTGGTAGAGCTTTCAAATAAATATGATAAATCTCCTGCCCAAATTGCCCTACGTTGGAATATTCAAAGAGGGGCTATGATTATTCCAAAATCAACTCACAAAAGTAGAATTAGAGAAAATATTGAAATTTTAAATTTTAAATTAGATGATGAAGATATGGAAAAATTAAAAAAATTAAATAAAGATCAAAGATTTTCACATGCACCAGATGATAAAGAGTTTTTGAATCAAATCTCTAAAAATAAATGATGACTGTCATTTTAAATTAGTAGTAAAAAGACGAGGTTTTGTAAATTTATCTTACCTTAAATATGTTTTAGATTAAAGGTAATCATTTTACAAATATCCTCGTCTATTTTAATAGTTTTAGAATTATTATTTTTCTTTGTGTTTATTTTTTATATAAAGATCAATTTGTTCAGCAGCTTTTTTTCCTGCTCCCATTGCTAAAATTACAGTTGCTGCACCAGTAACAGCATCACCACCAGCAAATACAGCTTCTTTTGAGGTCTGTGTAGTAGTATCATCTATAATAATACCACCCCAATTTTCAGTTTTAATATCTTTATTTGTCTGTTTAATAAGTGGATTTGGACTTTGTCCTATTGCTATAATAACAGTATCAAATTCAACTTCTTCATATTTACCTGTAGGCTTAGGTCTTCTTCTTCCAGACTTATCAGCTTCTCCAAGCTCCATTTTTTCAACTTTTACTGCTTTTACCCACTTATTTTCATCTCCAATAATTTCAACGGGATTATGCAAATTAAGGAAGTTTATACCTTCTTCTTTAGCATGCTCACTTTCCTCTTTTCTAGCAGGCATTTCTTCAAATCCACGTCTATAAACTACTGTTACATCACTACCTAGTCTTTTTGCACTTCTAGCAGCATCCATTGCAACATTTCCACCACCGACGATACATACCTTTTTACCAATATTTACAGGAGTATCATAATCCGGGAATTTATATGCTTTCATTAAATTAATTCTAGTTAAAAATTCATTGGCAGAATATACTCCATTTAAATTTTCTCCCGGAATGTTTAAAAATTTAGGTAAACCTGCTCCAGTTGAAAGATATATTGCTTCAAAGCCCTCTTCAAATAACTCATTTAATGAAAGTGTTCTACCAACAATAGTATTTCTTTGTAATTTAACACCTAGACCAATTACATTTTTAAGCTCTTTTTGAACCAAAGTTTTTGGTAATCTAAATTCTGGAATTCCATACATCAACACACCACCAGCAGTATGGAAGGCTTCGAATAGAGTAACTTTATATCCACTTTTAGCTAAATCAGCAGCACAAGTTAAACCAGAGGGGCCGCTTCCGACAACAGCTACTTTTATTCCAGTGGATGTTACTTCAACTGGTTTGTTATATTTTTTATTCATATGATAATCTGCAACAAATCTTTCAAGTCTTCCAATACCTACAGCTTCACCTGTTTTAAGTCTTGTACATAATCCTTCACATTGATTTTCCTGTGGACATACTCTACCACAAATTGCTGGTAGATTATTGGTAGCTGATATTATGTCATAAGCCTTATCTAGATCATCATTTAATATTTCAGTAATAAATTCAGGAATATTTACAGAAACTGGACAACCATTTTTGCAAGGTGCATTCTTGCAATGAAGACATCTTTTGGATTCTTCTTTAGCCATCTCTAAGGTGTAACCTAAACTGACCTCTTTAAAATTTTTATTTCTTACATTTGGATCTTGTTCAGGCATTTTAACTTTTTCTTTTGCCATATTAAATTTTGCCATATCTTTTCTCTCCTGTTATATTACATGTGTGAACTTGTTCTTTTTTCTCTAGCTCTTGATTTTTATAAATTCTAGATCTTGCCATAGCTTCATCAAAATCAACTTTTGAAGCATCGAAATCAGGGCCATCTACACAAGCAAATTTCATTTGACCATCATATGTCAAACGACAACATCCGCACATACCTGTTCCATCTACCATAATACTATTCATACTGATTATAGTATAGATATCATGTTCTTTTGTAATATTTGCTACATTTTTCATCATTATAAGCGGACCTATTGCGATGACAAGATCATATTTAACTCCATTGTCAATATTTTCTTTTAGTATATCTGTTACAAATCCTTTTTTACCATTTGATCCGTCATCGGTTATTATGTATAGGTTATTACAATTATTTTTCAATTCATCTTCTAGAATAATAATTTCTTTGTTTCTAAAACCCATTATAACATCGACATCTGCACCGATTTTATGAAGATACTTTGCTTGTGGATAAGCAATTGCAGTACCAAGTCCTCCACCTATAACACATACTTTCTTACCTTCATAACCTTCTAACTCAGTTGGATTTCCAAGTGGACCAACAAAATCTAAAAATCCGTCGCCTTCTTTTAAATTTTTCATTCTCATTGTAGTAGCACCTACAATTTGAACTATTATACTTACATTCCCATCTTCAGTAGTATCTGAAATTGTAAAAGGTACTCTTTCACCTTTTTCATCAATTCTTAATATAATAAATTGTCCAGGTTTTGCCTTTTTAGCAACATCAGGCGCTTTAATAGTAAAGCGAACTACTTCATCATTTAAGTTTTCTTTTTTAACAATTCTAGCCATAAAAACCTCCTAATTTAAATTCTATAACATTTTCACTGTTTTGTAAATTTAAATTCTAGATTAGTAGTGAATGTCTTAAATTAAATAGTACAATAGAATTATTAGTAAAAAAGTAGGAATTAAGGAGGTAAAATGCAACAGATCAAAAGAGATTATAAAAATAGAGAATTAATCGCAAGATTCATTCCATATTATAAAAATTATTTAAAAGTTTTTTTCGCAGACTTATTCAGCGCGTCAATGACGACAGTTTGCGAGTTGGCTTTACCATTGATATTAGGTAGTTTAACTGACTTAGCGCAAGCAAATAGTTTAAATACAACAATAATATATAAACTAGGTATTTTATATTTGGTGCTTAAAATAATAGAAATTGCAGGCAGATATTTTATGCAATCATTAGGACATATAATGGGTGCATATATAGAAAGGGATATGAGAGCTAATGTATTTAAACACCTACAATCAATGTCTGATTCATTTTATAGTGAGACAAAAATAGGGCAATTGATGGCAAGAATCACCACTGATTTATTTGATATTACAGAATTTTCACATCATTGCCCTGAAGAATTTTTTATTGGATTTGTGAAGATATTAATTTCATTTATTGTATTAATGATGATAAATATACCTATGACTATTACAATATATATCTTAATACCAATAATGGTTTTAGCTGCTAGTAAAAAGAGAAGAGATTTCAGACATACTAGATTTCAAGAAAGAGCACAAATTGGTGAATTAAATTCTAGAATTGAGGATACTCTCTTAGGTGTAAAGGTGGTAAAAAGTTTTGCTAATGAGGCCTTGGAAAGAAAAAAATTCGCAGTAGATAATAATAAATTTGTAGGAATTAAAAAGCAAACTTATTTTAATATGGCTCAATACAATATGATTAATCAGTCTTTTTCTGGATTAATGTATATTGTTGTGATAATAATGGGTGGAATATTTGTTTTAAATAAGAAAATTTCTGCAGGTGATCTTGTAACTTTTGTACTATATCTTAATACTCTAATAGTTACAATCAATAGATTGGTAGAGTTTACTGATCAATTGGAAAAGGGGATAACTGGAATTGAGAGATATTGCGAGATAATGGATACTCAAACAGATATATATGATCTTGAAGGCGCAGTTGAATTAAAAGATGTAAAAGGAAAAATTAATTTTAATAATGTCTATTTCCAATATCCTGATGCAAATGAAGATGATGAATGGGTATTATCAAATATTGACTTTCAAATAAATGTTGGAGATAATGTCGCTATTGTAGGTCCATCTGGAGCAGGAAAGACAACTTTAACTAATTTGATACCAAGATTTTATGATGTTACAAGAGGAGAAATTTTAATTGATGATTCTAATATAAAAAATTATACTTTAGAAAGTTTA
>JAUNAV010000053.1 GCA_030527425.1 Tissierellia bacterium
CTTTTGCTTTATTTTAGATTTATATTTTATTTTTAAAATAGCATCTTTTATATTTGACTTAGGAGTTGAATTGTGTTACTCTTGAAATAGGAAAACGTATCTAAGGAGGTTATTATGATAATTGGAATTCCTAAGGAAATTATGCATGAAGAAAGAAGAGTAGCAGCAGCACCGGAGGCAGTGGAAAAATACATAAAAGATGGATTTGATGTATTAATAGAAAAAAATGCTGGTTTAGGTGCAAACTTTAAAAATGAAAGCTATGAGAAAGTTGGAGCAAAAATAATAGATGATCCAAAAGAAATCTTTGAAAAGTCTGATATTATTCTAAAAGTAAAAGAACCTCAATTTAATGAAAAATTAGGTCTTCATGAAGTTGATATGATGCATGAAGGACAATATTTGTTAACTTTTATCCATCCAGCAGCACCAGCTAATCACGAAATGGTTAAAAACCTAGCTAAAAAAGGCGTTATTTCATTTACACTTGAAGGAATACCAAGAATTTCAAGAGCGCAAAATATGGATGCGTTGACATCTATGTCAACATGTGCAGGCTATAAAGGAATACTAATGGCAGCAAATCTGCTAACTAAATTTATGCCTCAAATATTTACAGCAGTAGGAATGATAAAACCAGCTAATTGCTTAGTTATTGGAACTGGAGTAGGTGGTCTACAAGCAATTGCTACAGCAAAAAGACTTGGATGTAAAGTTACAGCAGCTGATATAAGACCTGATGCATCAGAGCAAGCAGGTAGTCTAGGAGCTAAAACTATTGATTTAGGAGTAGACAAAGAATTAGCTATTGGAGAAGGTGGGTATGCTAAAAAACTCCCTGATGAAGTTTTAGAAAAAGAACGTGAAGTTTTACAAGAGCATGTTAAAGAAGCGGATGTAATCTTCTTATCGGCACTTGTCCCAGGAAAAATGGCACCAATTTTAATTACTGAAGATATGGTAAAAGAGATGAAAGAGGGATCTGTAATTGTAGATATTTCAATTGATCAAGGAGGAAATTGTGAAATAACACCTCCGGGAGAAATTGAAGAAAAATATGGTGTTTCTCTTGTAGGTATCAAAAATATTCCTGGAGAATTGCCAACAAGTTCAACATGGATGTTCTCACAAAATTTATATAATTTTGTTTCATATCTATTTAAAGATAACAAACCTGCTTTTGATTTAAAAGATGAAGTAGTTAATAAATCTATTACAACTATGGATGGTAAAATAGTTCATCAAGGCGCAAAAGAGGCTATGGGATTATAGGAGCAATTATGAACCTAAATATCTTTCTAGAAAATAATTTATGGGCTAAACCTGTTTTATCAATAATTATTTTTTTAGTTTCAATGATATTAGGCTATAAAATAATTAAGAATGTTCCTAGTTTACTTCATACACCATTGATGAGTGGAATGAATGCACTGTCAGGGGTCACCTTAATTGGTGCCCTTGCAGTTGTTGGTACAAATCTTAATGAAACTGCAAAAGTTTTTGCTTTTATAGCCATTATTCTTGCTTGTTTTAATGTTGTAGGTGGTTTTAGAGTTACACATAGAATGTTAAGGATGTTTTCCAAGAAAGGAGATAATAAATGATAATATCAATTATTTTAATTATTATGGTCCTTGTTGGAATATCCAGCATGAGTAAGGTTAAAACTTCAGTTTTTGGAAATAATCTTTCGGCTTTAAGTATGCTAATTGCAACTATATATATAATATATGCTAATGATTTATTGACATCTCCTTTAATTTGGATAGCTATTTTAATAGGATTTGCTTTAGGATATTTTATGGCCATTAAGGTCAAGATGATACAAATGCCAGAAACTGTTGCAATGTTAAATGCATTTGGTGGTTTGGCAAGTGCATTGGTTGCTATTATAAGTATAAATCAAGAAGACAATTTCGTCTTTATTACAGGTTTTTTGGCCATTTTCATAGGTATCGTTACTTTTATTGGATCTATGGTTGCAGCAGGGAAATTATCAAAAAAATTGCCGTCTAAACCATTTATACTTAACGCACATAGCATTTTGATAACAATAAGTTTATTGCTAACACTTATACTATTTCTTATTTCAGCTTTTAAAGTTATAAGCTTAAATACATCAATTACTATATTAGCAGTATTGTCGGTAATTTTTGCCATTTTATTTTCGATTAGAGTCGGTGGAGCTGATATGCCTATTGTAATATCATTATTAAATTCGACTTCTGGAGTAGCAGGGTCAATTTCAGGAATGGTTATTTTTAATCCACTTTTGATATCTGTAGGCGCAATAGTTGGAGCAAGTGGATTAATACTTACTCAAATTATGTGTAAGGCAATGAATCGAAATCTTAAAGATATTTTACTAGGTAAAACCTCTGTCAATAAAAAAGATGATGTGGTTGAATTAAAAAAAGAATTCTCTAAACCAAAAGAAATAGAATCGGATAAAAACGAAAAAAATCTTTATGATGATATCAAAAAAGTGCTAATAGTCCCAGGTTATGGCATGGCATTATCCCAAGCTCAATCAAAAGTAAAAGAATTGATGAATGCATTAGAATCAAAAAATGCAGAAGTAAAATTCGCAATACATCCAGTAGCAGGCAGAATGCCAGGGCATATGAATGTATTATTAGCCGAAGTAGACATAGATTATGAAAAATTCATAGAACTAGAAGAAGCAAATAAAGAATTTGAAGATACAGATCTAGTAATAGCAATAGGAGCAAATGATGTAATAAATCCATCAGCAAATACAGCAGAAAACACCCCAATATATGGAATGCCAATACTAGAAGTATCGAAAGCAAGAAATATAATAATCTGTAATTACGACAAAAAACCAGGCTATGCCGGAGTGGAAAATCCACTATATGAAGACGATAAAACAAGGTTAATACTAGGCGATGCCAAAGAGTCAATATCAAAAATACTAAATGAAATAAATGAAGCTGATATTTCAAAAAAAGAAAATAAAGCGATCAATAAAGATCAAAATTTAAAAGAAGCAGATACAAAGACTCAAAAAAATCTTTATGATGATATCAAAAAAGTGCTAATAGTCCCAGGTTATGGCATGGCATTATCCCAAGCTCAATCAAAAGTAAAAGAATTGATGAATGCATTAGAATCAAAAAATGCAGAAGTAAAATTCGCAATACATCCAGTAGCAGGCAGAATGCCAGGGCATATGAATGTATTATTAGCCGAAGTAGACATAGATTATGAAAAATTCATAGAACTAGAAGAAGCAAATAAAGAATTTGAAGATACAGATCTAGTAATAGCAATAGGAGCAAATGATGTAATAAATCCATCAGCAAATACAGCAGAAAACACCCCAATATATGGAATGCCAATACTAGAAGTATCGAAAGCAAGAAATATAATAATCTGTAATTACGACAAAAAACCAGGCTATGCCGGAGTGGAAAATCCACTATATGAAGACGATAAAACAAGGCTAATACTAGGTGATGCCAAAGAGTCAATTGATTTATTTATAAAAGAATTAACTAATTAAGATAAAAACTCCGTTTCGGCGGAGTTTTTTGCATAAAGCTATTGACATCTACAAAAAACAGTGGTATCTTTAATAGATGTATGGGATCTATCCATATAAATTTTAGGAGGTGTTTTGATGGCAGACAAAGTTAAATTAGAATGCACTGTGTGCAAAAGCAGAAATTATGACACTACAAAAAATAAAAGAACCCATCAAGAAAGATTGGAACTAAAAAAATATTGTCCATTCTGCAAGAAACACACTATTCATAAAGAAACTAAGTAGGGGATATTATGGCTAAGAAAAAAGACAGCTATGTAAAATCTGTTAGAAAAGAATCCAAAAAAATAAATTGGCCTACTAAAAGTGAAACTTTAAATTATACAGCTATTGTATTGTTGATAAGTGTTTTAGCTGGCGTAATTATTTGGATCTTAGACCTAGTATACTCAAATTTACTTGGATTGATTATTTAAAGGTGCAATATGCCAGATAATATTATAAATGAAGAAGATAAGAACTTCGAAATCGAAGAAAATGAGGATATAGAACCTAGTAGAGACGATAAACCTAGATGGTATGTCGTACATACCTATACTGGTCATGAAAACAAGGTTAAAGCAAAAATTCAATCAATGATTGAAAATGAGCAAAATCCAAATATTGTCGATGTCGCTGTTCCTATCGAAGAGTATATTGATAACAAGAATGATAAAAATAAGATCAAACAACGAAAGCTCTTCCCAGGCTATGTAATGGTAAAGATGTATATCACAAATAGAAGTTGGTATATAATTAGAAATACTGCAGGTGTAACTGGATTTGTTGGGCCTGATTCAAAGCCAATTCCATTAAGTCCTGAAGAGGTCAAAAAATTTGGTATCAAAGAACCAAAAATGGTATATGATATTGATATTGAAGTTGGCGATAATGTCAAGGTTAAAAATGGACCATTTGAGGACTTTCAAGCTGAAGTTTTAAGTGTGGATGCTGAAAAACAATCGCTAAAAGCTTTAGTTGACATGTTTGGAAGAGAAACGCCTGTTGATCTTAGTTTTGAGGATGTTGAAAAGATTTAATACTAAGCTTACGTTAGTAAGTGGGAGGGCATAGCCCGACTTACCACAAGGAGGAAAAAATGGCAAAAGGAAAAGAAGTACAAGCTATAGTAAAATTACAAGTTCCAGCAGGAAAAGCAACTCCTGCACCTCCAGTAGGTACCGCTTTAGGACCTCACGGAGTAAATATGATGCAATTTGTTCAAGATTTCAATGCTAGAACAGCTGATCAAGCCGGAATGATTATACCGGTTGTAATTACAATCTATAAGGATAGATCATTTGAATTTATTACAAAAACACCACCAGCACCAGTTTTAATTAAAAAGGCAGTTGGAATCGACAAAGCAAGTGGCGAACCAAACAAAAACAAAGTGGCATCAATTAAAAAGTCACAATTAAAAGAAATTGCTGAAACAAAAATGAAGGATTTAAATGCAGCAAGCATTGAATCAGCAATGAGCATGATCGCCGGAACTGCTAGAAGCATGGGTATTACCGTAGAGGATTAAGTGGAAGAGGAAACTCGTTATACCACGAAGGAGGAACAATGGCTAAAAGAGGCAAAAAATATATAGAATCAAAAAAATCATTCGATTCACATAAAGAATATGAATTTAAAGAAGCAATTGGATTAGTTGAAAAAACAGCAAAAGCTAATTTCGACGAAACAGTTGAATTACATGTTAAATTAGGTGTTGACAGCAGACATGCTGATCAACAAGTAAGAGGTACAGTAGTACTTCCAAATGGTACAGGTAAAGATGTTAAAGTATTGGTTTTCGCAAAAGGTGATAAAGTAGATGAAGCTTTAGAAGCTGGAGCTGATTATGCAGGTGGAGAAGAACTTGCAGAAAAAATCCAAAAAGAAAACTGGTTAGACTTCGATGTTGCAATTGCTACACCTGATATGATGGCGGTTGCTGGAAGACTTGGTAGAATTTTAGGACCACAAGGTCTTATGCCAAACCCAAAATCAGGTACTGTAACTATGGATGTTGCTAATGCTGTTAAAGAAACAAAAGCAGGTAAGGTTGAATATAGAACAGACAAAAATAATCTTATCCACGTACCTGTTGGAAAAGTATCATTTGGTGAAGAAAAACTTACTCAAAACCTCAGATCTTTAATGACTGCAATAGTTAAAGCAAGACCAGCTGCAGCAAAAGGCAAATACCTTAGATCTGTAACCATAGCTTCAACAATGGGCCCTGGAATTAAATTAAATCCAGCAAAAGCTATGGACCTAGTTGATAGATAAAAAAATTTGCATACTACTTAAAAAAGTGGTATACTATACAAGTCAAAATAATAAGGCTGCCAAAGACTACAGAGACCTTAGTGTTTAATAATTCTGTATAGGTGGGAAAAATGAACTACATCCCCACCGATGTAGACAGCTTTAATATGTCTACAGTAGTGGGGTTTTTATATACCTGCTAACAGCCTGAAATTAGGAGGTGAAAGAGTGAAAGATTACGTTTTGAATCAAAAAAAGGAAGTAATTGAAGAGATTAAAAACAACGTAAAAAACGCCAAATCAACTACATTAGTTGAATTTAATGGTATGAGCGTTGCTGAAATCACTGAATTACGTAATAAATTTAGAGATGCAAATGTAGTTTATAAAGTTTATAAAAACACAATGATTAGATTTGCACTTAAAGAATTAGGATATGATCAATTCGACGAGCTTTTAAAAGGATCAAATGCTTTGATCTTCTCAAATGAAGATTTAGTAGAAGGACCAAAAATAGCGGATGAATATGTCGAAGATGACGATGAAAACAAAGAAAAATTAAAAATCAAAGCTGGAATTGTTGAAGGTGAGTATTTAGATAATGAACAAATAATGGCAATTGCTAAATTACCACCTAAAGAAGTATTGTTATCAATGCTTGTTAACACAGTTCAAGCACCAATTAGAAAACTTGCACAAGACACTAATGAAATTATTGCTAAACTTGTTTACGGTCTTGATGCAGTTAGAGAAAAGAAAGAAAACGAAGTAGCTTAATTAAAAAAATTTTTTGGAGGTATTAAAATGGCAAGCGAAAAAGTAACACAAATATTAGACGAAATTAAAGAATTAACAGTATTAGAATTATCAGAATTAGTAAAAGCACTTGAAGAAGAATTTGACGTTAAAGCTCAAGCTCAAGTAATGGCAGCAGCACCAGCAGCAGGAGCTGCAGCAGGCGCAGCAGCTGATGAAAAAACAGAATTTGACGTAGTTCTTAAATCAGCTGGACAATCAAAGATCAATGTAATCAAAGTTGTTAAGGATGTAGCTGGTCTTGGACTAAAAGATGCTAAAGCTCTCGTAGATGGCGCTCCTAAAGCTGTTGTTGAAGGCGTAGCTAAAGACGAAGCTGAAAAAGTTAAAGCTCAATTAGAAGAAGCTGGAGCTGAAGTAGAATTAGCATAATATTTTTATATAAAAAAGAAGGCATTA
>JAUNAV010000010.1 GCA_030527425.1 Tissierellia bacterium
CAAGACCACTGCCTTTTTCAGACCTTCCTTTATCACATTTGTATAATCTTTCGAAAATATGTGCCAAGTCTTTTTCTTCAATTCCTACACCGTTATCGGCTAAAAGAATTTTTACATTTTTATCTTGTTTTGATAATGTTATTTCAATTTTATCTGCACTGCTGTGAGCGATTACATTTTGAATAAGATTGCTGAGTATTCTAATATAAGCTTCCGTATCAAGTTTTACTTGAAGAGCTTGCTCCGGAATTTCAACGCTGTAATCTATTTTTTTATCTTCAAATATCGGTATCCAATCAATAAGTATGCTTCTTGTAAGCTCCTCGATTTCAACACGATTCATCTCCATTGGAAACTCATCGGAATTGAGTTTAAACCAATCAAACAGCATATCTATATACTCTTTTAAATCATATGCTTTTCGCCGGGCAATCCTTATATAATTCTCTCTTTCTTCTCCCGTAACAATTCCTTTATGTGCTGCATCAAGATAGCCTATAAGTGTAGTAAGCGGTGTTCTGACATCATGAGAAAGGCTTGTCATTAGTTGTTTGTTGGTATCTTCCGTTTGGCGAAATGCGGACAATTTATCTTCGTAAGAGATGATAATTTCATTTATTTCATAGGCAATGGGGGCAACAAGTTCATTCGGTGTCGATAAAATACGCCTGTTGCTGTTGCCGTTTTTTATATCGACTAAAATATCCTTCATTTCCGATATTTGTTTCTTTGCTCGTTTGATACGGAAATACGAAGTTAAAAGAGACAAGGTTGTGATTATAACAGATATAATCATTGCTATTTCCATATAACTTAGACCTCCTTGTTAAAACGATAGCCGACGCCTTTAATCGTTTGAATATATTTCGATTCTTTGGGATTTGCTTCCAATTTTTTACGAAGACGACTGATAATCGCCATAATATTGCTGTCATCATAGCAATACACTTCTCCCCAAACTTCTTCATAAATTTGTTTTTTTGTCAAAATTCTTCCTTGATTCCTTGCACAAAACAATAGTAGGTCAAATTCTTTGGGTGGTAACTCAAAGATTCCGTTAATTGTAGTAATTGAACGATTATTCAAATCAATTTCAAGACTATCAAATTCGAGTTGTTGAGCTATTTCATCTTTTTGATTAAAACGAGTATAGCGTCGTATAAGTGAATGAATACGGGCTATAAGTTCATCTATATTGAAAGGTTTTGTTAAGTAGTCATCTGCTCCAACTCTTAAACCATGTACTTTAGAAATATTGTCATCCTTTGCTGTGAGCATTAAGATGGGTAAACTACTCGTCTTTCTGATTTCAACCAATGTTTCAAATCCATCCATTCCCGGCATCATAACATCAAGTATGACAAGTTGATACTCGTTTTCCGCTAATTTTCTTAATCCATCTTTACCTGTATTGCAAACATCAGATTCTATGTTTACAGGCAAAACACTCCTCTTTATTAAAGAGCAAAGTTCTTTATCATCATCTATAATCAAAATTTTATTCATACTTATCAACCTTTTCAAAGCAGTAAATTAATTGACGAAATCTTTTATTTTGCATTTTTCTCATCTTCTCTAAACTCAATCACTTCACTCGGCGATAAATCCATAGCCATACATATCCTCTCAAGATTTTTCATGGATATGTACTCGTTATTACCCATTTTGGCAAGGACATTGCCGGATATTCCGGCTATTTTTTGAAACTCGGTTTTCATCAGCTCTCGCTTTGCTAACTCTACCCATATAGGTCTATATGAAACTGCCATATTCCTCCTCCTACTTTATGTTTTGGATTCAAATACAGTCCTGTACCTTAAAATTTTATTTCGTGCAGAACATTAATTATTATACCAGTTATATTGCTTTTTAGCAATCTATTCTTTTGATAAGCTGAAATTCAACCTTTTCTTGCTTGCTTTTGCCCTCTTTATTTAGCCATCAATTGCTTAATGGATGGAACTTATCTAACACAATTAAGAACAGGAGCCTTATCCGGAGCTGCAACAGATATTTTAGCAAAAAAAGATTCTAAGAATTTTTTAATCATTGGTACAGGAGGACAAGCCTTAACCCAAGTTGAAGCTGTACTTGAAATTAGAAATATTGAAAAATTATTTGTTTGCGACCTAGATATTGACAGAGCAAAGGAATTTAAGAAAAAAATTTCTGAAAAATATCCTGATTTAGAAATTAAGGCAATTGATAATGCCAATGATTATATTGAAGATATGGATATTATAACAACAGTAACAACATCTAAAAAACCAGTTTTTGAGGCTACAAATTTAAAAAAAGGTACACATATCAATTCAGTGGGCTCATACACCCCAGATATGCAAGAGACTCCTGCTGAAGTGTTAGAAAAAGCTGACAAAATATTCTTAGATACAATAGATGGCGTCATGAATGAATCAGGCGATGTAATAAATCCAATAAAAGAAAAAATTGTTGAAAAAGAAAAAGTTGAACATGAATTGGGTGATTTAATAAATAATAAAGAATCCGGACGTGAAAATGACGAAGAAATAACCTGGTTTAAAACAACAGGAAGTGCTGTAGTAGATATAGTTGTTGCAGAGAAAATCTATAAAAAAGCAATGGAGAAAAATCTGGGAAGTTTTATAGAATTATAAAGTTTACTAGCATATTAGCAAATTAAAATCAAAATATAAGAGTTAAAATCCGCCCAAAAAGGCGGATTTTAATATAAATATGAAATTTTAAAAAACAGCTTTTCAACAAAATACACAATTTTAATAGTAGTAATTAACTATATTAAACTACTCCTTTTTGCAAAATTATATTTGCATATAATTTCTTCTCTGAAGTCGCAATTATTAAATATGACTCTTTCGCTTCTTCGTAAAATTTAAAACGTTCTATATTTCCTATAATGCTTTTATCATAAGAATTACTTTCTACAATTTTTGTAAATTCATCCCAGATGCTAGTATCTGCATTATCTCCTTCTACTTTTTCCATTAAAAATACGCTCTTATCTACATAAGAATCCAAAGGAAATAATTCGAGTATTGCTTCTAGTATTTCACATACGCCATGTCCATCAAGTCTTACAATATTACAATTTTTTCCTATACTATGAACTGGAAAATTACCATCTGCAATTACTAATCTATCAGAATGACCCATCTCTGATAAATATTTTAAAAGATCTGGCGATAAAATTTTTGGTATTTTTTTAAGCATAATTTACTCATATAAGCATGGAGCTATATCTTCATCATCCATATTGTCAGCATTATACCATAAAGCGCCAGTATCTACATCTTCCACTTCTTTGCCTTCAGCCGCTTCTTTTGCTAACTTGACAGCTTGATAACCAATTTCCACTGGATTTTGTGTCACAGATCCAACGAATAAACCATCTTTAATAGCTGCTATTTGCTTTGATCCTGAGTCAAAACCAACGCCTATAACTTTATCCGCTCCTAATTTTTCAAGTCCTTCATTTGCTGTTATTATGGCATTAGCAGCAAATTCATTAGAGCCATAAATTGCTATTAAGTCTTCTTTTTCCAATAAAGCTGTAGCAACATTTGCAGCATCAGCATCTTTTACCTCTGCTGGTATAGATAATTCTATTACTACCTTTGCATCATCTTTAGGTTTAGCTTGAGATTCATGTCCTTCAACTGAAACTTTATCTTCTCCAATCAACTCTATCATTTTATCGATAAATCCAGCTGTTCTCTCAGAAATTGATTGAGAGTTTGATTCTTGTGAGACAACGCCTATTCTAACAACTTCTTTGTTATCTTTTACCTTATCTTTAATTAAATCATACATTTTTTCTGCAGCAATCTCAGCAGCAGCATAGTTATCAGTAGATGCATTTGCTAAAACTGCACCTTCAGGAGCATCAGGAACTCCTGAATCAAAACCAATTATTGGTATATTATTATCTTTTGCATTGTTAATTGAATCAAGAGCTGACTGTGTATCAAGCGCAGCAAAACAAATAGCATCTGGCTTTTGATCTATCGCTGCATTTAGATACTCAACTTGCTGAGCAATTGCTGATTCATTATCGGGTCCTTGGAAGGTAACTTCTAGTCCAAATTCTTCAGATGCTTTCTTTGTTCCTTGCTCTACAGCCTTCCAAAATTGATGTTGAAATCCCTTTGCAATTACAGCAATATTTTTAGATCCTTCTGAAGTTGTAACATTCGAATTATTGTTCGTCTCTACTGAACCTTCGTTTTTTGCATCATTTCCTGAACAACCTGTTAATGTTGTAGCAACAAGTGCTGTTGCTAGTGCCAATTTTGTAAATTTCTTTAAGCTTAACATTTTATCCTCCTATCTAAGCCTTTCTTTTTCTGTTAATTATATCCATAAACACCGCAAAGATGAGTATGAAACCTGTTATAAACATTTGATAATGACTTTGAACTCCTATATAAGGGAATCCTATTTTTAAAACTGCCATTATAAATACACCAATAATAGTTCCTGGTATAGAAGCAATTCCTCCAGACAATGATGTGCCGCCGATTACAACACCAGCAATCGCATCTAATTCAAAACCATTGCCTGTATTTGGTTGAGCTGTTGAATAAACAGCTACATATGCAATTCCTGCTAAAGCCGCAAAAATACCACTTAATGCATATGCTGTTATTTCATAATTTGCAACTTTAATTCCCGAAAGTCTTGTAGCTTCTTTATTAGAACCTATAGCTAGTATGTATCTACCAACTCTAGTTTTATTTAAAACAATAACCATTACAAGCGCTAGTATAGCTAATAAAATAAACCCTGTCGGGAAATTTTTAGGCAAAATAGAATCACTCTTCGTTATCATGAATATTTCTCTAAACCACGCTTGTGGAGAAGCACCTTGGGGAAAAGTTATAGTTCTCGTTTTAGTTACTATTGAACCTAGACCTCTAGATATCATCATGGAGCCTAAGGTTGCAATAAAAGCTGGTAAACCTAATTTGGCAACTAAAAATCCATTAAATAAGCCAAACCCTAAACCAACCAAAAGCATTATGAGCATTACAAGTCCCATATTCATGCCTTTTTCCATAAAAGTACCACCTATTAAAGCAGAACATATTGCTACAGTACCAATAGATAAATCTATTCCTCCTGTTGCTATAACAAAAGTAACACCTATTGCCATAAATGCGATATAATAGCATGATTTAGCTATATTAGTAAAAGTAGAAGCTTGTAGAAACTTATCAGTCATTAAAGAAAAGACAATACAAATAAGTACCAAAGCTAGTATAACTACAAACTGTTGATTTCTAAAAATTTTCTTTACTTTATTCAATTTTATCACCTACCTATACCTCTTGTTGCTTTATCCATTATGACCTCTTGAGTTGCATTTTGAATCTCTAGATTTGCAGTAATTTCTCCCTCACACATAACAATAATTCTATCACTCATTCTTAAAATTTCTGTCAATTCAGATGAGATCATTATTATAGACTTTCCAGCCTTGATTATTTCTTCCATAAGATCATAAATTTCAGATTTAGCACCAACATCAATACCTCTAGTGGGCTCATCGAAAATAAAAATATCGCAATCTCTTGTAAGCCATTTTGCAATAACTACTTTTTGTTGGTTTCCACCAGAAAGCTTTTTTATTAATTGCTTAATAGAAGGAGTCTTAATATTTAAGCTTTTTACCTGTTGTTCACTAATTTTCGAAATTTTATTTTCATTTATAAAAATGCCTTTCGAAAATTTATCCATGCTTGGCACTGATATATTTTCTTCAACACTTTTATCTACTATAAGCCCAAATCTTTTTCTATCTTCAGAAAGATATCCTATACCATGTTTAACTGCATCGTAAGGGGAGTTAATACTAACTTTTTTTCCATCAATAAAAATTTCACCGCTATCTAATTTATCCGCCCCAAAAATCAGCCTGGCAACTTCGGTCCTTCCTGCTCCCATAAGACCAGAAAATCCCAGTATTTCTCCTTTTTTTAAAGTAAAACTAACATCCTTTACAATATTATCTCTATTTAAATTTTTAGCTTCTAAAATTACTTCAGCATCCTCTGATACATTCGATTTTTCTTTTGGATCTTCAAATATTACTCTACCTACCATCATTTTAATAATCTGATCTTTAGTGGAGTTTTTTGTATCTATTGTTCCAATATATTCTCCATCTCTCATAACTGTTACTCTATCAGTGATTCTCTTAATTTCATCCATTCTATGAGAAATGTATACTATACCTATTCCTTTATTTCTAAGATCATCTATGACTTTGAATAATTCATTGATTTCACTATCAGTAAGCGCTGCAGTAGGTTCATCGAAAACAATAATTTTTGAATCTGTTAAAACCACTTTTGCGATTTCAACCATTTGTTGCTGTCCTACTGTCAGCTCATCCATAAGTTTGCTAGGGTCAATGTATATATTCAATATGTCAAATACTTTCTTAGCTTCTCTAATAAGTTTTTTGTCATCTATAAAGATACCTTTACTATTTTCCTTGCCTAAAAATAGATTTTGAGCAACGGTTAAATCCTTTAATAAATTTAATTCTTGATGAACTATAGAGATGCCAGCTTCTTCTGATTCAGCAGGACCATTAAATTCCACTTCTTTGCCAAGATAATTTATTGTTCCAGAATCCTTTTTATATATTCCTGTAAGAATTTTCATTAAAGTGGATTTACCCGCACCATTTTCACCCATTAGGGCATGAACTTCTCCAGCTTTTAATTCCAATGAGGCATTTTTTAGCGCCTGAACTCCAGAGAAAGATTTAGTAATATCCTTCATGTGTAAAATTGTATTTTTCATTTCTACTCTCTTTCTTTTCTCTGGCCATATGTTTTGAATTTTTCTGCCATTAACTCCATTTCTTCATCATCTAAAATGACTGGCTCTCCAATCGACTTAGCTCTGTAATAAATATTTGAGCAATATTCAATTTCTTCTATTATATTAAAGGCATTTAATAGATCATTTGCTCCGGCTAGTATTCCATGATTTGCTAAAATTACAGCTTTTCTTCCTTTCATAGCCTCATATGCATTTTCTGCCAATTCACGTGTTCCATAGGTAGCATATTTTGCACATTTAACATCTTTTCCTGCTACTGCTATCATATAATGCGTTGCTGGTAGATCCCATCTTAAGCAACCTAATACAGTCGCAAATGTTGTATGTGCATGAATGATTGCATCTATATCATCTCTATTTTGATATTGAATCAAGTGCATAAACCATTCTGAAGAAGGATTTTTTTCTCCATCGACAATATTTCCATCAATATCCATTATTACAATATCTTCTGGTTTTATTTCAAAAAAATCTATTCCCGAAGGTGTTATAGCCATTAATTTACTTTTCCTATCGAAAATACTTAAATTTCCTCCAGTTCCTTTAGTCAGATTATTTTCAACCAGTTTTTTACCATATTTTATTAAGTCCAATCTTTCTTTTTCGTACTTCATAGTCCCTCCGCTTATATTATCATCTAGCAGAAAAGCTGCTAGATGATAACTATTTTTATCTATGAACTAATTATTTATACATTGGTCCATAGTATTTACAAGCTCTTATATCTTGTGATTCAAGATCTTTTGTTCCAAAACCTTTAAAAGAATGTGGTCTAAAGATATCTTTATCCTCTATATTGTGCAATACTACAGGTATTCTAAGCATTGAAGCTAAAGTTATTAGATCTTTACCTATATGTCCATATACACTAGCGCCATGATTAGCTCCCCACGAGGACATTACTTCGTATACACTTTCAAATCCTTTCATGCCAATTCTAGGAGCAAACCAAGTTGTAGGCCAAGTTGTATCCGTTCTATCTTCCAATACCTTTGAGAACTCTCTTGGTATTTCACAAGTCCATCCCTCAGCAATTTGAAGAGTTGGGCCTACACCCTCATGTATATTTAATCTAATCATTGTAACTGGCATTTCATATTTTGTTATAAAATGTGAAGAGAAACCGCCACCTCTAAAGTATTGATGATTTGCTTGTGGCCAATCTGTAGCTTTTGTCATATTTTTTATATCTTCATCTGTCAAATTCCAGAATTCTTTCATGCAATGATATCCATTTTCATCAACTGCTTCTCCTGAGCCATCAAGAGCACTTGCACCTGAATTAATAAGGTGGATTATTCCATTTTTAGCCTTGCCTTCTAATTCATAACCTGTTACCCTTTTTACAGCTTCCTTTGACCAATATGTTCTAACATCAGAAAATATAGCTGCTTTATTTGTTAATAATTTAGCAAATAGCATTGAAACACCATTAAGCGTATCATTTTCTGTCGCAAATGCAGTAGGCTCTTTTGGTCCGTTCCAATCAAATGTAGAGGCCATCATAGCTTCAGTAAAATCGGCATTTGGTAACCAATCCGTCCACATTCTTTGACCTTGGAATCCCCCTGCTATCGCATTTCTTCCTAAGGCTTCTTCAGACCACCCTTTTTCTTCTAATTTCTTATTTCCAAATAGGATGTCTCTAACAATCAAATAGTGTTTAGCGATAAAATCCCATTCTTGTTCATAAGGAACTACTTTTGATTTCTTTACTATATCCATTAATTCTTGGTCTTTATTTATATTAATGCCTTCTTTGCAATTTTCCTCTATCCATTTTCTAGCTATTTTAAATTCTTCTTCATCATAGATTTCCAGTTTCATTCTTCTTAAAATTTCAACCATATCTACCCATTCGGTTCTTATACCTAGATATTTTTGGAAGAAATCTGCCTGTGCATCACTCCCTGCAATTCCCATAGAAATAGATCCTATATTAACATATGATTTCTCTTTCATCTGTCCTACTGCTATTGCAGCCTTTGCAAATCTTAGAATTTTTTCTTTTACATCTTCAGGTACATTAGTATCATCAGCATCTGTTACTTCATGCCCATAAATTGAAAAGGCAGGTAAACCTCTTTGAGCATATGCAGCCATTACTGCCGCTAAATATACTGCTCCCGGTCTTTCTGTGCCATTAAATCCCCATACAGCTTTAATGGTATTTGGGTCTAAATCCATAGTTTCAGTTCCATAGCACCAACAGGGAGTTACTGTCAATGTTGCAACTACATTTTCTGTTGAAAATTGTTCAGCGCATAAACTCGCTTCTTTTCCTCCTCCTATAGTAGTATTAGATATCACACAACGCACTGGTTGTCCGTCCGAATATTTTAAATTGGACTCAATCAATTCTTTTGCAGCTTTTGCCATTTGCATAGTTTGCTTTTCTAATGATTCTCTTACTCCGCCCCATCTACCATCGATAGTCGGTCTTATTCCTATTTTTGGATAATTCATTTCTACCTCCATTTATAATATTTATATTCCACTGATTTTTTGATCAGATCTAAACCTTCTTTAAGATCCCTTATTTCTCCTCGATTTAACAATTGGATTAAAATATTTCCATAAATTGTAGCTTCATATGGTCCTGCTAAAACATCAATGTGTAATTTATCAGCAATTTTTTGCATCAAATAAGAACTTTTAGCTCCACCACCTATTACATGAAGCTTATCTATTTTCGTGTTAGTTATCTTAGATATTTGATCTAATGTCTCTTTATATTTCAAAACCAAAGAATCATAAATGATTTCAAAATATAAATAGTCATCCAATTGTCCAAATTCGTTATTTAAAAATTCTAATATTTTCGTATCATTTCTAGAAAATATTTCATCTTCCACATTTATTATTCTTTTATAATTATTTCGATTGGATATCTTTTTATTAATATCATCATAAGTATATCTTTCATTATTTTTAGCTTCTAACTCATCAATTAGTTTTTCTATTAAATATAGTCCAGTTATATTTTTAAAGAACATATTAGTTGAGTTAAATCCCAATTCATTGCTAATATTATTTTCAAATGCTTTATAATTTCTTATTGGCTTTGATGCTGTAACGCCGACTAATGACCAGGTTCCACAAGATAAAAATGCAGTGAGCGGATTATTAAAAGAATTTGTTACTAATAACGCACTTGCTGTATCATGTCCACAAACTGAAACAACATCTATGTCGTAATCTCTTAGTTTTATTAGCTTTGATTTCTTTGTGCTGCCTACAGTTTTACCTGCTGTAATTTTTTTAGCAAACAAATTAACATCAAAACCTATCTCATTAAGCAATTGTTTATTAATAACTTTTTTATCTAAATCATAAAATCCACTTGTAGATAGTATAGTTTCTTCTAAAGTCATTTCTCCGCTCAAAAAATAAGATATAAGATCTGGCATAAATAATATTTTGTCAATATCCTCAATTATATTCTTATTATAAAGATACAATGAATATAATTGAAAATAAGTATTTATCGGTAAAAGTTGATTTCCAGTTTTCTCAAAAAGAGAAAAAGAATCATGAACTTCAAGATATTTTTTAAACGCTTTCTCATTATGTAAATCTCTATACGATATAGGATTTTCTAAAAGTTCCCCTTTTGAATCTAATAAACCAATATCGACTCCCCATGTATCAACGCCTACAGACGAGATGTCATTATATTTAATAATCGTTTTTTCTATTTCATTTAAAATTTTATTAAATTGCCACCTATTCCTATTTTTTTCATCTATTATTTTATGTGAAAATCTTAAAACCTCCTCTGTCTTTAACATATCGTTTTCAATATAACCTACAACCCCTCGTCCAGAGGTAGCTCCTAAATCAATTGCTAATACTTTTTTCATATCCCACTCCTCAATTTAATTATAACTAAATTTATCGCATAGTCAATAATGCACAAAAAGTTGAAAAATGTTCATGCAAAGGTTATAATTAATTCAAAGTTGTTCAAACTTATTCATGGAGGCTGAAATGGAAGAAAGATTAAAAGAAATACTATCAATATTAGAAAAAAATCAAAGTATTAAAATAGTAGATTTATGCGATAAATTATATGTCTCAAGGTCTACAATTAGAAGAGATCTGTTAAAATTAGAAGAAGAAGGAGTAATAAAAAGATACTACGGTGGAGTAAGACTTATTAATAATTCTTCTCAGGAATCCCCACAAAATCTAAGAGCTGCTGAAAATATAAAATTAAAAGAGCAAATATGTTCAGTTGCTTCGCACTTTTTAAAAAATAATATGGTTATGTTTTTAGATTCAAGCTCAACTATTTTACCACTTCTTAATTACATAAATGACTATGATAATATAACTATAATAACTAATTCTTTGGATGTATCGCTATTTTTTAAAAATTCTGCAAATATAAAAGTTTATATAACTCCAGGTTATGTAAAGTTAAATTCAGTTTCAATAATTGGTGAATTTACTTCTGATTTTATATCACATTTTAAAGTCGATTTTGCTTTTTATTCTTGTAAGTCTATTAACAATTGTGGAGTATATGAAGGCGATGAACTACAAGCAAATGTAAAAAGAAATATGATTAAAAACGCAAAAACAAATGTTCTATTATGCGATTCCTCTAAAGTCAATGGCAATGCTTATTTTAGAATGACTACTTATGAAAATATAAATTATATAATAAGTGACAAACAATTGCCTGATGATATATATATGAAAATAAAAAATAGCAATTGTAAGTTCATAAAAGCGTAAAATGAGAAGATTTTAGTCTTCTCATTTTTAATTTAATAATGTATATAAAATAAATAAATGAACAATTAGAAAAAGATAAATCAGCTTGAATTTTATTTTTCTATTTTTATGTTTAAAACAATTAATTGCTATTAATGATCCTACACTGCCTCCTAATGCTGCTATGCTTAAGAGTGCTTTTTCTTTTATTCTATATTTATGCTTTATAGCCTTTTTCTTATCTATAAAAAATACCAACAAAGCTATTAAATTTATAATTAAAAGATATGCATATAATAATTTCATTAATAAAACTCTATTCTCCCATTAATTAGATCCATGACTACTTCGCTGCATTCTCTATCATATATTTTTAAAATATAATCCATTGAATCACTTTTTGGTTTCATATTTTTAAACTGATCGTAATTTTTCCAAAATAGCTTGCCTTCTCTATTATTTTCTACTAAATCACCTTGAAATTCTGTTGTTTCATACAATAATCCAAGATCTCTATGTATTTTTTCATCCTTTTTATATATCCAACTGATAGATCCTACCAGTTTAATATTTTTAATATCTAAATTTGTTTCTTCTTTTGCTTCTCTTATAACTGAATCATTTATAGATTCTAGTTCTTCAACTTTTCCTCCTGGAAAAGTTAGTCCCTCCCATCCTTCTTTTTTCTTTTTATCTAATACAACCACATCTTCATTTATGGTATTTTTTATCATAATCATATTCATTAACTTTATATCCATTTTTTCCTCCATTCAAAAAGAGCGGAAAAATCCGCTCTAATTAAATTCTTTCAAGTTCTAATTTAATGACCTTATCATTTAATTCTAATTGATCAGTAGAAAGCACTTTGTTTTGCATAGAATCTGCTAAAGTTTCTTTTCGAATTTTATCTTTGAAATTTTCGAGTGCTATTTTGACCTCATCGTCTGCTTCAAAGCTTATATTAATTCTATCAGTAACTTCATAGCCATTGTCTTTTCTCATATTTTGAACTTTTGAAATGAACTCTCTAGCATAGCCTTCTTCTTTTAATTCTTTTGTTATATTTGTATCTAATACAACAAAGACATTTCCATCCATTTCAACATCAAAACCTTCCTTGGCTGAAATTCTAACATCCAAATATTCTCTTTTTATAGTTACATTTTCTCCATTTAGTTCGATCTCTTGATCTCCATCATCAAGTTTAGCTACAAATTCTTTTGCATCAACATTATTTAAATATTTAGCAAAGTCTTTAATCTTTGATTGTAGAATTCTTCCAGCAACTTTATAATCTGGTTTTAGATAATAGTTCATAAATTCGCTTAAATCATCAGCAAACTCAACTTCTTTAATATTTAATTCTTCTTTTATTAGCTTATCTAAATCAGAAATCTTATCCCTAAATTTACCATCTACTACAATTTTTTGAAGCGGTTGTCTTACTTTTATTTGATCTTTTTCTCTTGAAGCACGACCTAATGTAACTATCTTTCTAACCAACTCCATTTTTTCTTCTAGTTCATTGTCGATTAGTTTTTCATCAACTTCATCTAGCATGGATAGATGTACGGATTTTTCATCTGTCAAAGCTCTATAAACTTCTTCTGCAATAAATGGAGCAACTGGTGATATCATTTTTGATAAAAGAACTAAAGTATCATAAGTTGTTTTGTAAACAGCCTTTTTACTTGTAGTTAATTCTTCAGACCAAAATCTCTTTCTATTTCTTCTTATATACCAATTAGATAAATCTTCTACTACAAAGTCATTGATTATATGTGTAACCTTATTGTAATCAAAGTTATCCATATACTCTATATATGATTTTAAGAGATTATTTAATCTTGAATAAAGCCATTTGTCTATGACCTCTAGTTGATCATATCGAACTTCAAAATCTTTTGGATTTATATCATCTGTATTTGCATATAGAGTAAAGAAGTTATATACATTTTCAAAAGTTCTAAAGAAATTATTCTTAACCTCTTTTAATCCTTTTTCATCAAATCTTGTTGGTATCCATGGTGGTGACACAAAGAGAGAATAGAATCTAACAGCATCTGCTCCATATCTGTCAAAAAGTTCAAATGGATCTAATGTATTGCCCTTAGATTTGCTCATCTTTTGTCCATTTTTGTCTAGAACAAGGTCATTTACCAACACATTTTTAAATGGCGCTTTTCCAGTTGTCAAAGTTGAAATTGCCATTAAAGAATAGAACCATCCTCTAGTTTGATCAATCCCTTCACAGATGAAATCTGCTGGATAATATTCTTCAAAATCATCTTTGTGTTCAAATGGATAATGTTGTTGAGCAAATGGCATTGCACCTGAATCAAACCAAACATCTACTACATCTTCTACTCTATGCATGGTTTTTCCACATTTTGGACATTTTATGGTTACATCGTCAACATATGGTCTGTGTAATTCAATATCTTCTGATATATCTTCATTAGCCAATTCTTTTAATTCTTTTCTACTGCCAACAGATAGAGTATGATCACAGTCCTCACATCTCCAAATATTTAGTGGAGTACCCCAATATCTATTTCTGGAAATCGCCCAATCTTTGACATTTTCTAACCAATTTCCAAATCTTTTTTCTCCAATGTAATCAGGGAACCAATTAACTCCATTATTATTTTCAACCATTTTTTCAGAAAACTTGCTCATTTCAATATACCAAGATGGTTTTGCATAATAGATCAATGGAGTATCGCATCTCCAACAATGTGGGTAATTATGTTCAATTGTATCCTTCTCAAATACTTTACCTTCATCTTTTAAATGATGAAATATATCATGATTTGCATCAAATACAAATTGTCCCTTCCAAGGAGTTTCTGTAAAATTACCATCAAGATCTACAGGTTGTACAAATGGTAGATCATATTTTCTTCCCATTTGATAGTCATCTTCACCAAATGCAGGTGCAGAGTGAACTATACCCGTTCCATCTTCAGCTGAGACATAATCTGCTAAAGTTACAAAAAATGCCTTCTTGTCGACTTTTACATATGGAAGTAATTGTTCATACTCCATATATTCCATGTCTTTTCCCTTTAAAGAATCTACAACTTCATAATTTCCTTCGCCCAGCACTTTGTCCTTAAGGCTATCTGCTAAGTAATAATATTTATCATATTCTTTATGATAGACTTTGACATAATCAAGCTCTGGATTTACTGTTAAAGCAACATTTGATGGCAATGTCCAAGGTGTTGTCGTCCATGCTAAGAAATACTCATTTTCAGTATCTTTCTTTTTAAACTCGCAAATTAAAGTTAAAGTCTTATCATTTTTATATCCTAAAGCAACTTCATGACTTGCAAGTCCAGTGCCGCAACGTGGGCAATATGGTAGAACTTTAGCTCCTTCATATATATATCCTTTTTTAAACATATTATCAAGTAGCCACCAAACTGATTCAATATAGTCATTATCCAAAGTTATATATGGATTATCCATGTCTGCCAAAAATGCCATTCTATCTGACATGTCTCTCCACTGGGAGCTATATTTAAATACAGAGTCTTTACATTTTTTATTGAATTTTTCTACTCCATATTTTTCGATATCATTTTTATCATCAAATCCTAATTCTTTTTCAACTTCGATTTCAACAGGAAGCCCATGTGTATCCCAACCTGCTCTTCTATAGACTCTATATCCTCTTAAATTTTTGTATCTACATGTCATATCCTTAAGAGTTCTTGCAATGACATGGTGAATGCCTGGTCTTCCATTAGCTGTTGGTGGACCATCATAGAAAATATAATCCTCACAGCCTTCTCTTTGTTTGTAGCTTTCTTCTAAAAGATCTATTTTATTCCAATAATCAGCTACATTTTTTTCTGCTTCTTTTACATTTTTTGTGTCAAGTGAGTCAAACTTCGCCATTTTTTCTTCCTCCTACATATTAAAAAAGATCCCAAAAAGGGACCATAAAAAAAGTCCCAAAAAGGGACGAACCACCCAAAGTGATAAATTCAAGTTAACGCCTTACTACGTAAAAATCTACTTTTGTTTCGAAATTTATGCTTAAAAGATGATCTTTCACTGAAATCTTCATAGCAATTCTCAGCTTTCATGCTTCTCTGTAAATCCAATTTTCAGTTACTTTTTCTTTATTGTAGCATTTATATATGTCTATGGTACTAATAAATATTTAAAAAGTCAATAGTATTTTTAAATTTTAAATTTAACAATTGAAATAGCTTATTATTTTTTTCAAATTATAATTTTTCAAATACATTTTACTTTTGATAACTGGATTTTTTGATTTTCCATTGACACAAATAGTTTAAATGTTTATATATGTATATATTTTATAGAATTATGTAAAAACTATTGTCTCTTTTTCTAATTTTGATATAATATAGATGGAGGAGCTTATGAAAAAAGTTTTTTTATTTTTTATATTAATTCTATTAACTAGTTGTAATAACTATAAACAAGATCAAATCAATATATGTATATTAAATCCTTTAACTGAAAGTGAAAGCAAATATGGAATTTCGAGCTACAATGCTCAAAAGTTGGCAATTAAAAGAATAAATAATCAGGGCGGGATTAATGGAAAAATTATAAATGCAAAGTTTAAAGATGATAAATCCGATCCTAATTTAGCAAAGAAAATCTTTAAAGACAATTATAAAAATACAGACTTTTTTATTGGTGGTACCACTACAAATGTTGCAGAGGTCATTTCACATCTTTCAGAAAAAGAAAAAATATTATTTATAACTCCATCTGCTACCGGAAAAGAAATAACGAAAAATAAAAAATACACACTTAGACTATGTTATACCAATGATTATCAAGGTAGAATTTTAGCAAATTATATTGATGACAATTACAAGAATAAAAAAATACTCGCTCTTGTAAATAAATCCTTAAATTATTCAAATGAGATTGTAGATAGCTTTAATTTGAATTTAAAAAATAATAATTCACTAGAAACAATATATTATGAGGATACTAAAGATGATTTCAAAATTTTAGCAATTAAGATTAAAAAGCAAAAACCCGATTTTATTTTAATAGCCGATTACTATCAAAAATTAAATCTTATTATTCCTAAAATAAGAGAAGAAAATGTAAATAGTATTTTTATAGGACCTGATAGTTGGGATGGTATGATTTCAAAGTACCAAAATGAGCTAAGTGATTTAGACGAAAGTATTTTTTCATCACATTTTTCTTATTTTAACTCAAATAAAAATGTTGTTGATTTTACTGAGGAATATGAAAAGGAATATGGAGAAAAACCCGATTCTTTTGCCGCCTTGGGTTATGATTCAATCTATTGTATTAAAGAGATTTTAGAAAATGATCATAAAGAAGTAGAATTTGAAGGAGTAAGTGGGTATATAAAAACTAATGGTTATGGAGATGCTAAAAAAAGCGCTAATATTATAAAAATTAAAAACTCCAATTATTATTTACTAAAAGATAAAAAAGCTGCTTGGTAAGCAGCTTTTTTAAAGTTTCATACTATTTTGTTTTCTTCTAAGCCTTGTTATTGTAGCTTCTTCATCCAATTCAACCATATCTGCATGTATTAGAGTATCTTTTTTAATATCAACTTTAGCTCTTGTCTTTTCAGTAATTAATGCAATTGGTAGAAGATCTTCATGCAATGATCTTTGATGTGATGTCAATTTACCAAATACTTTATCACTTCCTATTCCTTCAAGAAATTCACCTTTTTTAATATCTCTTTTAGCAATAGCTACTGTATCTGCAACTTGGCCTTGAATTGGAGCAATTGTAGGTTCATTTTCTATTATTGCATTATATATTGTTATTGGTGTTTCAAGGCTTGTAAGATGATATGGTCTATAAAGTAGATAGTTTGGTCCATCTCCCATTCCTAAATACTTCATTAATTCTCTTACTTCCTTTTTATCGCTTGTAACTATTAAAAAGACTCCTGGTGCCATTCCAGGCGAAAATTCTACTGTATGATATGAGTTTAAAACTCCACCATCTTCTTTTAGTCTAAAATCATTTACTGCATCTTTTGGATTGGTACTAATTCCATGACAACCCAGTGTGTCTGGTGTAAATCCTAAAGCATTGCAAACAGAATTTAATTCAATCATGGTATTTGTTCCATCTACAAAAGATGTTAGCATTTTTGGAGAAAGCCCCTTACTATATGCCTCTTCTTTTAAATCTTCTGGTGTCTTATAATTATCTAAAGGATTATTTTTTCCTTTTGCTGCAACTAAAATTTCAAATCCCGATCCCATTGCAAAATTACATAAATCAATGATTGCTCCTGGCTCATCTCCAGCAGATCCTGTATATACTACACCTGCCTTTTTTGCCATATCATGAAGTATTGGACCAACTACAGCATCGCATTCGACATTTAACATTATGATATGTTTATGATATTGTATTGCTTTTGTTGCAATTTCAGCTCCAAATGGAGGATTTCCTGTAGCATCAATTACAGCCATTATTTGTAATAATTTATAGCTGAATTTATAATCTTCACTTACAACATAGAATCCACGATCTATAGCTTCCCTTGCTTCTGAGATGTCATTTGTAACTATTATCTTATCCTTATCAACTCCAGAGTTTATAAGTCCATCCACCGCCTTTTGAGCAGTATGATCGATTACTAAAACTATATCCATTGCATCAAGGCTTTGAATTTGACTTAAAAGCGATGCGCCCATTTTTCCGCAACCTATAAGTGCAAGTTTTATTTTTTCTCCTCTATCTTTAAGCGCTTTTAATTTTCTCTTTATTCTAAACATTTCTACTCCTTTATCTTTAAAGATGCCATATAAGCTGATGCAAAAGCCCAGTGAATATTATATCCACCACAGTCTCCTGAGATTTCAGTTAATTCTCCTATAATAAATACTTCAGGATATTTTTTAAGACTAAAATTCATATCAAGCTCTTTTGAACTAACTCCTCCCATTGTAACTTGGGCTTTATCTTTTTCATGAACTTCTTTAAGTTTAAAATCTATTTTCTTTAACATCTTTGTTAAATTTAGCAGATCTTTATCTGATAAATTTGAGGATTTAAGAGTTTCTTTTAAGTTTGCAATTTTTACAATTTCATCAATTAATTTATCATGAAGTAGCCCTTTTAGAAAGTCTTTTACATTTCTATTTTTAAACATTGCTCTTCTCATCAAAAGCAAATTATATAATTCATTTTCATTATATTCATCAATTAAGTCGACAGATATCATTACATCTTTTCCTTGACTTAATGCCTTTGATGCCAAATTTGATAGATTAAAAATTGCTGTACCTGTTAAACCATAATCCTGAAATATTATATCATCAGTAGATGATTTTACAAATTTTTTATCGACAAATAAACTAGCTTTAGCAGTGATTCTTGTTCCCTTTATTTTGTTTGAAAAAATCTTTTTTGTATCAAATGAACAAATACCATAGCTTATTTTGCTAAATTCTATTTTTTCTTTATTTTTTAAAATATCAGCAATTTTACCATCTGATCCAGAATTTTTTAAGCTTTTTCCACCGGTCGCTATTACTAATTTATCATAATATATCCAGTTATTTTTAGCCTTTATTCTTTTATTTTTAAGATCAAGATCTTCAATTTCACAATCAAAATTAAAATCTATCCCATTATCTATAGCTTTAAGATAAAGCATATCTCTTACAGTTTTTGAGCTCATTGTCTTAGGATAATATCTGCCACTTTCTAAAGATGTAGTTTCAATCCCTAATAAATCAAAATGCATCAAGATATCATCTAGCCCAAAATTATTTATGCTATTTAAAACAAGTTTTTTATCAGTACTGTGATAATTTTTGCTACTTAGATTTCTATTTGTAAAATTGCATCTGCCATTTCCAGTTGCTAAAAGCTTTCTTCCACTAAATTTATTTTTCTCATAGACTGAAACATCCCCTGTAATAAAAGAAGTAAGCGCAAGGGATGAAACGCCTGCGCCTATAATTATTATTTTCATATTTCTTCTAACACTTCTCTTAAAGTATCTTTTTCGCTATAAGGGATTTTATTATTTCCATTGATTTTTAAGAAATCTTCATCCCCCTTACCAATCATTATCACCGCTGCAGTTTTTGGGGCGTGAGTTATAGCATATTTTATAGCTTCTTTTCTATTTTTAATATATACATATTCTCCACCAATCTCTTTTATGCCTTCTATTATATTGCTTGAAATATTATCAACTGTATCAAATTTTGGATCATCAAGTGTAACTACAGAAAATACTTTATGCCTTGCTGCAATTCTTCCCATATCTTTTCTTATTTCATATGTTCTATCGCCATTTATGCCATAAACAACATATACAACCTCATTGTCAATTCCTTCCAATAATTTATCAAATGAATAAGGTGTATGGGCAAAATCTACAATAATATCAAGTCCTAAATCATTATCAATAAATTCACAACGTGATCTTACACCTTTAAATTCCTCTAAAACTTTAGATATTTCTTCTAATTTATAACCAATATCACATAGTACAGCCATTGCACAAAGTGCATTGTATACATTGTAATTGCCTTTAGCTATTAATTTAAATGATATACCTTTGACATCAAATGTTACATATCTACCATCTTGTTTAAGATTTTTAGCTACATAATCTGCATCATTATCAATTGCTACAGTAATTGTATCTTTAAATCTATCTTTAGCAAGTTTCCCATATTCCATATCCATATTAACAATTTTTTTATCAGCATTTTCAAAAAGAATCATTTTGTCATTAAAATAATTCTCCATAGTTTTATGAAAATCCATATGCTCTGGTGTTAAATTGGTAAATATGGCATAATCAAATTTTATTCCATAAACTCTTTTTAAGGCTAAAGCATGACTTGATGCTTCAATAACAGCATTTTTTGCTTTTTGTGCAACAGCCTTTTTTAATATCCTAGCTGTTTGATCTATTTCAGGAGTCGTATTGTCAGTTTTTATAGGTTCTTCGCCTATGAAAGATCCTTCTGTTCCAATCATTGCTGTTAGTGAATTTAATTTGTTTAAAATATGATAAATATATGTTGAAGTTGTAGTTTTCCCATTAGTTCCAGTTACGCCAATCATTATTAATTTTTTAGCTGGATAATCATTTAATAAATTTGAAATCTCTGCAAATGCTCTTCTATCATCTTCTACTTTTATATAATTGATATTAGGCTTTTGTTTGATATCTTTAGTATGGACAATTAGTTTTGCACCATTTTCAATTGCTTTATCAATAAATTTATGACCATCTAATTCATAACCCTTGATGGCCACAAAAACATTTAAATCTTCTACCTTCCTAGAATCAGATGTTATTTCTACAACCTCATCATTTTTATTTCCAATAAATTCAATATAGTCTATTTTTTCTAATATTTCATAAATTTTCATTAATTCTTTAAATATCCTTCCTTGATCAAGCTTTCAGTTAATTTTTTAAGATGAGCTTTACCATTGGTTTCAACAGTAACCTCAACCTTTATGTTTTTAAATCTTGAGCTTTGAGCAAGTGAATCATGATATATACTTACAATATTTGCTTTTGCATTTGCAAATACTTCAATTAGATCCTTAAGATTTCCTGGTGCATGCTGTAATTCAAATTTAAATCTATGAATACGTCCAGAGGCATATAGACCTTTATTTATCAATTGAGAAATAAAGGACATATCGATATTTCCACCACTTGATACACATACAATGTTTTTGTTAAAAAATCTTACTTTTTTGCTCGCAGCTATAGATAATATACCAGATGGTTCTGCAATAAGTTTGTGTTTTTCCATTAATTCGATAAATGTTTCAAGTATCTCATCTTCAGATACGCTAATCCAATCATCTACATAATCGCCTGCTAGCTCATAAGTTAGACCTCCAACCTGAGCTACAGCTGTACCATCGGCTATTGTATCGGTTGAGTCTAATTTTACAACCTCTCCACATTTTAGGCTTTCTTGCATGCTTGCAGCATTTAATGGTTCCACTCCTATTATTTTAACATATGGATTTAAAGTTTTAGCACATTTTGCAATTCCAGCAATGAGTCCGCCTCCTCCAACAGGAACTAGAATATAATCTGGCTTTAAATCTTCTAAAATTTCAATAGCTATTGTTCCTTGTCCTTCAATGACATCTGGATCATCAAATGGTGGAATAAAAGTATAGCCTTTTTCTTTAGATAATTTTAAAGCATAATCTTTAGATTCATCAAAGGTCTTTCCGAATAATTTTACCTCAGCTCCAAATTTTAATGTTCCATCTACTTTAATCATTGGTGTGCTCTCAGGCATTACTATAACAGCTTTGATATTATTTTCCTTTGCAGCAAGCGCAACTCCTTGAGCGTGGTTTCCTGCAGAAGCAGTGATAATTCCCTTTTTCTTGTCTTCATCATTCAATTTTGTAATCTTATTATATGCTCCTCTGATTTTAAAAGAACCAGTCTTTTGTAGATTTTCTGGTTTTATGTACACATTATTATGTGTTAATTCACTAAAATAATCTGAATAAATAAGATTTGTTTCATTTAAAATAGGTTTTAATTTTTGATAAGCTTCTTTAAAGTCGTACATATTTGCCTCCTAATATTTCTATTTATATCATACATCTTTTATGTACCCTATATCAAATGAAATCGTAACCAATACTTAAACAAAAGTTTAATATCAATATAATTTCATATAAAAAAAAGCCCCGAAGGGCTATTATTAAAGATTTAAAAGTTTTGCAACTCTAGGTTGGTCAAAACCTACAATTTCTTCTCCATCTATTTCAATAACTGGAACAGCTCTATGTCCCCTTTCAATTAATTCATTTAGGGCATCTCTGTCTGTATCCACATTTTTTTCAGTATAATCTATATTATTTTCATTAAAATATCTCTTAGCAGTTTTGCAATGTGTGCAAGTGCTAGAGGTATATATTATTACATTCGCCATTGATAACTCCTTTCAATTACTATCATTCTACTTCTGTTTTCTTATATTTTCAACTTCCTTAGATATATCTATATATCTATCGAGTGTTAAATTCTCTGCTCTAAGCTTTGGAGAAATATTTAGCTTTTCAAAAATCTCTATCAATTCTTCTTTCTTACACACATTTTGCAAAGAATTTAATATAGTCTTTCTTCTTTTATTAAAACCTGCATGAATCAAATCGAATAATATTTTTTGATCAACACTTTTATCATAAATTCTCAATTTTAAATTTAAAACAGTTGAATCAATCTTTGGCTTAGGCATGAAAACAGTCTTTGCTACATTAAATTCTTTCTTTACATCTGCAAAGAACTTTACAAAAAGAGTTAAGGCTGAGTAATCTTTAGTGGACTCTTTTGCTAAAATTCTCATAGCGACTTCTTTTTGTAACATAATAGTCATATTCTTACATTTTTCTATTTTTGCAAATTTTTCTATTATAGGCGTAGTTATATAATATGGAAGATTTGATATTAAGATAAAATCTTCACCATTAAAATCCTCTTCAACTATTTTATTGATATCAACTTTTAAAATATCTTCTCTTATTATCTTAGTATTTGAAAATTCACTTAAATTTTCATTTAAAATCGGAACTAGAGATCGATCTATTTCTATGACCACTAATTTTTTTGCCTTTTGAGCTATCTCATAACTTAAAGTACCAATGCCTGGCCCTACTTCTATTACATTTTTCTCTTCGACATTTGCACTTTCTACTATTCTTCTTACGAAATTGCCATCGACTAAGAAATTTTGTCCTAAAGATTTCGAAAAATTGACATCATAAAAATCCATAAGTTCTTTTACTGTTTTTGGTGAATACAATTTTCTCATAATTTTTTAACCGCCTCTTCGAATTCTTCTCTAGTAATTCTAAAACTATTTAATCTATTTATCATCTGTTTGGTATTGCAATAACCAATAGATAAAATATCTGCAAGTTTTCTTCTTCTCTCAGATGCGCCTTTTGAAAGAGTTAGCTCATTATCTATCATATCCTTCATTGAAAATTCAACTCTTTTTTCAATACTTACAGGCTTTGCCTTTTTAATTGCTTCTATAATATCTTCTGGCTTTGCATTTTCTATTCCGATATCTTCTTTTTTTATAGCCTTAGACCTATCTAAAAATGCATGTTTAGCATCTGGGATATATGCTTGAATTTTTTTTCTTATTCTATTTCCTGCATAATCTGGATCTGTAAAAATTATAATTCCACATCTTTGATTGATTTTTTTTAATCTTTTTAGAAAATTCTCACCAAAATAATAACCGCCAGTGGCTAATACTTCGCATTCTAAAGCACTTTTGACATTAGCGATATCATCTTTTCCTTCTACTATTATCGTCTCTTTTATCATATATTAAAAAACCTCTCGGTATTTTTTGTCGTATGCTTTATTAGTTTTTCAAGCTTCATTTCCCTTAAATCAGCAATTACTTTTGCCACTTCTATAATCTTTCTTGGATCATTTCTTAAAGATCTATAAGGTTCTGGTGCCATATATGGAGAATCGGTCTCAAGCATTAGTTTATCTATAGGCATCGCTTTTGCAACTTCTTTTGCTTTTTTTGAATTTTTAAAAGTTACAACCCCTCCTAAGGATATATAAAATCCAAGTTTCATATATCTTTGCATCATCTCTTTGGATTCTGAAAAACAATGCATCTGACAAATTATCTGATCCTTATATTCTTTTAGAATATCAAAAGTCTCACCTGTTGCATCCCTAGAATGGATTACAACAGGCTTATTAACTTCTTTTGCCAATTCAAGCTGTTTTATAAAGACTTCCCTTTGCTTTTTCTTATTATCATCTCTCCAATAATAATCAAGCCCTATCTCACCTATACCAACGCATTTTTCCTCTTTTAACAATTCTCTTAAAATTTCGATATCTGAATCTTTAAATTCATCTGCATTTTCGGGGTGAAATCCAACACAGCTATATACATTATCATATTTTTTTGATAAATCAACTGCCTTTTTACTAGTTTCAATATTTTCTGATGGATTAATTATTGCTTTTATCAAAAAATTATCTAAGTCTTTTATTATAAAATCTCTATCAGCGTTGAACTTTTTATCTGTAAGATGACAATGAGAATCTATAAGATGCATTAACTAATCACCGAACCTGGTTTTTTATCTTCTAGTGTTGTAAGTAATGATACATCTCCATCATCTGCTGCAAGTAGCATTCCCTCAGATACAATACCTCTCATTTTAGCAGGCTTAAGATTGGTAATTACTGCTACATTTTTTCCAATTAAATCTTCTGGATTATACCATTTTTTAATTCCACTTACGATTGATCTTGGCCTATTTTCACCTACATCCACTTTAAATACCAATAATTTATCGGCATCTGGGTGCTCTTTTGCTTCTATGATCTTACCAACTTTAAGTTCAATTTTATCAAAATCATCGATTGATATTTCTTCTTTGGATTCTTTTTTAACTTCTTCTTGTTTCTTATTTAATCTTTCTTTAATTAAGAGATTATTTTTTTCATGGAATTTTTTAAGTTCTTCTTCTATATCAAGTCTTTCAAATAGATTCTTGCCTTTTTGAACTTTTGCGCCTTCTTCTAAAAGTCCAAACTCTTTTGCAGATTCAAATCCTTTATTTTCTGTTCCAAGTTTCTCAAATATTTTTCTTGAGGTATCAACCATTACAGGTTCAATTAGATTTGCAACAATTCTTAAAGTTTCTGCTAAATTATACAATACAGTATTTAATCTATCGTATTTTTCTTCTCTTCCAAGAATCCATGGTTCAGTTTGATCTACATATTTATTTGCTCTTCTAATTAATGTCCACACCGTCTCAAGAGCCTTTGAGAAATTAAACTCATCCATTAGCTGGGTAAACTTATCATAAGTATTTTTAGCTAGATTAATTAATTCATCATCAACATCTTCTTTGATGCTTCCTTTTTTAACTATTCCATCATTGTACTTAGTTATCATTGAAGTTGTTCTACTAACTAAATTTCCTAAATCATTTACCAAATCTGAATTATATCTTTCTAAGAATTTTCTTGATAGGAAATTTCCATCATTTCCAAAATTAAATTCCCTTAAAACATGATATTTTAAAGCATCAATTCCATATAATTCAACTAATGGTTCTGGATATATAATATTTCCTTTTGACTTACTCATCTTATCATTGTCAAAAAGGATCCATCCATGTGCAAATATTTTTTCTGGTAGATCAATATCTAAAGCCATAAGTAAAGCAGGCCATATTATCGCATGAAATCTAACGATGTCTTTTCCAACTAGATGGACACTTGCTGGCCAATATTTATTAAATTTCTCATCATCTTCGCCAAATCCTATAGCTGAAAGATAACATGTAAGTGCATCTATCCAAACATAAATAACATGTTTATCATCAAATGGAACATCTACTCCCCAGTCAAAGCTTGTTCTGGTTACTGAAAGATCATCAAGTCCTTCATTGATGAAATTATTTAACATCTCATTTTGTCTAAATTTAGGTTCTAAAAATTCAGGATGATTTTTGTAAAGCTCTTTTAATTTATCAGTGTATTTTGATAGTCTAAAGAAATAAGATTCCTCTTCATGATAATGCACTTCTCTGCCACAATCTGGGCATTTGCCATCTTCTAACTGACTTTCAGTCCAAAAAGATTCACAAGGAGTACAGTAATAGCCTTTGTAATGACCTTTGTAAATATCCCCTTTGTCATAGAGATATTTAAAATTTCTTTTAACATTCTCTTCATGTTTTTTGTCTGTACTTCTAATAAATGAATCATATTCTATATTTAATTTCTCCCATAATTTTTTTGTCTCATCTACTATTTTGTCTACATATTCTATGGGAGTTTTTCCTGCTTTTTGAGCAGTTTCCATTATTTTTTGTCCATGTTCATCGGTTCCAGTTGTCATAAATGCATCATATCCTTGAAGCTTCTTATATCTTTTAAGGACATCTGCAATAATAGTTGTATAAGTATTTCCCAAATGTAGATTGCTATTTGGGTAATAAATTGGAGTGGTTATATAATATGACTTTTTGTCCATAAATTCCTTCCTTTGCTTTCGTTAATTAAATAAATATATGTATTTATCATATGCTTTTATAGCTAAATGTCAATATACAAGCCATTTAATAAAGACTAGAAATTTATTTTAAATATGCTAAAATAGTTTAATATAAGGGAGGTTTTATTATTTCTAAGACAAAAAAAGAATTTTTTCGATTTATCATTCCATCAATAACTGCAATGTGGGTATTTTCGATCTACTTTATCGTAGATGGTTTTTTTGTGTCCAAATTTGTTGGTGAAAAAGCTCTATCTGCTGTAAATATTGTTTTACCCTTTATAAGTTTTTTATTAGCTGTAGCTATCTGCTTTGCAATAGGTACTCAAACTATAATTGGTATATCTTTAGGAAAAAAGGAATATAAAAAAGCTAATTCTATTTTTTCTTTTATGATTATAAGTCTCTTTCTAATTTCTATTGTCATTAGTTTTATTTGCCATTTTAAAGCAAATTTACTTATCAAATTTTTATCAGGTGGAAGAGATAATAATCTAGCTTTAGATTATTTAAAATGCCTTTTATATTTTGCACCATTTTATATAATAGCCTATATATTTGAAGTGCTTGTAAAAATAGACTCTTTTCCGAAACTTGCTGTAGTAGTGGCTTTAATTTCAGCCTTTAGCAATATATTCTTAGATTATATCTTCCTTTCAACTTTTAATTTGGGAATAAAAGGTGCAGCAATCGCCACTGGTTTTAGTCAATTTATAGCAAGTGTGATTTATTTTGTTCATTTTGCATTAAAAAGAGGAAAATTACATTTTGTAAAATTTAAAAATCATTTTAAATTGTATCCAAGAATACTTTTTATAGGCGCAGGCGACTTTTTATCTGAATTATCTACAGGTATAATCGTATATCTTTACAATTACTTTTTGTACAAAAAAATTGGATTAGAAGCAATTATAGTCTTTACAATAATTAATTATATATCACAAATTTCTACTGTTACAATGCAAGGAATAAGCCAAGGTATTCAACCTTTAGTAAGCTATTATTATGGAAGAGGTGATAGAAAATATATAGAATTTTTAAAATATGCCTTTCTTTCAAGTGCAATATTTTCAATTTTCTTCTTTTTAGCATCGAATATTTTCGCATATGATATACTAAAACTATTTCTAACTGAAGTTAATTCATTTGATATTTCTTCATTTAGATTATATTCGCCATTTTTTCTAGTGATAGGTGCCAATATATTGATTATTGGATTTTTTGCATCCATTGCAAAAGCAAAATCAGCAATTTTTATATCACTATTAAGATCAATTATAATTATAGCCCCAGTACTTTGTATAATTACTAGCAAATACATCTTTTTATCATCATTTATAACAGAGATAATCACATTAATCTTTTCGCTTTTTTTAGTGGCAAGATTTAAACAAGCTCTTTAAATGACTTGACAAAAATAATAATATACAATACAATATATTCAAATATAACTAAGGTTAAGACAAGTAGCTGATGTTGAAATACTAAAGTGAAATTACACTTAACTATGTTTAATGGGGCTTTCGCCATACAGAAAGCATGAGTCTAAGAAAGGTGGTACCGCTGCAATGCCCTTTCATAGCTCTTTTTTTATACCCATTTTAAGGAGGAAATATGAATTTAGAATATGATAATGTATTTGATGAGCTTGTTGAACGTGGATATTATGAACAAGCTACTGATGAAAATGAATTAAAAGAAAAATTAAAAAATGAAAAGATAACTTTTTACTGTGGTTTTGATGCTACTGCAGATTCTTTAACTGTAGGTCATCTAATTCAAGTTATGGTTATGATGAGAATGCAAAATTATGGTCATAGACCAATAGCCCTTCTTGGTGGAGGAACTACAATGATTGGTGATCCTAGCGGAAGAAGCGATATGAGAATGGTTATGACAAAAGAAACTATTGAACACAATGCAAATTGTTTCTTTGAACAATTTAAAAGATTTTTAGATTTTTCTGAGGGCAAAGCAATAGTTGAAAACAATGCTAATTGGCTTTTAAATCTTAATTTTATTGAATTTTTAAGAGATGCAGGTAGCGAATTTTTAGTTAATGATATGCTTAAAAAAGATGCATATAAAAATAGAATGGAAAAAGGATTAACATTCTTTGAATTTTCTTATATGCTACTTCAATCATATGACTTTTTAGAATTATATAGAAGACATAATTGTGTATTACAAATTGGTGGTAGCGATCAATGGTCAAATATCATTGGTGGCTATGATCTAGTACGCAAAAAAGAAAAAGATAAAGTTTATGGAATGACATTTAAGCTTCTAACAACTGCAGATGGAGTAAAGATGGGAAAAAGCCAAAAAGGAGCAGTTTGGTTAGATGAAAATAAAACAAGCCCATATGAATTATATCAATACATGAGAAATATCGATGATAGAGATGTACTAAAGTTCCTACTTCTCTTGACATTCATACCAACAGAAGAATGTAAGAAATTATGTGAAAGTAAAGAAGCGAAAGACATAAATCACGCCAAAGATGTATTGGCATATGAAATATGTAAATTCGTTCACGGAAAAGATAAAGCAGATCAAGCAAAGGAAGCTTCTAAAGCATTATTTTCAGGTAAAGGCGATGAATCAGCAATGCCTCAAACAGATATTAGCGAAAGTGATCTTCCAAAAGGTATTTTAAATCTTTTAACAGAATTAGGACTTACTAAATCAAATGGAGAAGCTAGAAGACTTATAAAGCAAGGTGGTATTTCTATCGATGATAAAAAAATTACTGATCCATTTTTAGAAATATCAAAAGATCTATTTGAGGACAATAAGATAATTATCAAAAAAGGAAAGAAGACTTTCCATAAAATCAATTTAATATAAGAAAAAGCTGTTGTATTTTGATACAACAGCTTTTAAATATTTAAATATCAACATTTATTTGCTTATTTTTTATTTTTGAATAAATTTTTCTAATAATGTATAGGCATTTTTAAGACCATTTTCATGCACTCTTTCATATCCATGAGAACATGCAATTCCTGCTCCAATTAAAGCATGTCTATAATCATAGCAAGAGCTCATAGCAGCTGATGCATCTGATCCATAAAATGGATAGATATCGACAGCATAATCTAGATTATTTTCTTTAGCAATTTCTATTAATTCATTGGTTAAGTCATAATTATAAGGTCCTGAAGAATCTTTGGCGCAAATTGATAATTTAGTTTCATCTGTTTCTAAATCATCATATACAACACCCATATCTACAGCGAGCATATCGGTGATATCTTTTGGATGTCCACTAGCTGCTCCATGTCCAACTTCTTCATAAACTGTAAACATCATGTAGATATCTCTATTTAGTTTAATATTCTTTTCTTTTATTTCTCTAGCAAGGGCAAGAAGCATTGCTGAAGATGCTTTGTCATCTAGATGACGTGATTTGATAAATCCATTTTGTATTCTAAATCTTGGATCAAGTGAAATAAAATCTCCGGCATTTATTCCATATTTTTTAACATCTTCTTTGTTTTTTACTAAAAGATCTAGAACAACTTCCATATTATCTGCATCTCTTTTTGCTTCATATGGTTCTTTTGAGCCATGAACTGCTGGTTCATTTAATCTAACAGTGCCCGAGTACTCTTTACCATCTCTAGTGTGGACTGTTACATTTTCTTGTTCTACATAATTAAGTGGAAAACCTCCAAGAGTTGTTACTTTAAGTCTTCCATTTGACTTTATACTTCTTACCATTAAGCCTAATGTATCAATATGTGCACTTAATAACAATCCATTGCCTTTATTTTGAGAGATTTTAGCAACCACATTTCCTTTTGTAGTTTGATAAGCCTCATAACCTAACTTTTCAAATTCTTCGAGTAAGTATTTTTCACACTTTTTTGTAAAACCTGTTGGAGATGGTGTATTACATAATTTTTCAAGATATTCTTCTATAACCTTAATGTCCATAAGACCTCCTAAAAATTGATAAATGTACTTCTTGACTCTATTGTATCCAAATTATCCAAATATAATTTCAAACTTTTCTCCCCATCTAAATGATAATCAAATGAGAAGAGTTGTTTAGCTTGTGAAACTATAAAATTTGGAGAATAGGCTTTTAATGATCTATCTTGGCTAGCTGGATCATTTACAAGAACATTTCCATTATTATCTATACCCCTAAGTACAATAAAATGTCCTCCGCTTGTAAAATATCCTGGACTCATGGATGCAATTATAGGATTTCCATCATTTAATTCATTAATTATAAAATCGCTACTCGGTGAAACTTGATATACATCAATATCGTAATCATCACATACTCCGCCAAATAAAGCCCATGATGATCCGACATTTCTTATATAATATCCAGAAGAAGCGCCTCCAATATCTTCTACTAATTCTCCTGGATTGATTTTTTCATCGGTCATATAGCTAAGTATCATCGAAAGAGAAGTTGGTCCGCAACCTGCTTGAGCGATATCACTGTCTCCATATCTATAATTTCCCCATCTGGCATCATATTGTATATAATAATCTATTGCCATAGGATCATCTATTATATCATCTTTTAAATTCATATAATAATAAACTATAGGATTTTGGAATTTATTTTGATGTTTTACCATAAAATCTACATCGCCATTGGCATTTGCTATTTTATCTCCTATATTTACTATTTGTCCTTCTGCAATCTGGTTTTTTACATTACCAATTCTAAATTCAACATCCTTCTTTTTAAGAATTATATAATCATCAGAAACTTTTTTAACCTTCATTCCATTTGCAGGGGAAACTACATCTTCATTTTCTTTTGTTTCTATTGTCACAAAAGGTTTTTTAGCTGTGTATAGTTTCTTTAAAATAAAACCTGTTGGAGACATAAAATCTTCATTTAAGAATCTATAATTGTGAGATATTTGTGATTTATACGCTTCATCTTTACTTATCTCATTATTTACAAAAGACAAATAGTCTTTATTTAATTCTTCTTGTTTTAAAAAACCTTGTTTTTTCTTAAAAAAGTCTCTGTCTTCATTTCTTAAAAGAGCTTTTTTCAAATAGAATCTATCTGTTTTTTTCTCAAGCTCGTCAAGGTCTTTATCATATATTATATTAAATACTTCTCCAAGACTAAATTGTGAAACTTTTAATTTCTTAGCTTTCTTCTTTGATTTTTTTGATTTCTTTGCTTTTTTATTGGCCTTTGTTTTTTTCTTACTTTTTTCTTTATTTTTAACTTTTTTACTGTCTTTTTTGTCTTTATTTTTTTCTACAACCGAAAGTTCTTTATCATTAGAACTACTTATTTCGCTTTCAATTACATTTTTCTTATCATTGCTAGAATTTGAGTTGCTATTATGACTTGATATATCCTCTCTTATTATTACATTTGGATAAATCTCATCTGAAGATGAATAACTTTCAAAATCTAAATTATCAGCTTTTGATACATTTATATTAGATAAAGCTAATAATAAAGAAAAAAGGGCTATAGATTTCTTTGCTACTTTTTTCAATTTAAATTTCCCTCCAAAGAATATATATACTAAATTATATCAACATTGATTATACTTAGTCAAATATATTAAAAAATATTTTAAAAAAGAGCCATCTTTATTAAGACAGCTCTTTTAATATGTTTTCTATTTGAATTTCTACCATTTGTGGATTGGCTGATCCGTAAACTTTTCTATTGTTAACCAAATTTTTAAGCTCCAGCACTTCGTATATATCTTCTTCTATCAATTGACTATAATTTTTAAATTCTTCTAATGATAATTCATTTATGCTTTTATTTTTTAATACTAGATCATGCACAATTTCTGAAACAAGTCTATAGCTATCTCTAAAAGTCATGCCTTTTTTAGTTAAATAATCTGCTAGGTCAGTTGCATTTATATATCCATTTAATGCATTTTCTTTTAATCTTTTGACATTTACTTTTAATGTATCTATCATTTTATTAAATACTTTTAATGACAAGAAGACATTATCTATTGATCTAAATAAAATCTCCTTATCTTCTTGCATATCTTTATTATATGAAAGTGTCAATGCTTTCATTACCACTAATAAATTGTTTAAATTGGAAAATGCATTTGCTGATTTTGCTCTAATTAGCTCTGCCATATCAGGATTTTTCTTTTGGGGCATTATGGAAGAGCCTGTAGAAAATTCATCTGATAAAGTGATGTAATTAAATTCTTTAGAAGAAAATATGATTATCTCTTCACAAAAACGAGACAAATGCATCATAATCATTGATATATCATATAAAAGATCAAGAACATAATCCCTGTCACTTACAGAATCCATGCTATTTTCTGTAGGTTTACTAAATCCTAAGTCTTTAGCAGTCATAAATCTATCAATATCATAAGTTGTAGCTGATAAAGCGCCAGCACCTAAAGGAGACTCATCAAGTAATTCTTTACTCATTTTTATTCTCTTGATATCACGAATAAACATTTGAGCATAAGCAAGAATATAATGGGCAAATGTAACAGGCTGAGCGATTTGAAGATGCGTATAGCCTGGCATATAACTTTCTTTATGTTTTTTTGCCTTATCAACAAGTGTTTTTATCAACTCTTCTAATAAATTAACTAAATCATCGCATATATCTCTGCAATACATCTTCAAATCCAATGTCACTTGATCATTTCTACTTCTTGCAGTATGGAGTTTTTTTGCGGAATTTCCAATTCTTTTTGTAAGCTCACCCTCAATAAAAGAATGAATGTCTTCATAGCTAGTGTCTATTTTTAATTTCTCATTTTCAAGATCATCTTTTATTTCTAAAAGGCCCTGTTTTATTTTTTCATAATCATCTTTTTCGATTATTTTCTTTTCACAAAGCATTTTTGAATGACTAAGCGAACCTTTAATATCATAAAAAACCAATCTCTGATCTATTTCTATTGATTTATTTAAAAGATCCGCAAAGTCATCCAAATTCCCTTTGTACTTATTTTCCCAAAGCTTCATTTTTATTTTTCTCCACATTATTTTTCATCATTGTCTGGACTTTTATGGGTAAAGCATAAAGATTAACAAAACCTTGAGAATCTGTTTGATCATATACTCCATCTTCACCAAAAGTTGCATACTCTTCATTGTATAGAGTGTATGGACTTGTAACCCCGGCATTTATAATATTTCCCTTGTATAATTTAAGCTTTACAGTACCTGTAACTGTCTCTTGAGTCTTATTTACAAATGCGGTTAATGCTTCTCTCAAAGTAGTATACCAAAGTCCATTATATATAACTTCAGCAAAGTCCAATGCCAATTTTTGCTTGTAATGAAGAGTGTCTCTATCAATTGTCAAAGTTTCTAAAATTTCATGAGCCTTATATAAAATAGATCCTCCAGCATTCTCATATACACCCCTTACCTTCATTCCTACAAGCCTATTTTCTACAATATCATCGATTCCAATTCCATTTTCAAATCCTATTTTATTTAGAGTTCTTACAATATCTGATCCCTTCATCTTTTTACCATTTACAGCAACTGGAACACCTTTTTCAAAATCTATTTCGACATATTCTTCTTTGTCTGGAGCTTGCTGTGGAGTTTTTCCTAGGGTCAACATATTATCAAAATCAGGTTCAGTATCTGGATGTTCAAGATCTAGACCTTCATGAGATATATGCCAAATATTTCTATCTTCAGAATAAGGGGATTCATTTTTCTCTTTTAAAGGTATATTATGTGCTTTTGCATATTCTACCTCTTCTTCTCTTGATTTTATCTCCCAAGTTCTCCATGGCGCAATTATTGGAATATCAGCATCAACAGCGCGTATTGCATTTTCAAAGCGCACTTGATCATTTCCTTTTCCAGTACAACCATGAACAATGGCATCGGCATTTTCTTTTTTAGCTATTTCTACTAATTTTATTCCCATCAAAGGTCTTGCAAATGCAGTTCCTAAAAGATAATTATTTTCATATTTTGCTCCTGCTTTAAGCGCCTCAAAAATATAATCATCAACAAATTCATCTATCATGTCGATAGCATAATATTTAATCGCACCACTATTAAGTGCTTTTTGCTCTAAACCTTCTAGTTCCTCATCTTGTCCTACATCACATGCTACTGCTATAACTTCACAATCATAATTTTCTTTGAGCCAAGTTATTATTATAGATGTATCAAGTCCTCCTGAATAAGCTAGTACGACTTTATTTATATCATTTTTATTAATTTTTGACATTTTCTATCTCCTTTTAAAATTTGTATTAAAAAAGTCTCTTTTCAAATGAAAAGAGACGAAATATCCGCGGTACCACTCAAATTAGAATTATAATTCTCACTTTACTTTAACGCTAGTTTTACGTGTCAAGCTCGATAAATCTTGCAAGACAATCTCCATGTTCCTAAGGATAGTTTACGCATCTTTCCCGTCTCATCAACACCGGGCTTTCTGTAAAAGAGTTGTAAGTATCCAACCACTTCATCGATTTTAAGTAATGATACTACAAAGTAATTTGTTTGTCAAATAAAAATAGGCTTTTAGCAAAAACTAAAAGCCTCAAAGAGATTATAATTTATTTTTTTAATATTTTCTTTGACTAAATAAGAAAAAATAATCATAGTTAAGAATGTAAAAATCGGCGATATTTTCACGTTAGTTTCCTCTTAAATAATCTATTAAACAAATAATAGATAAAAACAAAACAATTATCTGTAGCACTAACAATGTAACTATATACTTTTTATTAAAGCGGTTATTTTGCATTATTAATACCCTCTTAAACTGATACTTGTGGTATTGCAACCATAAACATAATATCCTCCACTGTTATAATATGTTTTTACATACCTCAATTTGACAATAATTTTATTCCAGATTTACCAGTTTTGGCATTTACTCATGCAGCTGAACTGAGAATAAATGAAAATAAATTCAATCCTGGCATAAATTTTGTTCCTAATTTCTTTGTTATCGACTTTGCTTCCATTTATGCAGCCTTTTTCTTTGCAGCATAAGAAAGTGCTCCAGAGGCTAAAGATGGTATCCCCATAGCTTCATTAGAAATTTTAATCGTATAACTCTTCTTGGAACCAATTTTTGCCTTTGGTTTTAAAGAATTAATAAATAGACCATTATCTGAAATATTTCTAAACTTTCTTCTATTTCTATCGGAATTAATTTCCCATCATCTAAAATATTCATAATCGTTTTTCTATTGTTACCTTTATTCTCTGCATAAATTAAAGATTTAGCCGATGCTAAGATTGGAAATCCGCTATTAAAAATAAAAGAAAATATTAGAATAATAATAATTTTTTTGCTTGTTGATTTCATATGTCCTTCTTGTAATATTAAATTAATATTATATAAAATCAAAAGTCTCCATTCTTATATTTATGATAATCATTTAACATAAGAACTCCTTTTTTATTTTTCATAATTTATTTTTTTAATTCTGTAAATAAAAAACTGCAAATAAAATTATTTGCAGTTAAAATTCCTATTTTATTAATTTCCAAATATTTTTAACATATTCTGTAGGATTTTCTATTTCTAAGCCTTCAATTATCTTTGCTTGATCAAAAAGAGTTTTTGTAATCTCTTCAAATCTATCTTTATCATTTTCAAAGCTATCTTTTAGCATATCATATGCTTTTGAATTTTCATTGATTTCAAGAACCTTTTGCGCCTTAAGCTCTGGTGCATTCGGTTGATTTTTGAATGTTTTTTCCATTTCTATAGAAACTTCTCCTCTGTGAAGTAATACTACAGGATTATCTTTTAATTTATCAGATTTTCTAACCTCTACAACTTCATCAGGTAAAACTTCTTTCATCTTTTCAAAAATTTCATCTTTTTGATTTTCTTCATTTTCATCATTTTCTAATTCTGTAATAGATTTAAATTCCTTACCTTCATAATCTCTAAGCATTCTAAATAAGAATTCATCAAGTTTATCTGTCAAAAACAGCACATCTTTGTCTTCAAATGATGAAAGAGCTGGTGAATTTTTGATTTTTTCAATTGAATCACCTGCAGCATAATAAATTTTATCTTCTGTTTCTAATAGATTTTCTACATATTCTTTTAAAGTGATCTTTCTATTTTTATCTTTAGAATCAAATTGTAAAAGATCTATCAATTCATCTTTTTTAGCGCCATATGACTCATAAAGTGAAACTTTTAATGGTGTTTGGAATTCTTCATAGAATTTGTCGTATTTTTCACGATCATTTTTAAGCATATCGAGTAGATGACTTCTTATTTTAGAATTTATCTGTTTTGAGATAAATCTTAGTTGTCTATTTTTTTGAAGTGTTTCTCTTGAAATATTTAAAGAAATATCTTCACTATCTACAACACCTTTAACAAAGGAAAAACTATCATCAATTATATCTTCACATTTATCCATTATCTTAACGCCATTTGAATAAAGTGCTAAACCTTTCTGATAAGTCTTTGAACCATAATCAAATGGAGCTTTGCCAGGTATATATAAAATAGCTTTAAATTCTACAAGTCCTTCAAGATTTAAATGCATATAGCTAAGAGGCTCATCAAATCCGAAATGCTGATCTTTATAGAAGTTGATATAATCTTCTTCTTTTAGTTTGCTCTTTGGTCTTTTCCAAATAGGCTCTTTGCTATTTAACACTTCTTTTTCTTGATAATCTTCATACTCACTATTTTCATCATCTGGATCCTTTTTTCTAGATTTTGTAACAAGCATATAGATTGGATATCTAATGTAATTTGAGTATTTATTTACAAGAGATTCAATAGTGTATTCTTCTAAAAATCTATCGTAGTTTTCATCCTCTTCATTATCTTTTAGAAAAAGTGTTATCTCTGTTCCTATTTCATTTTTATCTGCTTCAGTAATTTCATAATTTTCAGCATTTTCGCTTGTCCATAAATATGCTTTATCATTTTTTTTGCTGAGTACTTCAACCTTATCAGCTACCATAAATGCAGAATAAAAACCGACGCCGAATTGTCCAATTAATTCAGAAATATCTGACTTGTCCATGGATTTTCTAAACTTCTCAGTTCCACTTGTAGCAATTGTACCCAAGTTTTCAGTAAGCTCTTGTTCATCCATTCCTATTCCTGTATCTTTTATGGTTAAAGTTTTATTTTCTTTGTCTCTAATTATTTCAATATAATAATCATCTTTGTTGACTTCTTTAGATGATTTCATATCTTCATAATATCTTTTATCTAATGCATCGCTTGCATTTGATATTAATTCTCTTAAAAATATTTCTCTATTTGTATATATGGAATTTATCATTAACTGCATTACCTTTTTGGCTTCAGCTTTAAATTCTTTTTTCATAAATCCTCCTTAGCACTCAAAAGTTTGACTGCTAATACTATACTAATTTAAAAAATTTTTTCAATTAGTAATTTAGAACTTGTATTAATTTTTTTGTTAAGATATCAATTACACTACTAAATACAAATTTTAAAAATTAAAAAACAAACATTTACAAAAAAATTCAAACAAAGTATAATAAAAGCAAGGAGGCATTATGAATACAGAATTTTACACATTAGATGAAATCAGAAATCAGGCCGATTTATGGGAAGATACTTTTAATAGATATTTAGATCTAAAAGAAGAATTAGATCAATTTTTAGATGACATCTATCAAAAACATGGAAGAGTTAGAGTTATCTTTACTGGAGCTGGTACAAGCCAATATGTAGGAGATACTATATATCCAGAATTAAAAAATAATAACGAGAAATATGACTTCTACTCCATAGCCACTACTGATATTGTAAGCAACCCAAATGAGTATTTGATAAATGAACCAACTATTTTGGTTTCATTTGCAAGAAGTGGAAATTCACCAGAATCTGTTGCAACTGTAAAAAAAGCATATGAAAATATTGATGATCTTTATGAAGTTGTAATCACCTGTGCTGAAGAAGGAAAATTAGCAGTAAACACTAGAGGAAATGACAAAGCATTTTTATTTTTACTAAATGAAAAAACTAATGATAGAGGCTTTGCTATGACTTCATCTTTTACTGACATGGCTTTAGCCGCTCTTTTAACATTTGAAGATAGACTCTTAGAAGAAAAACAAGAGATTTGTGAGATAATTGTTGATGCTGCAAGAAATGTTATTAAAAGAGAAGAAGAAATTGAAGAAATAACAAAAAATTATGACTATGAAAGAGTAGTCTACACTGGTAGTGGATCTTTAAGTGGACTTAGCCGCGAAGCACAGCTTAAAATACTAGAACTAACAGCTGGGGAAATTGCAACCGTATTTGATTCATCAATGGGATTTAGACATGGTCCAAAATCATTTATCAATAATAAGACAATATTTTTTAATTTCGTTTCAAAAGATGAATATACCTCCCAATACGATAGAGATATATTAAATGAAGTTAAAAATGATGAAATAGCAACTTTGACTATGGCTATAGGTGAAAAAGTAGGCTCTATAGATTCATTTGAAATTGAAGCAAATGTTCCAGATGGTTACCTTTCAATAGTTTATATAATCTTTGCGCAATTCTTTGCTGCATATACTGCAATTAAAGTTGGAAATGATGTCGATCATCCTTCTAAATCGCAAACAGTAAATAGGGTTGTAAAGGGCGTAACCATACACTAAAGGAGTATAAGATCTGCTATTTACTTATAGTATAAAATATATAATTATAATAAAAAAGGATGCCATGTTATTTTTTATAGATGACATCCTTTTATTATTATATTTGATATAATTATAAAAATATGATTTTTTAATTCTATTTAAAAAATATTATAGAATTTTAAATCTCTTAACCAATAAATAGATAATTGTAAATCAAAAATTTTTAATATATAAATTTTAAGATTAGTAAACTATTATCATATTTTGATAATGATATGGCTATAAATTTTAGATCCATTTTTATATGCTAGGTTAATTTCTCACATTTATTTTATGAAATCTATTTAGTATTTTTTAGAACTAAACTTATATAGTATCTATATTTTTCTTTCTGTATTTTTTAATATATAATAGTCCAAAAATAAATGAAGGTAGCACTATTACAATACTTATAATAGACTCTATCAAAGTTTTATCTGCAGTTACATCAGCAGTAGCAGGGTAAAAATTCATTAGAAGAATTGACATAAAATCTACTAAAAAATGGATTAAGCAGCATCCTAATAAGCTTTTCGTATTAATATAAATTGAACATAGAAAAACTCCTATCATAAAAGCATATATAACCTGGCTTATTGTGCTATTTATCAATTTTGGATTATTAACTAAATTTGAAAAATGTGCTAGTCCGAAAAACAAAGATGATATAAATATAGCTGCCTTTGTTCTAAATTTTTTTAATAGTATGCTAAATATAATCCCTCTATACACTATTTCTTCAAAAAATCCTACGCAAAGATTTACTAAAATTATTAAAATTAATACTTTTAAACTAATAGAGGATCTATTTTTAATTCCTAAATATATATTAAATAAAAAAACGGCTTGAACTGCTATCAATGGCAAAGACATTATAATTGATTTTTTGACATCACCAATAAATGATTTTTCGCTTTTTAGTTTAATATATATACATATAAAAATAATTAATGGCACAACAAATATAATAAGATCATTTAACATTCCTAATTGAATCTTATTTATTAAATGTCGGCTTAAAGATAGTGATAGAGTCGAGAATATAGTTACTAATATTGAAAATACTATAGCTTTATTAATTTTTAATCTATCCATAAATCTCCTTTTTTATTTTATTTTATCATCATTTTTATACATATACAATTAAAAAAGAATTAAAATATAATTAAAAATTATAAATTATTCATTTAATAAAACTTAAGTATTCTATAAATATTTTAAAAATATGATATACTTTAAGTAAGGAGGAAGTATGTGTATTAAAAAAAGTAATTCTGTTTATTCAATGAGCCCACAAAATATGCCTATTAAAAAAATTAATCCTGGTGATGAAATAATTTTTGAAACTAGTGATTGCTTTTCAGAGACTGTAAAAACTAAAGATGATGTGGTATCAACCCTGGATTGGAGCAAAATTAATCCTGCTACTGGCCCAGTATATATAAATGATGCCAAAAAAGGTGATTGTATTGTCGTTGAAATTAAAAAAATAGAACTGGAAAAAAAAGGATCTTTTATAAATGCAAAAAATGTAGGAATTCTACCTATTGAAAAAGAGGAAACTTTTATATTTGATGTTGATAATAAACTAGCAAAAATTGATGATTTGAAATTTGACTTAAATCCAATGATTGGTGTTATAGGAACATCTCCAGAAAATAGAGATATACCAACCGGGACTCCTTTTGATCATGGTGGTAATATGGATTGTAAAATGATAAAAGAAGGATCAAAATTATTTTTACCTGTAAATGTAGATGGAGCTTTACTTGCTATGGGCGATCTTCATGCAGCTATGGGAGATGGTGAAATCGGTGGTTGTGGGATAGAA
>JAUNAV010000011.1:0-29035 GCA_030527425.1 Tissierellia bacterium
TTTTTTTGCTTAATATTATTGTACTAGTAACATTCAAATGGCCTTTTTCTTTTTAAACAATTATACGGACTTTATCTTAAAATATTCCTTTCCAATTAACTAATTTACATCTGAAATTTTAATTAATAAAAAGAATAAAAGCATTCCAAAAAATTAAAGGACGAGAAAATCTCATCCTTTTAAAACACTTTGCCATACTCCTGTTTTGTTTTTAAGTTCTTTTTAGCAACAAATCGCCTATTTTTTGAATATGCAATGTATGAAATCCATTCATAGCCATTTTTTTGATGTATATGATCAAAATTTAATACATATCCTTTTGGGATACTTCCTACTATCTTTGCATTTAGAGATGGATTTTCTCTTATATTCATTTCATAATTTGCTTTAAATTTCCCATGTTTTTCATATTGAGTCTTTGAATTTTTAATAATTTTTCCCCAAAGTTCTCCTCTTTTTGGATAATAATTTCTAACTGCAATATATCTTCTTTTTTTCTTGTAGAAAAATGATATCCACACATATCCATCATTAATGACTACTCTGTCGTAGTCAACTCCTTCTCCTTTTTTAATTACAGTCCAAATTTTTGAATTCAAGCTAGGATACTCTCTCACATTTATAGTCGTATTTGCAATAAAATGGGCGATCTCTTCATATTCATCCCTGCTATCGTACTGTTCAACTATTTTAAAAAATCTAACTGGCAGCCTGTATTCACCCATATGACCGGTTTTTACAGTTTCATAGATCCCATTTAATGAATAGGAACAATGAATTATAGTTGATTTTGATGTAAATACGCCAGTATGTCCTCCAGCTCCTGCAGAATTTCCCTTAACTCCTGCTATAAAAATATCTCCTCTAGAAACTTCACTTTCTCTAATTTCTTTTAAAATCCCACGATCAGCAAGATAGAAAAGATCATCAGTGTTTCCAATTTTATGATTTTTAGGCAAAACTTTTGCATAAATCAACGCATAAAAAACTGAAGATGAGCAATCATAGCTTCTAGGACCATTTCTATAAATCATCGAATAGGTAGTATTTCCCTTTTTCTCATTGAACCATTTGATCACTAATTCTTTTTTCATAAAATCCCCCTTTAAGCATAGATAGCTTAAAGGGGCTATATTTACCTTTAAATATAGGAATTTTTTTGTGTTTCAAACATTTTTTTATATAAACCGTCCATTTTCATCAACTCTTTATGATCTCCTCTTTCAACAATTTTTCCATCATTAAGAACAATTATTTGATCGGCTTTTATGGTGCTACTCATTCTGTGAAATATAATAAAAGTGTTGTAAAATAGAACACTCTATTTCACAACACCCTTTCATATCTGCATTTTATCAAGTTCCATATTGAATTTTTCTATTATCTTTTTTTCAATTCTTGATACTGTCATTTGGGATATTTTCAATTTTTTTGCTATGGACAATTGGGTTTGTCCATTGTAGTATCTTAATTTTAGTATTTGTTTTTCAAGATCATTTAATCTGTCTGTGGACTTGTCTATAAAGTCTGACAGATCAATTGATTCAAAGCTTTTGTCTTCTTCTCCTATTATGTCTGATAGATTTAATCCATTTTCTGAAAAGCCTAATTCAAAGTCATCATCTAATGATTGTGGGGTGTAGACTTTGCTTGCTTCCATGGTTTCAAGGATTTTTTCTTCATCTACATCAAGATACTTTGCAATATCTTTTATAGTAGGGGTTCTTTGAAGTTGTTGGGGGAGGATTTTTTTTGCTGTATTTATCTTTTTGTAGAGATTTTGAATTCTTCTTGGGACTCTAATAACCCAGCCTTTGTCTCTAAAATATCTTTTTATCTCTCCCATAATTGTCGGAGTTGCAAAGGAGGAGAAGGCGTATCCCTTGTGGGGATTGTAGCGTTCTATTGCATAGATTAACCCGAGGGATGCTACCTGATACAAGTCGTCTTTTTCAATGCCTTTTCCGACATATTTATTGGCCAAAATATCTGCAATGTAGAGATGTTTTTCTATTAGCTCATCTCTTAATTTAATATCTTTGGTCTTATAATATTCAAGAAATTTTTCTTTTAATTCTTCTCTTTCTTTTTTTGTGCTCATCTCACACCTTTTTTTCAAGTCTAATTGTATCTTTGTCAATTGAGACGAAATCGCAAAGCTCTTCAAAAATTATTTTTCTCATTTGAGCAAATTCTTCATCGATTTGTCTGTCTACTCCTTTGACAATAATTGTAAGTTTGTCATCTTCAATTAGAAAATCAATATTTATTAAAGATCCCTTTTTCTTGTAATTGACTGCTTCGCTTACAAGCACTCTTAGATCTTCAATTTTTTCAATATCAAAATTCATAGCAGATGCTACAGATGCTGTCATAAGCCTTACAGTCTTTAGATATTTCTTATTTGCTGGTATTTCTACTGTAATTTTCTCCATTACTGCTCCATCATAAATAATTTTGTCAAATCCGTAATATCAAAGAGTTTTTTGATATTGGGCTTGGCATTTATAATTTTAACATCTCTTTCTTTTTCATTGACCATCTTGTAGACATTGATAAATTGTCCAAGTCCTGTCGAGTCGATATATTCTAATTTTTCAAGATCAAACACGAGGTCTTTGTCGTATTTTTTAAGATCTTCGATTATCTTTATCATCTCTTCTTTTGAGTATATATCCAAATCGCCAATTAGATTTATCAGTATTTTATCTTTATTTTGTACAATTGTATGATCAAACATTTAATCCTCTTTTTCCTCATCAAAATATTTTACTACAGAGACTATCATATCTTCTTCTTTTTTGATATTTTTAAGTTTTACACCCATTGTATTTCTGCCCTGTGTGGAGACATCTCTTGCCGATATTCTAATCATGTCGCCTGATTTTGATACCATCATCAAATCATCGTCGATATTTACAGGTATGCTTGAAGCAACATGTCCACTTTTTTCAGAGATCTTGTGGCATCTTATGCCCTTTCCTCCACGTTTTTGGCTGTTGAAATTATTTAGATAGCATTTTTTGCCATATCCTTTTTCAGTTATTACAAAAAGATATATATTATCCTCTACGATATCCATCGATACGACATGGTCATCTTTTGAAAGATTTATTCCCTTAACGCCTCTTGATGTTCTTCCCGTTGCTCTAATATCTGACGAATTAAATCTGATATTCATAGCATTTTTAGTCGTTATTAGGATATCTCCTTCTTTATCGATTTGTTTTACCGATACTAGCTTGTCAAATTCCTGTAGGGATATTGCAATTATGCCATTTTTTTGTATAGATGTAAAATTATTTGCATCTGTTTTCTTTATTGTACCATTTTGAGTTGCCATGACAAAGCAAGAATTTTCAGAAACTTCGGATAATGCAGTCATCTGGGCGATTTTTTCTCCTTTTTCAAGTCTTAAAAGATTTATTATCGCCTGTCCTTTTGCTGTCCTGCTGCCTTCTGGAATTTCATATCCCTTTAGCGAATACACTCTTCCAGTATCTGTGAAAAATAGGAGGGTGTCATGGGTTTTTGTTGTAATTATCCTTTTAATATAATCGCCCTTTTTGGTTGTAAGTGCTGAAATTCCCTTTCCTCCTCTGTGTTGAACCTTGTAGGTGTCAACCGGGCATCTTTTGATATAGCCTTCATTGGTCAAAGTTATTAAAACATCTTCATTTTCAATAAGCTCATCAAGGTCAATCTCGCCCATATCTCTTTTGATCTTTGTTCTTCTTTCGTCTGAGAATTTTTGTTTTATCTCATTTAGCTCATCTTTTATTAAATCTCTAAGTTTTTGGTCACTTTCAAGTATGCCTGTCAAATACTCAATTGTCTTTAAAAGCTCTTTGTGTTCATCTTTTAACTTTTCAATTTCAAGGCCTGAAAGTCTTTTAAGGCGCATATCCAAGATGGCTTGTGATTGTTTTTCACTTAGTCCAAAGCGTTCATTAAAGATTTTTTTGATCTCATTGTCATCATAGGAGCTTCTTATTATCTTTATTACCTCATCGATATTGTCAATTGCAATCATCAAGCCTTCGACTATGTGAATTCTAGCCTTCGCCTTGTTAAGATCAAATTTAGTTCTTCTAGTTACGACCTCTTTTTGATGATCGATGTAGTATTTTAAAAGCTCTTTTAGATTTAAAATCTTTGGCACGCCACCTACAAGTGCAAGATTTATGATGCCAAATGTATTTTCCATTTGGGTATTTTTGTAGAGATTGTTTAAGACGACATTGGCATTTGCATCTCTTTTTATCTCAATAACTATTCGCATACCCTTTCTGTCGGATTCATCTCTAATATCAGAGATGCCCTCAAGTCTTTTTTCTTTTACAAGATCGGCAATTTTTTCAATAAGCCTTGCCTTATTTACCTGATATGGAATTTCTGAAACTATAATTCTTTCTCTATTCTTTTTAAATTCTTCAATTTCTGCTACAGCGCGAAGTTTTATCTTTCCACGTCCTGTCTCATAGGCCTTTTTTATGCCTGCTTTTCCCATTATATGAGCCCCTGTAGGAAAGTCTGGTCCTTTGATGTATTTATTTAATTCTTTTATGCTTATATCTTCATTTTCCATATAGGCTATGGCACCATCAATTACCTCACCTAGATTATGTGGGGCCATATTGGTACTCATACCGACTGCAATTCCAGAAGCACCATTTACCAAAAGATTTGGAAAGCGTGATGGCAAAACTGTTGGTTCCTTTTCGCTTTCGTCGAAATTAGCCATGAAGTCTACGACATCTTTGTTGATATCTCTTAGCATTTCAAGAGCAAGTTTTGTCATTCTAACTTCAGTATAACGCATCGCAGCGGCATCATCGCCATCGACTGATCCGAAATTTCCCTGGCCATCTACTAGTGGATATCTAGTTGAAAAATCTTGTGCAAGTCTTACGACTGCTTCATATATTGCAGAATCGCCATGTGGATGGTACTTACCCATTACATCGCCGACTACTCTTGCCGATTTTCTTGTCGGTTTATCAGGTGTAAGGCCTAGCCCATGCATTCCATATAAAATTCTTCTGTGTACTGGTTTTAAGCCATCTCTTACATCGGGCAGCGCTCTTGATACAATTACTGACATCGAATAGTCAAGATATGCAGTTCGCATCTCATTTTCAAGATCTACCGTAAAAATATTATTTTCAGTCATTTATCCTCCTATAAGTCCAAGTTTTCAACATACTTTGCATTTTCTTGAATGAATTGTCTTCTAGGAGCGACCTTATCGCCCATCAACATTGAAAATGTATCATCTGTAGTATGACTTTCAGTATTTTCTTCAACTCTTAAAAGCACTCTATTGTCAGGATCCATGGTCGTCTCCCACAATTGTTCGGCATTCATCTCACCAAGTCCCTTGTAGCGTGCGATTTTGTAATTTGATCCTTTAATATCTTTTAATACATTATTTAATTCCTTATCATCATAGCAATATCTCTCGCTTCTGCCATGAGTGACTTTGTAAAGTGGTGGTTGTGCGATGTAGACATGCCCGTCATCGATTAAAGGCTTCATGTATCTGTAAAAAAATGTCAAAAGAAGTGTTCTTATATGCGCACCATCGACATCGGCATCGGTCATGATGATTATTTTGCCATATCTTAATTTTTTCATATCAAAATCTTCGCCAATACCTGTACCAAATGCTGTAATCATCGCCTTTATCTCTTCATAATTTAAGATTCTATCAAGCTTTGCCTTCTCAACATTCATGATCTTTCCACGAAGGGGCAAAATCGCTTGAATTTTATTATCTCTCCCACTTTTTGCAGAACCTCCAGCAGAATTACCCTCTACCAAGAAAATTTCATTGTCTGCAATATCAGTAGATTGGCAATCAGCAAGTTTTCCAGGAAGTGTTGCAGAATCTAGAATGGATCTTTTTCTTGAAAGATCTCTAGCCTTTCTTGCTGCCTCTCTTGCTCTTCTTGACTGGAGTGCTTTTGTTATGATCTTTTTAGAAATTTGAGGATTTTCTTCAAGATAATAGCTTAAATGCTCGCTAAAGAATTGATCTACTGCTCCTCTTACATCGGCATTTCCAAGCTTTGCTTTGGTCTGTCCTTCAAATTGTGGATTTGACACTTGAACTGAAACTATGGCTGTAATTCCCTCTCTTATGTCATCGCCTGTGAGATTGTCCTCTTTTTCCTTTAAAAATCCATAATTTCTCGCATAGTCATTGATGCTTCTTGTAAGTGCCGATCTAAAACCTGAAAGATGCGTTCCACCTTCAACCGTGTAGATATTATTGGTAAATGTCATCACATTTTCAGAGTAACTATCGGTGTATTGAAAGGAGATTTCAACGCCTGTCTCTTCTTGTTCGCCTTTAAAATGAGGCACTTGTGGAAAAAGTGGTGTTTTATTTTTGTTTAAGTACTCTACAAATTCTGAAATTCCACCTTCATAGTGAAATTTTTGTTTAGAATTATCCCTTTTGTCGATAAAAGTTATTTCAATTATCGAATTTAAAAAGGCCATCTCCCTAAATCTATTTTCAAGTGTCTTTTTGTTAAATATGGTTGTATCAAAGATTTCATCATCTGGCAAAAATGTTATTGTCGTTCCAGTATCATCAGTATCGCCAATGATTTTTATATCATCACAAACCTCTCCTCTTTCAAATTTCATCTGGTAGATATGTCCATTTCTCTTTACCTTAGCAACTAGCCATTTGCTAAGTGCATTTACAACAGAAACACCTACGCCATGAAGTCCTCCAGAGATCTTGTAGGCATTGGAGTCAAATTTTCCTCCGGCATGAAGTACTGTAAGGACTGTCTCCAAAGTGCTTTTTCCAGTTTTTGGATGCTCTTCAATTGGAATTCCCGAACCATCATCTTCAATCTCAACCGAATTGTCCTCGTTGATTGTGATTTTGATTTTGTCGCATCTGCCTGCCAAGGCCTCATCCACCGAATTGTCCACCACTTCATATACCAAATGGTGTAGACCTCTTTCGCTAGTTGAGCCTATGTACATACCAGGTCTTAGTCTTACAGCCTCAAGCCCCTCAAGGACTCTGATATTATTAACTCCATAGTCTGTACTATTTGTCATAGAATTTCCTTTCCTTCGCTAACTTTTAATAGATCCTTTTTCTATTCTTCTTATATTAGAATTTTTAATTTTTTCAATATTTGTAAAATCAGTTGAGGTGATTATAGTCTGATAATCTCTTAGATTATCTAGCAAAAAACCACTTCTTTTTTCGTCAAGTTCGCTAAAGACATCGTCTAAAAGCACGATCGATTTTTCATTTAGCTTTGCTTTTATCAACTCGATCTGCGATAATTTTAAGACCAAAATGGCCGATCTTTGCTGACCTTGACTTGCAAAATCTCTTATATTTTTGCCATTGATTAAAATATCAATATCATCTCTGTGAATGCCCTTAGTCGTTGTATAGCGCAAAAGATCATTGTCCCTATTATCTTTTAAAGACTTATAATATGAATCATAATCAAAAGCTTTAATATCTGCAATATACGAGATCTCAAGCTCTTCTTTGCCATTTGTAAATAAGGATAGATATTTTTTTGCAAATTTTTCGATAAATTTTATATATCTGTCCCTGTAGACATTGATTTTTGCACCTTCTTTTGCAAGCTGCTTGTCAAAAGCGTCTAGCTCTTGGTTAAAAAATTTAACATTTCTATTTTTTAAAAGCTTATTTCTTTCAAAAAGAAGCCTTAGATATTTTCTTTTTATTCTCCAATAATTAAAGTCGACAGATACTATTATATCATCAAAAAACTCTCTTCGTAAGCTAGGCCCCTCCTTTGCAATTCTTAAATCCTCAGGCGTGAAGGTTACAATATTAAATAAGGCCTTTAAGTCCCTATTCTTTTTGTATTTTATGTCATTTACGATTATAGTCTTTTTTTCCTTTGTGACATTTATATCTATCTTTTTAAAAGAATTATTCTTTTGGATTAAGGCCTTTAAATTCATCTCATTTTCTTTAAACATGATCAAATCTGAATCCTTAATCTTTTTAAAGCTTGTAGCATTGGCACAGAAAAAGACAGCCTCCAAAAGATTGGTCTTTCCCTGTGCATTATCGCCTAAAAAAATATTGATTTTTGGATCGAATTTTAAATTCTCATAAAAATAATTTCTAAACTTACTAAGTCTCAATTCTTTTATTATCATATAATCTCAATAATGGTATCATCATATTCTATTAAATCATTCTTTTTTAGCCTTTTGCCACAAGTGTATTCGACCTTGCCATTTAATTTTACAAGGCCATCTCGAATGACATTTTTTGCCATGCCACCTGTTGGAAGAAGACTTGTTACTTTTAAAAGATCCTTTAATTTAATAGAATCTGCTTCATATTGTAATTTCTCCATTAATTTTCACCTGCCACTCTAACTGGTAATGCCATGTAGGTATAAGTGTTCTCTTGTTCCTCCCCTTCTTTATAATGAGGATATAAAAGACATGGATTTAAAGTTGACTGGAAGGCTAAAATGATCTTTTCAGTCTTTATTGCCTTAATGCCTTCTAGTAAATATCTTGCATTAAATGCAATTTTAAGATCCTCTCCTTTTTGTTCAATTTTAACCATCTCCATAACATCGCCCAATTGTGAATTGCTCTTTATTATGATATCACCGCTTGCAATCTCAAGTTTTATAAGATTTGCATTTTGACTATCAGCTAAAAGCGATGCACGCTCAAGCGCATGAATTAGATCAACTCTATCAGCTATAACTTGGATCTTTGAATTGTCGACCATGAAATTTTTAAAGTCGATATAATTCTTGTCGATAATTCTCGTATACATTATTGTATCATCTGTCACAAAGACAAGATCATTTTCAAGTTTGTAGATTTCGGTATAAGAATTCTCATCAATTATTCTTGAAAATTCTATCATAGCCCTTTTTGGCACGATAACCTCAAGATCCTTCATGCTTTGAGGATATTCGCTTTTGATATTTTTTAAAGCAACCCTGTATCCATCAAGTGCTACAAAGCTAATGTAGTGATTTTTGCACTCTAGATAGATGCCAGTAAGGGCAATTTTTGTCTCATCATTGCTACATGCAAATTCTGTTTCAGAAATTGTCTCTTTTAAAATGTGATTGTCAATTGTAAGATGATCACCAGAAAATTCTTTTAGATTTTCTTTTTCATAATACTCAAAGGCAATTATATTGAAATTACTCTTTAAGCATTTTATATTTATTTTACCATCAGTGCAGTCAATTTTCACCTCATCATTTGGAAGTTTCCTAATAATATTGTTTATGACATTGGCAGCAATGGCCATGTCACCTTCCTCTTCAACGAAACAATCTACACTTGTAATAATTGAAATTTCTCCATCTGTTGAATATAAATTCAATTTATTGTCCTTGGCTTCAAAGTATATTAATTCATGAAAACTGATATTTGTTTTAGTAGAAACTGCTTTTTGAGCAATGGATATATGATTTAGTAAATCTCTTTGTTGAATTTGAATTTTCATTGTCTCTCCTTATTATTATAAACTTAGTAGTAATAGTAGTAGGGGCCGTTTATATGTGGATAAGTCAAAGATTTGTTTAATTTCTGCCAAAAACTCTTATTAACATAATGTGGATAAGTCTGTATAAGTCTTTGAGTTATCAACTTAATCCACAGCGATAAAATGCTTTAAATAAACAAGAGGCAAAAATTGACTTATAAACATATATATCCCCAAATTGTGGATAACTTAGCCTCTAATCTCATTTATCAAATCTTCAATGGCAAGTTTTAAATTCTCATCCTTTTTCATTTGCTCAGATATCTTGTCATAGCCATGAAGTATTGTCGTATGGTCTCTGTTAAAACTTTCAGCAATCATAACAAGAGATTTATTTGTAAGCTCCCTTGAAAGATACATTGCAATTTGCCTTGGTTGAGCAATATTTTTCTTTCTAGACTTAGATTCTAATTGATCACGTCTAAGATTAAACTTTTGACACACAGCATCTTTTACAATATCTATTGTAACCTTTCTTCTTTCTGGCTTTGAGATTGACTTTAAGGCTTGCTTTGCATCATCGATTGTTGCAGTATCCTTCTTTTTTAAATTTGCAATAGCCAAAACCGACAATAATGAGCCCTCAAGCTCACGAATATTGGTATCGACATTGTCTGCAATATAATCAATGACCTCATTTGTAACTGAAGCATTTTCTTGATAGAGCTTGTTTTGAAGGATTGCAACCCTTGTTTCAAAATCAGGCCTTGAAATATCGACTATAAGTCCCCAACCAAAGCGAGATCTTAACCTGTCTTCAAGTTGTTTTATCTCTCTTGGTGGCTTATCAGATGATATGACTATTTGCTTTCCTGCATTGTATAAATCCTCAAAGGTGTGGAAAAACTCTTCTTGAGTTCCAGTCTTATTAGCTATAAATTGAATATCATCGATTAAAAGCACATCGACAGAGCGATATTTTCTTCTAAATTCCTCATTTTTATTTTCTCTAACTGAAGAGATCATCTCATTGGTAAATTTCTCGCTTGATATATACATTATGTATTTATCGGGATTTCTCTCTACAATTCTATGAGCAATAGCCTGCATTAAATGGGTCTTACCAAGCCCCGATGATCCATATATAAATAGAGGATTGTAGGTTTTTGTTCTGCCATTTTTTATCGAATTTTCAGCCACATTCTCGCTTGCAGCAAGGGCTAATTCATTGCTTTTTCCACGAATGAAATTTTCAAAGGTGTATTGAGGATTAAGCTGAGGTTTTGGCCTTTTCTTATCAACATCCATGCCCATTTGGCCATCTTCATTGATCTTTTTGCCCTTTAATATAATCTGTTCATAATTTTCGCTATCTGGTGATGTAAGAATTATCTTTGATCTTTTTACTTCAGGATCAATGATCATATCCAAAGACTCTTTAAGCATCGTCAAAAAATTCGCCTTTACCATGTTTACAACAAATTTTGTCGGTGCCTGCATATAAAGAGTTTTATCATTTAAAGCAATGGGTTCAAGCACTCTAATCCACATATTGTACTTGATTTCATTGCTGATTTTTACATCCATAATATTTTTTAATTCATTGGTTATATTTTCTACTTCGTTCATTTATCCCCCTTTACAATAATCCACATAATTAAATGTGCTTTTTTTCAAAAGGTTCATGTTTTCCATCGACTTATCCCCAAGATTTGGATAAGTTGTGGATAAGTATGATGTGGATAGTATTATTGGCTATATTTAGACTGAAAAGACGGGAAAAATCATCTGGTTTTAAGTTATACAGAAAAGATATCCACATTTTGGTGGAATAAGCTTCATATATTTAGACTTTTCCATATCTTTTACACAGCCTATTATACCAAAAAATAGCCACTTAATCAACTTATCCACAAAATGTTGATTGTTGGTTGATATCCTAAATTTATCATCTAAAATAATCCACTGTTTTGGGGATAATGTGGATAAGTGATATTCATTTTTAATTTTTTAATCATCTCATTTTAATAAATGCTTAAAAGATGAGATTTTAAATTTTAAATAATAAAATAAACTAATATTTAATTACTCTCATACTTAGATAAATAATCCACATTCACATTTACTGATAAATTTTATCCACAATGGGCTTAAAAAATAAAAATTTGAGAATTTTTGAAATAAAATATATAATAAAGAAAAATGGAGGTAAAAAAATGAAAAACAAGATGATATTTTTAAAAGACGAATGTGTAGATGATCAAAAGACAATCGATTCTTTAATGAATGATGGACATATCCTTTGCCTATTTTCTGATTCTACTGTAAAACATGATGCCAACTACAGAGTAGAAGATGGTGGGGATATTATAAAAAATAAAGATCAGATTATCTATAATTCAAAAGATCATGACAAGGACTATTTTTTGACTTATGTAAGACATTACCACGGTTTTACATTTCCTGATATCATTATAATTGGCCAAAATTTAGATGATGATATCAAAGGATATTCTGATTTTGTATATAGTAGTGTAGATGATTTTTTAAATGCTTAAATTTTTGACTAAATAAATGGCAAAAAGCTTGACATATGCCTATAATTTAAATATAATAAAACTTAGTCCTATACTATAAGATAAGGAGGTGTCTAAGTTGAAAAGAACATATCAACCAAACAGAAGAAAAAGAAAAAAAGATCATGGTTTTAGAAAGAGAATGTCTACTCCAGGTGGAAGAAGAGTTCTTAAAAATAGAAGAAGAAAAGGTAGAAAAAGATTATCAGCATAGAGTATAGAAAAAAGCCAAATGGCTTTTTTCTAATATTTTGTACTTACTGTTTGGAGTTTTTATGCAAAAAGAGTTAAGACTTAGAGATAACAAAGATTTCAAAAGGGTCTACAAAAAAGCCAAAGCCTATTATAATAGGGATTTTACGGTTTTAATTAGAGAAAATAATCTAAATCATCCACGTTTTGGATTTTCTGTAGGTAAAAAAATAGGAAAAGCTGTAAAAAGAAACAAGCTAAAGAGACGTTTAAAAGAAATAGTTAGACTTTCATATTATGACATAAACAATGTTGATATGATAGTAATTCCAAAAGTGCACTTAGCAGAATATGATTACAATAGATTAAAAAAATCTTTTGAACATGTGTTAAACAAGGCTTTCAAACAGAAAAGGGTATTTCATGCTAAATAAAATCTTTATAAAATTAATACAAATTTATAGGTTAGTAATTTCTCCGCACCTAGGTTATGGCAAGTGCAAATATGTACCGACTTGTAGCCAATATGCACTAGAGGCTTTCAAAAAATATCCATTTTTTAAGGCGCTAGCTCTATCAGTGCGGAGAATTTTAAGATGTAATCCATTTTCTAAGGGTGGATATGATCCTTTAAAATAGATTATAGACGGAGGATATATGTTGACTTTTTTAGCCACAATACTAGGCTATGTACTTAAATTTATCTATCAGATGTTAAGCCAGGCGATGAACGAACCTAGCTTAATATCTTTTTATGCGATTTCTATTATCATTATGACATTTCTTGTCAAATTGATAACAATTCCAATAACATTAAATACACAAAAATCAAGCCAACAGATGAGTGAACTGTCACCTGAAGTTGAAAAATTAAAAAAGAAATATGGTTATGATCAAAGGGTCCTACAACAAAAAACTCAAGAGCTATACAAAGAAAAGGGCGTTTCTGTTATGGGATGCTCCTCATGTTTAATGCTTTTGATTCAATTTTTAATTCTTATGGCACTCATTAGAGTCATTAGAGACCCTGCTCAATTTATGTTTGAAAGTAAGAGCGAGTTTGAGTCTATTTCAAAGAATTTCTTTTGGATAAAAGACCTTAACCAAATGGATCCATTGTGGTTTGGACTTCCACTTATGACCTCACTTTCACAATTTGCAGTATCATTATTCTCAATGAAGACAAATAAAGCACAACAAAATTCTCAGATGGGTTCAATGAATACAATGCTTATGGTATTGCCACTTGCATATTATTTCGTGTTTAGATCAATGCCTGCAGCACTTCCACTTTATTGGACAATGAGCTCTGTTATTGAGATTATCTTTAGAGTTATTATGTATTTTTTCTTCTCTAATCATAAAGAGAGAATAAAAGAGGACTGATATGAAAAAATCTATTGTAAAAACAGCAAAGACAACTGAAATTGCAATCAAAGAAGCACTTGATGAATTAAAACTAAGTCGCGATGAGGTCGAAATTGAAGTCTTGGAAGAGGAAAAATCAGGATTTTTTGGCATCATCGGACAAAAAGAGGCTGTTGTTAAAATAAGCTATGAAGAAAGTGCGATGGAAGAATTAAAAGATATCGAAGAGAGCATTTTAAATGATTCTTTCGATGATATCAAAGTTGATTTTGATCCAAAAAAATATGATCATAATGAAGATAATCTAGAAGATAATGAAGAATTGTCAGAAGATGATTATGATGAAGAGATCATTAAAGAAGATTATAGAGAAAATGAGGATCAAGTAGATATTAAAGAAAGCGAAAAAGATAATGAAGATGGTAATTTAAATCCTTTAGCCAATGAGAAATTAAAGGATGAAAAAGAGCTTTCTGATGTCGAAAAATACTATAAAGCCAAGGATCTTTTGGGCAAAATGATTGATAATATGCACATTGAAAATAAGATTTATGGCAATTTATATGATGATATCATAAAACTTGAGGTAAAAGTTGACAAAGACGATACTGGCATTTTGATTGGAAGAAATGCAAAGACATTAGATTCAATTGAATTTCTTCTTAGAAGAATGATAAATGGTCCTAAAAATTCCCCAAAGATCACAGTTGATGTTAACAATTACAAAAAAAGACGTGATGATAAGATAAGAAATTATGCAAATAGAATTGCTCATAAGGTCATTAGAAATAAGAAATATTGGAATCTCAGATATATGAATTCATACGAAAGAAGATTAGTTCACAAGGAGATTTCAAAATATGATAAGCTTACAAGCTCATCAGTTGGAAAAGATCCAAAAAGATATGTAGTAATTTCATATGTAGACAAGTAAAAAGGGCCTTCGGGCTCTTTTTGTTTCACATGAAACATTTTTTACAGGCATTCATTGTTTCACGTGAAACTTTTTGTTTTTAAATCTATTTTCATTGAAATTAAAAACATAATACCTAAAAAGAAAAATACATATCTATAATTAAGGCTTGCAATCATTGAGTTTAATACCAAAAAGATTACTTCAAAGATATCAGAAAATAGATTGAATGCCGAAAGCATTGTCGCTCTATATTCATGGAGTTTATAATTATCGATAAAATTATTTTGAATTCTTTCAAGATATATGCCCATAACTGATAGGAAAGTTGGAAATAATATCATGGCAATTACTATGTATTTTGATCTTAAGATAAATAGAACGATCAAAAAGATAGATAGTATTAATGATAGAAGTTGAACATTTTTTTGAATGCTTCTCTTATCCAAAATTGATATAATAATTCTCTGTGATAATTGCAAAAATGAGTAGATCAATATGATGGCAGATATTAAATTTTCATTATAACCATTGTCTATTAAAATTTGGACATAGAAGAAATTTATAAGTATAAACGAAAGTCCAAAAAAAGAGCTTATAAAAACGAGTTTTAGAAAGTATTTATTTTTGTATATTAGCCTTAGTTCGTTAAATTTTATATTTTCTACACTAGCCTCTTTATCTCTATCTTCTTTTAAAAGAAGTGAAAATACAAAAGCTATAGAATTTGCTATAATTGTAAAAATTATAAGATAATCTATATTAAATCTTGTATTTATAAAATAAAAGGCTATGGTTGAAATTATAAAAGCTAATGTTCCATAATTGTAAAGCACAGAGGTATTTTTTGAAAATTCTTTATAGCCAAATACTTTATATATAGGCACTTTCCAGAATTTAATGCAAAAGAAATACCTTCAAGCACTGCTTCTATACTAAATGCAATAAAATTATATGTATTTAAAAGTATTATTCTTGCAATAATCATAGTAACTTGTGATAGTACTATGGTCTTTTTAAGTCCAATTTTATCAGTTAAAAGCCCTAGTGGAAACTCCATAAGCATTGCTGTAGATGATAGTATGGCTTGTAATAAGAAAAATTCGCTAATACTTATTCCCCTATTCGTTCTGACTAATAAGGCTATAGGTGCATAGAATATTAAGTTTGAAAATAAGTTAAGTGCATATAGTTTTTTCATTGTGAGCTCAAAGTTTAATTAATCTATTTGAAGTATAATAAATACAAATGAAAAAGTCAAAATGTTTCACATGAAACAATTAATGATAAAGATTGAGTTTAATATTGATTTTTTGCGTAAAAAACATATAATTTTTAGGTAAAGTAAGGAGGATTCTATGGTAGAAAGGACCATCGCTGCTATCTCTACGCCAATGGGAACTGGTGGAATTTCCATTGTTAGAATGAGCGGCAATGAGAGTTTTAATATAATAAAGAAGATCTTTGTGCCGGCAAATGGCAAAGCTATTGATACCCAAAAGGACAATAGAAAAATGCGTTATGGCAAGATCATATATAATGATGAAGAATATGATGAGGTGATGGTGTGTTTAATGAAGGCACCTTACACATATACATGCGAAAATGTCGTTGAGATCAATTGTCATGGATCTATGATTTCTGTAAAAAAGATTTTGAATTTGCTTTTGGATTTAGGCTGTGACATGGCTGAGCCAGGAGAATTTACAAAGCGTGCATTTTTAAATGGCAGAATAGATCTTTCACAAGCTGAGGCAGTTATTGATATAATAAATGCAACGGGAGAAATTGCACAAAAAGAGGCAATAAATCAATTAAATGGTTCGGTAAAAGAGGCTATTTCAGATATTAGAAAGACAGAGCTTGAGGCATTAAGCAGAATTGAGTACTCGATTAATTTCACTGAAGACGGCGAGGATTTGCCGGTTGATGATATAATTGAATATATTGAATGTGCAAATGAGAAGATTGATATGCTTAAATCGACTGCAAATAAGGGAAAGATCATCCGTGATGGGGTTGAAACTGCTCTTATTGGAAAGCCCAATGTCGGGAAAAGTTCGCTTTTAAATGCGCTTTTAAAGGAAAATCGTGCCATTGTCACAGATATTGCAGGCACTACAAGGGATGCAATAACTGAGTATTTAAATCTTGGCAATTTGACTTTAAAGATCAACGATACGGCAGGAATTAGAGAAACTGGTGATATTGTAGAAAAAATTGGCGTCGAAAAGTCGATAGAAATTTTGGAAAAATCAGATTTAATTATTGCAATTTTCGACTCTTCACGAGAATTAGACAATGAAGATCAAAAAATTCTTTCTTTAATAGAAGATAAAAATGCAATCATCATTTTAAATAAGAGCGATCTTGAAAGAAAATTTGAAAGATCAGATCTTAAAACCGATCTACCCATAATTGAAGCCTCCATTAAAAACAATGAGGGCTTAGATAAAATTGAAAAAGTCATAATGGAGATCTTTGACACAACAGAAATTGAGCATCAATCGACTGTCATAACGAATTTAAGACATGAAAGGTTGTTGGAGAAGGCCAGTGTTAAGCTTAAAAATTGTTTAAATGATATAAAGATGAATGTGCCAATCGACTGCGTTGAGGTCGATCTTCGTTCATCCTACAATGATTTGGGCGAGATCACAGGCGATGAGGTCTCTGATGAAATTTTAGATAAGGTATTTAAGGAGTTTTGTGTTGGAAAGTAAGAATAAATTTATCGATGAGTCTTATGATATCGTAGTAATAGGCGCAGGACATGCAGGTTGTGAGGCTGCGCTTTCTTCGGCTAGACTTGGATTTAAGACTCTAATTGTAACTACATCATTAGAATCCATTGCAGATATGCCATGCAATCCAAATATTGGAGGGACTGGAAAGGGGCATATTGTACGAGAAATAGATGCACTTGGCGGACAGATGGCCATTAATATTGACAAGACCTTCATTCAGTCAAGGATGCTAAATACTTCAAAGGGGCCAGCAGTCCATTCTTTAAGGGTTCAAGCTGATAAGAGAAAATATCATGAAGAAATGAAAAAGACGCTTGAAAATCAAGAGAATTTGGATATTTTAGAAGCTGAAGTCGACAAGATTAATGAAGAAAATGGAAAAGTTAAATCAATTGAGACCATTCAAGGGTCAATTTTTCCATGTAAAGCTTGCATTGTTTGCACAGGAACTTATTTAAATGGTTTAATTTTGATGGGAGAACTCACATATACATCAGGTCCCCATGGTCTTTCTGCTGCAACTTATCTTTCAGATAGTTTAAAAGATCTTGGACTAAGTCTTAAAAGATTTAAGACAGGAACTCCTGCAAGGGTTGACAAAAAGAGTTTGAATCTTTCACTTACAACTATCCAAAAAGGCGATAGCGAGATAGTGCCATTTTCATTTTTGAATGAAGACTTGGATTTTTCAGATAAAAAACAAGAGGATTGTTATCTAACCTACACGACTAAAAAAACCAAGGAGATCATAATGGAAAATCTTCATAGATCACCGATGTATGCAGGTCTTGTCAAGGGAGTTGGTCCTCGTTATTGTCCATCAATTGAGGATAAAATGGTAAGATTTCCTGACAAAGACATCCATCAGGTCTTTTTAGAGCCAGAGAGCCTTTCAACCGATGAAATCTATGTTCAAGGTGTTTCATCGACATTGCCATTTGAAATTCAAAAGGCATTTTATAAGACAATAACAGGACTTGAAGATGTCAAGATCATGCGTCCGGCATATGGAATTGAGTATGATCTTATAGAATCGAGACAACTAAAGCGAAGCCTTGAGAGCATGAAGGTTGAAAATCTATTTTTTGCAGGACAGATCAATGGTTCAAGTGGCTATGAAGAGGCAGCAGGCCAGGGACTTATAGCAGGCATTAATGCAGCACTTAAATTAAAAGAAGAAGAACCGCTAATTCTTGACAGATCCGATGCATATATCGGAGTTTTAATCGATGATTTGGTAACTAAAGGAACTGGCGAACCTTATAGAATGATGACCTCGCGCTGCGAATATCGTCTAACTATGAGACAGGACAATGCCGATTTTAGACTAACTAAAAAGGGCTATGAACTAGGTCTTGTCACAAAAGAACGCTATGAAAAAATGCTTAGAAAAAGAGAAATAATTGATGGTGAAAAACAAAGACTAAAAGAAATTATGATAACACCAACTGAAGAAAATAATGAAATCATAAAATCTTTGTCTTCATCGCCATTAAAGACAGGCTATAGTCTATATGAGCTTATAAAAAGGCCAGAGCTTGATTATTTTAAACTTGAAGGATTGGATCCTTACAGAGACAAATTGTTAAAGATACATGCCCTTGAAGTTCAAACTGAAATCAAGTATGAAGGATATATCAAAAAGCAAATGGCAGATATTGACAAATTTAAAAAGCTTGAAAATAGGTCATTAAAGGAAATTAATGATTATTTTGAGATAAAGGGTCTTAAAAAAGAGGCAGCATTAAAATTAAATGATATTAAGCCCGATTCACTCGGACAGGCATCGAGGATATCTGGTGTTTCACCTGCAGATATCAATGTCTTGTTGATTTGGCTTAAGACGAAAGGAAAATAATGGATAGGTACAAAATTTACAGGGATTATTTAATTGAAGAGAATAAAAAGATCAATCTTACTGCGATTACTGATCCTAGAGAAATAGAATTGAAACATTTTAAAGACTCATTGTCTATTAGCGAGTATGTTTGTGGAAATTGTCTAGACATTGGCACAGGCGCTGGTTTTCCTGGCATTGTGCTTAAAATAAATGATGATAGTCTCAATATGACTTTGATTGATTTGGTTAGAAAAAAGACGGATTTTTGCAATAGAGTAATTGAAAAATTAGAACTTAAAAATATTAGAGCAATACACACAAGAGCTGAAGATTATGCAAAAGAAAAAAGAGAAGTATTCGACACTGTAACAAGTAGAGCTGTGGCTAATCTTTCGACTTTATGTGAATATGCGCTGCCATTTTTAAAAATTGGCGGAAAATTTATCGCCATGAAGGGACCAAATGCCGAAGTTGAAATAGAAGAGGCACAAAAAGCAATTGAGACACTTGGAGGCGCTTTGATAGATGTTGTGCCAATTGAAATTGAAGATCAAAAGAGACTTATAGTTATAATTGAGAAAGTTTCAAAGACTCCAAAAAAATATCCTCGTGGACAAAATAAAGCTTTAAAAAATCCAATAGGTATTTAATATGCAAAATTATAAAAAAGAAAATGGCTTGTTCTTTATCTGTCTTTCAAGAACAAGCAGCATGATATTTAGAAAAATCGAAAAAGAGCTTATCAAATATGACTTGACACTTACTCAATTTGCAATTTTAGAAGCACTTGTACACAAGGGAAGTATGCCAGTTGGAAAGATTATGAATACAATACTTTCAACTCCTGGCAATGTGCCATTTGTCATAGCAAATCTTATAAAAAAAGGCTATGTAAAAAAAGTCTGTGATCCAAAAGATCGTAGATTTCACATTGTTTCTATAACAAAAAAAGGAGAAGATGCCTACAAAATAACTGAAGGCATACATAATCAAGTGCTAAATGAATTTTTAGAGCCACTTGATAGAGACCAAAAATTATATATTAGTAGGATGCTAAAGAAATTATTATAATGTTTCACATGAAACATTCGCTCGTCATTGACGGGCTTTTTAATTGTGAATTTTTAACTTCCACAATTGTTTCACATGAAACAATTATAATCTTGTTAAAACTTCTATTAGATCTTGTGGACAAAAGACTTTAATTAATTTATAATAATAGTATATGTTTCACGTGAAACAATGGCAATCTAAGGAGGATATATGAAAGCAGAAATTTATTCAATAGGATCAGAAATTTTACTTGGAAATATTTTAGATACTAATTCACAGTATCTTGCTACAAAATTGCAAGAATTTGGAATAGATGTCCATAGATTTGTCACAATTGGAGATAATTTTAACAGGCTAAAAAATGAATTTGAAAAAAGCATAAAAAATGCAGACTACATAATATGCACAGGAGGTCTTGGACCTACAGCTGATGATATTACAAAAGAAGTTGCTATGAAATTTAGCGATGAAGAAAGAGTACTCGATCAAAAATCATATGATAGATTAAAAGAATATTTTGGAGATGATGAAACGGCTTTGTCAGAAAATATGAAACAGGCTATTTTCCCTAAAAATTCAATAATTCTAGACAATGAGATTGGAACAGCACCAGGGGTTATAATAAATACAACAGAGAATTCAAAGATTATATTAATGCCCGGTGTTCCTCATGAAATGAAGGAAATGTTTGAAAACAAGGTCAAAAGATTTTTAAAAAGAGAGGCTATAATAAAATCTCGCATTCTAAAAATTGCACTTTTGGGAGAATGGGACATGGCAAGAAGGGTCGATTTAAATTCTAAAAATCCCACAGTAAGTCCCTATGCAACAGAAGATGGATGTATATTAAGAATTACTGCAAAAGCTGATGATGAAAAAATAGCCCAAATGATGATTGAGAGAAAACAAGAAGAATTGGAAGCAATTTTTGGTAATTTAATCTATGCAACAGACGATCAAACTCGTCAGTCGGTCTTAGTCGAATTGTTAAAACAAAAGGGCGAGAAGATTTCTACAGCTGAGTCTATAACAGGTGGAATGATTGCTTCAAGTATTATAGACATACCGACAGCAAGAGAAGTAATTGAAGAAAGTTATGTGACATATAGCGATGAAGTCAAGTCAAAGTTATTAAATGTAAATAAACAAACACTTGAAAATTATGGAGCAGTAAGCCTTGAGTGTGCAATAGAAATGCTTGAAGGCTTGTATGAAAAAACAAAGAGCGAACTTTGTGTAATTACAACTGGATTTGCACATACTGGTGAGGTCTTTGTGGGCATAAAATACAAGGATAGAAGATTTGTAAAAAAACTTAATCTAAAGGGCTCAAGAAATCATGTTAGAAAATGGGCTGTAAATAAGGCTTTAGATTATGCATTATTGATGGATAGATCTAATTAATGAAAGGATAAATATGGCAAAGACAATATGTGTTTTTAACCAAAAAGGTGGTGTTGGAAAGACGACTTCGGTTGTAAATATCGCAGTTGGACTTTCAAGACTTTCTAAGAAGGTGTTGGTTGTGGACATGGATCCTCAGGCTAATACGACCACCGGTTTTGGTATCGATAAAAATAAAGATAATTTAAGCATCTACGATCTTTTTTTTGAACAAGAAAATATCATAGATGCAATAAAAGAATATAAAAGCGAAGATGAGGACATAAAGGTCGATGTAATTGCTTCAAATTCCAATCTTTCAGGACTTGAAGTTGAACTAATAGAATTTGAGGATAGGGCATTAAAACTCAGACAAATTCTAAGTGAAATTGAAAAAGACTATGACTTTTTATTGATAGACTGTCCACCATCACTTGGACTATTATCAATTAATGCATTAAGTGCAAGTGATTCGGTTTTAATTCCCATTCAATGTGAGTATTATGCACTTGAAGGTGTCAGCGAACTTTTAAATACTTATAATATGGTAAAAGAGACTTTAAATCCAGATCTTGATATTGAAGGCGTTCTTTTATGCATGTTCGATTCAAGAAATAATTTGTCAATTGAGGTAGTTGAAGAGGTAAAGGCATATTTTAAGAGCAAAGTCTTTGCTACGATGATTCCTAGAAATATTAAATTGGCAGAAGCGCCATCTTTTGGGAGATCTGTCATTGATTATGAGATAAAAAGCAAGGGCGCAAGGGCATATTTAAGACTCAGCGAAGAAATAGCAGAAAATAATAAAGAAGTTTTACATGAAACAAATAATAAAGTATTTGAAGAAGAAATAGACAAAGAAGAAAAAATATCTAAAGATGTGAAAGAAGATAATGATACTGAAAAAAATGTTTCACGTGAAACAAATTTAGAAGATTCTAAAGCCAATGAAGATGAACAAATAAATTCTTCAAAAGATAAATTGGAATCTGAACAAAAAATTGATCACGAGAAAGAAAATTCAAAAGAGCATTTATCAGATGAAGAAAATTTCTCAGATCAGAAAGATTCTCAAGGAAATGTTTCACATGAAACAAAAGAAGAAAGTGTTAAAGAAGCTCATAAAGATATAGATGTTTCACATGAAACAATGAGCGCTCAAAGAGAGAAGAGTGATTTATCTAAAGAAAATAAAATACAATCAGACTCAAATGATTTAGAGCATTTGGAAGTAGAGCAAGAAATAGGAAATGTTTCACATGAAACAAAAGAAGCTGATGATGAAAATAACGCAGCAAACGAGATCGAAGTGGATAATGATCATATAGAAAATTCAGCTGAAGAATTAAAAAAAAACTAGATGATTATGATGATATTTCTGATGAAATGCTCGATAAAGAAATTGATGATATACTAAAAAAATATGATTTTTAAAAAGGGGGAAGTATGAAAAAGAGATCCTTGGGTAGGGGATTAAATGCATTAATTCCACCAAATCCTGAGAATATTTCTGATCAGAAGGTTGTTGAAATTGACATCGACAAGATCGTACCTAGAATTACTCAACCTAGAAAGGAATTTGACGAAAGTGCACTTTCGAATCTTAGCGATTCAATCTCACAATATGGTGTAATTCAGCCAATAATAGTCAAGAAAAATGGCGATATCTACGAAATTATTGCAGGTGAGAGACGCTTTAGGGCTTCAAAAATAGCAGGACTTAAAAAAATACCTGCAATTATAAAAGATATAGAGCAAAAGGCACTAGATATTATAAGCCTTATTGAAAATATCCAAAGAGAGGATTTAAATCCAATTGAAGAGGCCAATGCCTACAAAAAACTTGCTGATGATTATAATATGACTCAACAAGAGATATCTAAAACTGTTGGAAAGAGTAGATCCTACATTGCAAATAGTTTAAGACTTTTAAAACTTGATGATAATACAAAGAAGGACTTAGAAGCAGGTAAACTTACAAGAAATCAGGCCCGTTCACTTTTGGCCATTGATGATGATGAAAAAAGAGAAAGAGCAAAGGATGATCTAATCAATAAAAAGATAAATATTCGCGATGTAGAAAAAATAAATACAAAAAAGAAGGTCAAAAAGCTCGATCAGGATGAAATTCTTATGGATAATTTTAGAGAAAAATTTATTGAAGCTGTTGGAAGTAAGGTAGAATTCAAAAAGAAAAATGGCATCTACAAGGTCATAATCGACTGCTATTCAACCGATGATATGGAAGATTTACTTAAGAGGTTAAGTGATGTTGATTGATTATTCGCTCGATGAATTTATCGAAAATACCAAGACTAAAAAGGCGAATCCAGGTGGTGGAGCTGTAGTTAGTTTAACTGGAATTTTGGGTATTAATTTAATACTAATGCTATATAATCTTTCCTCGTTTAAAGACTCTGATATTGAATTGGTCAAAAAGGAGAAAGAAAATCTCGAAAGATTATCGGATGAATTAAAAGCTATAATGCAAGATGATGTAACAAGCTTTGATGATGTCATTAAGGCATATAAAATTGAAGATAAAAAACAAAGAGAATCTGCACTTAAAGAAGGCTATCTTAAAGCCATAAAACCACCGATTGACACAATCGATAGGCTCATGGAGGCACTTAATTCATGTGAAAATATCATAAAAAAGGGATCAAAAAATGCCCTTAGCGATGGACAAATTGGTATCAATTTAATCTATGATGCAATAAAATCTTCCTTTTATAATGTAGATATCAATGCAAGTCATATTGATGATTTTTCATATGATAAATTCGAGATTTTAAAAAGAGCGAAAAAACTTAAAGACAAATATTTAGAGATATTAGACAGGAGGTTATTATGATAGCAGTATATATTATTGTTGCGGTGCTAGCTTTTATTGTGATTTTTGAATATATTTTAATACTCGATCTTCACAATAAACAAAAAAGACAAAAAAGAAGATATGATAGATTATTAAGAGGCATAGGCGATGATGTAGACCTCGAAGAGGTATTACTTGCATTAAACAAAAGCATCAATGAGGTCGAAAAGAAATTAAATATTGTAGAAGATGATCTTGTCGAACAAAATGATAAGACCATTGAATCTTTTACAAAGACTGGAATTTTTCACTACAATGCCTATGAAGGACAAAGAGGTAATTTATCATTTTCCCTTTGTTTACTAGATAATTTCAACAATGGAATAGTACTAACAAGTCTTTATGGACAAGAAGGTTCCAATATTTTCTTAAAGGAAGTAAAAAGGGGCCAAATCATGCAAAATGCCTCTCCTGAAGAGGTTGAAAGCGTAGAGCTAGCAATTGAAGGCAGAAAATAGTATATTTATAATTAAGGAGGTCTAGATGGCAAAAACTGATATTATAGAAATGGTCAAAGAAAATATCAAAGGCAAAAATTACAAGATAGTTTTCCCAGAAGGGGAAGATCCAAGAGTGTTAAGAGCAGCACTTAGACACAAAGAAGAAGGACATATCGTGCCAATTCTTCTTGGAGATCATGGACAAATCCAAAAGACAGCTGACAAGGAAGGTGTTAAACTTGGAGATATTAAAATAATAAATCCAAGATATGCAGAAGACTTCGATGAACTAGTAGATGCATTTGTAGAAAGAAGAAAGGGTAAAAATACAGAAGAAGACGGACGTTATCTTCTAAAGAATCCTAATTACTACGGTGTAATGATGGTTCAAACAGCAAAAGCTGATGGAATGGTCTCAGGAGCGACAAGACCTACAGGAGATACTGTAAGACCTGCACTTCAAATTATAAAGACAAAACCAGGTGTAAAAAGAACATCCGGTGCGATGATTATGCTTGGACCAAATGGTGAAAGACTTTTATTTGCAGATACTGCAATTAATATTTCACTTCAATCACACGAGCTTGCAGAAATTGCAATTGAAGCTGCAAAAACAGCAGAATTATTTGATATTGAACCAATTGTAGCAATGCTATCATTTTCAACAATGGGTTCTGCAAATAGTGAAGAAGTCCACAAAGTATCAGAAGCTACAAAACTTGCAAAAGAAAAAGCACCAGATCTTATGCTTGATGGAGAAATGCAATTTGATGCAGCAATTGCACCAGAAGTTGCAGCACAAAAAGCACCAAATTCACCAGTTGCAGGAAAAGCAAAAGTATTTGTATTCCCAGAGCTTGGGGCTGCAAATATAGGTTATAAGATAGGTCAAAGACTTGGAGGATATCAAGCTTTAGGTCCAATACTTCAAGGACTTAACAAACCAGTTAATGACCTTTCAAGAGGTTGTAATGAAGAAGATGTCTATAAATTAGCACTTCTTACAGCAAATCAAGTAGAAGATTAACAAAAAAATAAAAGAGACAGCTACAATTAAGTGGCTATCTCTTTTATTATAAAAATTTAAGGAGTGAAGATGAAAGAAAAATTTTTAGAAACTTCAAGATCAGTTCTACCAATAGTAATTGTAGTTTTGATCATGAATTTTAGTTTAAGCCCTGTGCCTTTTTCTATGATAATAAGCTTTCTTTTAGGCTCAGTAGCAATAATTGTGGGATTGGCAGTATTTTTGATGGGAATTGACCTATCAATATCAAAGATTGGATCATTAGTTGGAAATTTCACAGCTAATCTAGACTCTATAGCAAAGATATTATTATGTGGAACATTTCTTGGTTTTATAATATCAGTTGCAGAGCCTGATCTTTTGATACTTGCAAATGAAATAAAGGATGCAATAGGACTAAATGTACAATTAATAGTGATGATAATCTCATTAGGTGTTGGAATTATGGTAAGTATAGGACTTCTTAGAATAATAAAAGAGATTTCAATGCCAAAATTATTTCTATCTATCTATATTATTATATTCATTCTTATGGCATTAAGCGATGATTTGGGACATGCAATTGCATTTGACTCATCCGGAGCTACCACAGGTGCTATGACTACACCATTTATTATATCAATGTGTATTGCAACATCAGCTTTAAAAGGAAGCGATGAGTCAGAAGATAATTCATTTGGACTAGTAGGAGTTGCATCAACAGGGCCTATTCTTGCAGCACTAGTTATGAGAATAGTCTTAAAAGGTTCAGAGGATGTACATGTTTCACATGAAACAATAAATTTCATAATAAAAAGTATAACGGATGCAACATTTGCAATAGTGCCAATAACCATAGTTTTTATAATCATGAATAAACTATATTTAAAATCTAGCCAGACAAAAAAGATATTAATTGGGATTATTTATACCTATATAGGTCTAATTATATTTCTTGCAGGAGTGTATGGAGGATTTATGCAACTGGCAAGAACAATGGGAGATATGCTATCTGGTTCAAAAATTTTGCCAGTAGTAGGTTTTATTCTAGGACTAGTTGTCGTTCTTGCAGAGCCTGCTGTATATGTATTAAGTAAACAGGTTGAAGATGTGACAGGAGGATCAATTCCTGCAAAAAGAATTATGATAAGTCTTTCAATAGGAGTTGCCTTTGCAGTAATGCTTTCAATGATGAGAATTTTAAATGAAAATTTGAAACTATTTATGATAATAGTTCCAGGTTTTCTACTTGCAATCATTCTATCATTTAGAATACCAAAACTTTTTGTGGGCATTGCATTTGATTCAGGGGGCGTTGCTTCAGGACCCATGACTGCAACATTTATATTAGCATTATGTCAAGGAGCATCTAATACACCAGCAGATGGCTTTGGAGTAATAAGCTTAGTTGCAATGATACCAGTAATTACAGTCATGATACTGGGCTTATTGTATAAGGAGGCTATAAAATGAAAGAACTTTTGACAGTAATTGTGCCAAGAGGAAAGGGAAGCCATATTATGGATCTATTGCAAAAAAAATATCAAACAGGATCATCTGTTTGCTATGGCGAGGGGTCTATAAAAAACAATCTATTATGTAGTCTTTGCCTCGATCAAGTGCATAAAGAAATAGTCATCTCATTTATAAATAAGGAAAAATCACAAGAGATATTAGAAGAATTAAAAAAAGATTTTTCGAAAGAAAATACAGCAATTGCATTTACAATAGGAGAAAGGGAAATGAATTACAAGGCAATATACACGATAGTAGATAGAAAAAAGGGTGATCAGGTAATAAGTCTAGCCAATAAAAATGGCGCTACAGGTGCAACAATAATTCATGGAAGAGGAAGTGGTATTGAGAAAAAATCCCTTTTTATTCACATGAAGATAGAGCCTGAAAAAGACATAGTTTTAATGCTTGTAAAAGATGAAATAGCAGATCATTTGGTAAAAGTTATAAATGAAGAATTTGAGTTAGAAAAAGAAAATAATGGAATTATATTTACAATGCCAGTAAGTGGAGTTGTAGGTATTAGAGAGTAGTATTTCGTTTTAGAAAATAGAATTGTAGAATTATTTTTTGTAGGTATAGTAAATTTAAGAGATCTAAGGAGGCAAAAATGCAAGAATTAAATAATCAAAGTTTTAAACAAAAAGTTATAGATAGCAAAGAATTGGTATTGGTAGATTTTTCTGCTACTTGGTGTGGACCATGCCAAATGCAAAAACCAGTGCTTGAAGATCTTGAAAATAAAGTTGACTTTAAAATCTATTCAGTAGATATAGACGAGAATCAGGATCTTGCAGCTTCTTACAATGTAAATGCTGTGCCAACACTCATGGTATTTTTTAATGGATCACTTAAAAAATCACTTGCAGGTTTTCATTCAGCAGAAGCCATTGAAAAAGCAGTAGAAGAATATAAATAATGGATTACGATATAGCAATAATCGGCAGGGGTCCAGCAGGACTTTCTGCCGCTTTAAATGCAAAAATTAGAAATAAAAAGATAATAGTATTTGGAAGAAAAAGCCAGTCTCTTGAAAAAAGCGCCTCAATTAAAAATTATCTTGGCTTTGAAGACATCAAAGGCCATGATTTAAACAATAAATTTGAAGAGAGTCTAAAAGACTACTCGATAGAATTTTCCCAAAAGAGAGTTCAAGCAGTTTATGCGATGGGTGATTTTTTTGCACTACAATTTGCAAATAATGAGATGATTAAAGCTACATCTGTCATTGTAGCAAGTGGGATAGAGCTTAGCAAATCTATTAAAAATGAAGAGAAATTTGTAGGAAAAGGCGTAGGTTATTGCGCCACTTGCGACGCAGCGCTCTATAAAAATAAAAAAGTTGTAGTAATTGGCTACAATGAGGAATCAATTGAAGAAGCAAATTTCATTGAAGAGATAGTGGGCTCAGTTGTATTTGTAAACAAGTACAAAAAGGGCATAAAAGAGAAATTAAAAGATACAATTGACTTTGTTGAGGATGTACCACTGTCATTTGAGGGAGAAGAAAGAGCTAATAAATTAATCCTTAAAGATAGCACTATTGAAGCCGATGGATTTTTTGTAATAAAAGAATCGAGCAAACCAGACAGACTAGTGCCATCTGTACCACTTACTGAAGATGGACATATTAAAGTAGA
>JAUNAV010000011.1:29135-39951 GCA_030527425.1 Tissierellia bacterium
TTGATAAATTCCAATAGATGTTTCACGTGAAACATAACAAAGCAATATTTATATTTTTTAAATTCTAAATTTGTAAATTCTAAGAATCAAGCAAATTCTGTTTTTGTAAATCCAAATGATTAAATCAAGCAAAAAATCAGAATGTTTCACGTGAAACTTTATTTTGACCAAATAATTACATACGCTTAATTTTTATTGAGAAAAATAAATGCAATATAAAAAAATGTTTCATGTGAAACAATTAATTATTGACATTTATTATAATATGCACAAAAATTAAGCGTGGTTAACCACGCTTAAAAAGAGTACATTAGTAAAAATTATTTTTTAGATCTTGCATAACAAGTTGCTTTACACCAGTCGGTTATATATCCTTGAGTCTGTAAAGAACCACCACGTATGTGTTGTACTGTTTTCATTTTATAATTATAAGAAGAGCTAACTTTACCATATTTTTTTAATATGGCTTTTCTCCAAGCTTTAGTTGAACAAGCGGTAGGTTTTATAGCACTTTTTCCGCTTATCCATGTATAAGTAGTTATATAATAACCAACTTTACCATCATATTTTTTTGTTGATTTTTTCCATACAGTTCCTGCTTTAGCTCTAAGGCCAATTTCTAAAGGATCAGTGTGAGAATGAGCAAATTCAATTTCATCAACAATTTCATCAATAGATTTATCTGAGCTAAAAATTTCAGCATTTTCAAGAATTGGATTATAATATTCTTCTTCAGCTGCTGAGGATATTTGAATTGGCAAAAAAGCTACTGTCAAAAATAAAACGAAGGCAGTAAAAAATTTCACCTTATTTTTTAAGTTCATCATCTCTATCTCCTCTTTTTTTCTCTATAAGTTCATCGTAAAAAGTTTGCCTACTTTTCAATCCCCATAATCCAAAGGCAACAAGCACAATGATTACTAATACTTTTATTACATCGCTCCACATATAACCTCCTTGGTACTCTTTAATTTTTAATACCCAAGTTGATAGGTGTCTAAACATTAAAAATGTAATTTTTTAAAAATAATCACCAAAAAAGAAGCAGCGCACTGCTTCTTAAAATGAACACAATTATTTACTTGATATGAGTATAAAAAAGATCTGTATATATAATATGTAGAATATCCATATATATTTAACGCCAATTGAAATTTTCAATAAGATTTAATATAATAGTAAGGTCAAGAGAGGAGAGTATATGTTTTCATTAAAAGAGTTAATAATTTTTTGTATTATAACTACATATTCGCCCGGACCAAACACGCTTTTGAGCATGATCTGCGGCATGCGCCATGGATTTAAAAAGTCATTGTCATTTTTGTCCGGGATTTATCTGGGATTTATAAGCCTAAATGTCATAGTCATATTCTTATCGAATATTATAAGAGATCTTCTACCTCAATTTGATAATATATTAAAAATAGTGGGAGTAGTATATTTGATTTATTTGGCATATAAAATCTCTTTTTCAAAAAAGAAATCTGTCGATCAAAACAGGACATTTTCATTTAAGGATGGATTTTTGCTTCAATTTTTAAATGTAAAAGTAATGATCTATTCGCTAACTGCAAGTGGAGCATATGTTTTGCCATATTTTTCAAATCCATTTATGCTAATAGGATTTGCAATTTTGATGGCATCTGTCCCAATGATTGCCAACCTCTTGTGGAATATCTGCGGAGGACTTCTAAAGAATGTATATGATAGATATCAAAAATACATCAATTTAATATTTTCAATTGGACTTTTATATGCAGCATTTAAAATAGCGATGAGTTAAAATTAGTTGATGAGTAGAATCTACTCATCATTTTTTTATTTTTATTTTATTTACATTTTAGTTTTAAAATAAAGAGTGAAATATATAACGAGCATTAATTTATAAAACTTATACTAAAAAATAAATTAAAATCAATAATAAATAATAAAATAAAAAAAGTGAAAACAATGCTTGTTTTTAAAAATTTTAAAAAATATGGAGACAGCGTGTATTAATTTAGTCAAAATAAAAAATACTTAATATTTTAATTTAGAATATAAACATTGAAAAATATTATAGTTTAAGCATAAGTAATTAATCCTTTCTTATTTTCAATAATTTCCTTTGAAAGTATTGAGATTTACACATATTTTAATAACTATAATCTATAATATATTTAATTTAAAAAAAGTTATTAGCTTTATCTTTAGTAAGTGTAAAAGATTGTGAAATATAAGATTAAATATTGTGAAAACGCTTGAATTATCCATTTATTAATATACAATAAATAAGTAATTAAAATTACAAAACAATTAACCTTAACTAAGGAGGGTATATGTTAAATTCTTCAGATGAGAAATTATCTCTGAAAGATAAGATGACAATAGTCATCAAAAAACAGACAAAAAATTTCAAATTGTCAATTTTTTGTTTGATAGCTGTATGTGTGGTTACGACTTTTGCGCTTATTAAAAAAGATGATAAATCTCTAGCCGTAGCCGATGATCAAAGTATTTCTGATACTACTTTTAGTTTTGTCGGAGATATTGGATTTAGTAGATATGTCGAAGAAGAGAGCAAAAAAGAAGGCTATGACCATTTCTTTTCTAGAATTTCCGACAATTTTAGAAATAGGGATGTGGTTTTTGCAAATTTTGAAAGTGCTATAATCGACAGAAACAAAGAGTATCAAAAGCCCAAGGGACATATTTTCCTCGATGCCAAGGATGAAAGTCTAGATGCTATAAAAAATGCAGGCATCGATTTATTGTCTTTTTCAAATAATCATTCTGGCGATTTTGGTCCAAAGGGCACATTGGATACGATAGATGTCCTTAAAGATCAAAAGATAAATTATATCGGAATCGGCAAGGATGTAGAGGATGCAAAAAGGCCATATGAATTTGAAAAAGATGGAGTCAAGTATTCGATAATGGCAGTTACTGATTCATTAAAACAAGGCCAGTCAGCTAGAAAAAATAAGCCGGGAGTACTTAGCACAAAGAGCAATGAGTATTTAAATTGTGCAAATAAATGTTCGAAAAATAGCGACATAACAATAGCCTACCTTCATAGTGGTAAGGAGTATACGAGAAAAATAGAAAAAAAACAAGAAAAAGTAGCCCATAATTTGATAGATGCAGGTTGTGATGTGATCGTTGGATCTCATACGCATTCAATCCTTCCAATTGAAAAATACAAGGATGGAATTATCTTTTATGGCATTGGAAATTTCATATTTGACCAGGGAGCAGCATCTGCAACTGATTCTATGATTTTGGATATGGATGTAGACAAGGACAAAAATATCACCTTTAAGGCCAAACCTGTAAAAATCAAGTCGGGAAGACCTGTGATATCAAAGAGCAAATTGGTAAATTATAGAATCGAAAGAAGACTTACAAAAAAAGCTTGACAAAAAAGATTATAAGATTGATCCAGAAGGTAATGTCATAATCGATTTTGATAAATTTAGTGGAGATGGCGATGCGTAGTTTAATTGCAATTATAATATGTATTATTGTACTTATCATTTTAGGTATTTTAGAAAAGAAAAGAAACGAAAATAATATAAAACAGATCCCTCTTAGGATAAATATAAATGGAATAAGGGGAAAATCAACAATTACAAGGCTTGTCGCAGGTGTTTTAAAAGAGGCAGGCTACAAAGTCATTTCAAAAACAACCGGTACAGAAGCTAGGATGATGTATTGGGATAGCGATGAAGAAGAAGAGATTAAAAGGCCCATTGCAGGTGCCAATATTCAAGAGCAGCTAAAGGTTATAAATAAGGCTAGGAAAAAAGGCGCCAATGCATTGGTATGTGAATGCATGGCTGTTAATCCTGAATATCAGGATGTCTATCAAAATGACATGATAAAATCAAATATTACAGCGATTGTAAATGTAATTGAGGATCATATGGATCTTATGGGGCCAACAAGAGAGCAAATTGCCTGGGCTTTTTCAAAGACAATTCCATACAAAGGCACCGTAGTAATCCCGGATGATGAGTTTAAAAGCTATTTTATAAAAGAAGCTAGAAAAAAGAAGGCGAAGGTAAAAGTTACCGATCTTTCTGAAGTTTCAGAAGAGCTTATGAATAGATTTGATTATGTGGTCTTTCCAAATAATATAGCCGTTCCCTTTGCAATTGCAGACTTGTTAAATATCGACAGAGAGGTTGCAATTAGAGGGATGCTAAAGGCAAAACCCGATCCTGGTATTGTGAGAATTTTTCATATTTCATCGATTTATGAGAATTTAAAGCCAGTTGATTTGGTATTTGCATTTGCTGCAAATGAGCCCATATCAACACTTGAGATCTTTGAAAATTTAAAGGATGAAGTATTTGATCAAATCCCTGTAGTATTTATCAATTGCAGAGGCGACAGGACAGATAGGACTAAGCTTTTTACTCATGAATTTATAGGAAAAATCCCAAATTGCAAAGTCTTTGCGATGGGTGAAAACACCGATATAATCCTTGAAGCCTTCAAAAAAGGGAAGATTAAAAATGTAATAGATTTTATGTCTGCTGAAGGTGACAAGGAGGATGTGGCGTATAAAAAATTGCTTGAATTTGCTGATGGCCACACAATTCTTGGCGTTGGAAATATCCACGGCGCTGGAGAGGAGTTCTTTAAATATTTGGATGAAAATGAATTATCTAGAATAAAGAGGTTAAAATAATGAATGCGACAGATTTATATATAGCAATTGCAATAGGAATTACAATATCATTACTCGTTGAATCATTTGTAGGGGTAAGTGCTGGAGGCATGATTGTACCAGCGTATTTGTCACTTAGTATCGAAGAGCCACTTGTAATTTTAGAAGTGCTTTTTATCTCAATACTAACCTATATAATAGTAAATTTCATATTTGCTAAATTTATAATCCTCTATGGCAAAAGATATTTCGTTTTAAATATCCTCGTAGCACTGTGTTTAAAGCTAATCATTGAATTGGTGCTTTTCCCAGCGCTTCTTCCAATAGATGTCGTCTACTTTAGAGGAGTTGGAGCAATTGTGCCAGGACTTTTGGCAAATACCTACAGAAAGCAGTCAATTCCAATAACTGTAGTTACATGTGCTATAGTAACTGTAGTCATAGCATTAATAAACTATTTATTTGCAATAATTTAAGAAGACAGAAAGAAAGACAATGAAAAAATTATTACTACTATCAATAGTCGCCATGATGATCTTTTCATCATGCGACTATGAACAAATGGATATCTCAGAATATTTTGATCTAAGCGAATTTAAAAGTGCAACTAGAGCATCAAGAGATCATTATTCAATTAGCACATCGGATAAATTATCATCAGAATGCGCAAAGGCAGTGATGGAAGTTGGAGGAAATGCAGCCGATGCCTTTATTGCAAGCTCCTTTGTGCTATGCGTCACAGAAGGATATGCATCAAATCTTGGTGGCAGTGGTGCAGCAGTAATCTACAATCCGAAAAAAGATGAAGTAAAGGCCTTTGATTACAGAGCAGAGGCATCAAGTAGCTACACAGATGCTGCAATACCAGGACTTGTAAGCGGTCTTTTGGAAATTTATGAGGACTATGCAACTATGGATTGGCAGGATCTTTTAGAACCAGCCGTTAGAATTTCTGAAAAAGGCTTTAAAATAGACAAAGACTACGAGAGAAATCTAAGAAATTTTGACTATTCTTATGAAAATAAAGAATTTATGAAAGATGGCGAAACCCTAAAAAAAGGCGATAAGCTCATCCAAAAAGATCTTTCAAATACATTAAAGAAAATCCAAAAAGACCCCAAATCCTTCTACAATGGTAAAATTGCACAAGATATTGCAGAAAATACAGGACTTGATCTTAATGATATAAACAATTATGAGACAAGAAAAAAAGATGCAATTTACACCAATATCTCAGATGGAAAAAAGGAGCTTATGATCTACGGAGCGCCAGCACCCATGGGCAGTCAATTTTCAATGGAGATGATAAAGCTGATGTTTCAAAAACAAGTGGCAAATCCTGAAGATGACTTAAAAAGCTACATGGACGGATTTTATAATTCATTCATGCAAGCAAGAGAGGATGCAATTAAATACATCGCAGATCCTGAATTCTATGATTTTGACCAAAATTATATACTCTCAGATGAGTATTTGTCAAAAAAACAAGATGAAATATACCTTGCAAAAGAAAAAGAATGCCCATCAACTACTCATTTGTCCATTGCAGATGATCAAGGACTCATAATCTCTGCAACCCATACACTTTCAGAATTTTGGGGAACAGGCCAAAAAATCGACGGATTTTTTATGAACAATTCAAACACCAATTTTGCAAAAAGAGGTGTCAATACTTATAGTTCTCACAAGAGAAGCAAGACTTCATCATCCCCACTTATAGTAATGGATCATGGCAAAATGTATGCAATTGGATCACCCGGAGGCATTTACATCCCTCAAATAATAAGCTCTGTTGTATATCCTTTTGAAAAATACGATCTAAATCCAAAAAGACTTGTAGAAGGCCAAAGACTTTTAGTAAATTATGACGGAGCCATTGTAAATGACCAAAAAGAAGACTATGAGGATAATATGGCATATAAACAAGATGTCTACGACACACAAAGAGATATTATAAATAGCGAAACAAAATCCATCTTCGGATGCGTTGCAATAGCAGGATATTCAGATGATTTGGGCTATTTCTCATACGGCGATAGCCACAGACAAGGATATGCAATTAGCAAATAAAATCTCAAGGGTTATAAGCCTTTGAGATTTTTTTAATGTAGGTAATAAGTTGATAGTAAATGATAAGATTGTTAACAAATGTAATAATTTAGGCGATTATGAATATAATATATGTTTGGGGAATAAAATAGAGTTTATTATAAGTTAGGTAAATAATTATCCGATTAAGAAGAAGAACTTTCATCAAAGTTAAATATAACAAAAAGAAGATTATCAAATGTAATTAGAAATAGAGTGGGATTAAGTTTTAATGAATTCAATGATACTATAAAAATTGATCAAGCAAAAAGATTATTGATCCAGTCAAATGAGTCAATAAGCACAATTTGTAATATTTTAGGCTATGATGATGTATCAAATTTTATGAGAAAATTTAAGAAAATGGAAGATATTACTATGGTGGAGTATAGAGAAAAATTTATGAGATATTAGTATAGCTAAAAAACAGGTTTATGCCTGTTTTTTATTGTTTGTAGATCAAAAAAATTTATTATAATTGAATCATGAAATTAAGGTACTAAAAACTTCAATAAATCATTAAAATTATATGAAATGATTATATTTGAATGAGAGTGATTTAAAGAGGTGAAATATGAATATTATAGTTGCAATAGAATCGTTTTTAAATATAATAAATTCCGCTGAAATCGGCGATTACATAAAAAAGGGACTGCCTGATGATAGGGTCAAAATTCTTCCTGTAATTGATGGAGGTCGTGGCAGTGTCGATGTCATAAAAAAGATCATTGGAGGAAATTTTCAATATGTAAATGTACATGATCCGCTAAATCATGCTGTAACATGTAGGTATATTCTTAAAGGAGAACTTGCAATAATTGAAATGGCAGAAACTTCAGGTCTTCATTTAATCTATGAGAAAGACAGAGACATAATGAAATCATCATCGATTGGTCTTGGAGAGTGCATAGTCGATGCGCTAGATAATGGAGCTAGGGAATTTACAATTACAATTGGCGATACTGCGACAAATGACATGGGTATGGGCATGCTTTATGCATTGGGTGCAAAATTTTTGGATGAGAATAAAAGAGAGCTTGAACCATCGGTTATAAATCTTAGAAAAGTTGTCGATATGGACATAAATGGCTTAGATAACAGGCTAAAAGAGTCTAAGTTTTATTTGGCATGCAATATTAATTCTCCACTTTTAGGCGAAAATGGCGCTGCTTTAAAACATGCAAGAAAAAAGGGTGCTAAAGAGGCTGATATTTTAAAACTTGAGAATTTGGCAAAGGACTTTACAGCTCTTGTAAAAAGAAAATTTGATATACATGTTGAAAATCACCCACAGGCAGGAGCTGGAGGAGGTTGTTCATATGCGATGATGGCATTTTTAAATGCCAATGCAAAAAGGACGATGGATCTTATAATTGACAATATAAATTTTAAAGATCACATGAAAGATTCAAATCTAGTCTTTGTCGGAGAAGAACTCACCGATTGGCAAAATTCACCATCTCTTAGGATTGCAAAGATTGCAAAAGAGGCAAAAAAAGATTTGAAAGTCGTATTTTTGGGCGATGATTTGGATGTCAATATTAAAAAACCTAAAGAGATTGATGCCATTTTCAATATGAATTATTATCATCGTGATAAAAAATTATCAGAAAAAGAATACTACGGAATTAATATTCAAAAAACTGCAAAGGAGATAAGAGATCTCATTATCTAGATAAATATGCCAATAAGGGTATAATAAGTACAGATTTTAAACAAAGGAAATGTCTATGAAAAAAAAGAGAGTAACTTATATTTTAATAGCTATCAACATCCTTGTATTTGCGCTTATGAGTATGACAGGAGGAAGTGAAAATTCTTCTGTTTTAATACGATTTGGGGCGATGAATAGGGGACTTGTGATAAATGGTGAGTGGTGGAGAGTGTTTCTTCCGATATTTATACATATTGGAACCGTCCATCTTTTGATGAATTGTTATTCACTCTATATTCTAGGAGGAGTGTTTGAAAATCTCTATGGCTCAGCCAAATTTACAATTATATATCTATTGAGTGGAATAATGGGCAATTTATTTACTTTTGCATTTGGTTCAATCTATTCGATATCAGCAGGTGCATCTACCTCATTGTATGGTCTTTTTGGCCTTGCCATAGCATTATTTGTATTTTACCAAAAGGAAGAGAGTATCAAGCGTTTTGGCGCATCTTTTATGGGAATTATCGCAATAAACATACTCTATTCCTTTACCAATCCATCAATTGGCATTTTGGGTCATCTTGGAGGACTTGTCGGAGGCTTCATACTTGGAGGCATCTTACCTATTAGAAATAGACGCATTAATGCTAAAATAAAGATGCTTATGACTATTATATTTATCGCTTTGATTGTATTTTTAGTCTATGCAGGAGTTAATTTACTATGGGTCTAATCGACATACATTCGCATATTTTGCCAGATCTTGACAATCATAAAAGCATTGATGAGGTCATAAAGCTTTGTATGATTTATAAGCAAAATGGATACTCAGATGTCTTTGGAACTTGTCATTATAATGAGAAATTTTTTGATATAAGACCTCAAATAATAAAAAATAAATGTGATGAGATCAACGATATTTTAAGTAAAGAGAAAATTGATCTTAAAATTCATCCTGCAAGTGAGATATATTTTACAAAAAAGACCTATAGTTCGCTTAAAAAGAATAGGGCCTCAAGGCTTTCTAATTCTCACTATGCACTTATTGAATTTGATGTCTTGAAGATGGATAAGTTTTATGAAAAACATCTTCTAAAAATCATAAAAATGGGCATAAGACCCATAATTGCCCATGTTGAAAGATATTTTTATGTACAAGAAGATCCTCAAATTATAAAGAAACTCAGAGAGATGGGCTGTTTAATTCAGATAAATTTCTACAATGTGGATTTTAATGAATACAAGGAAAATGAGACGGCGATGTGTTTACTAAAAAAGCATTTGGTAGATTTTGTGGCGACAGATTGTCATAGTTTAGACGATAGAAGTCCCAATATTTCAAATAATTTGATGATATTAAGACAGATTGTCGACAAAGAATATGCCGATAAGATTTTAATTGAAAATCCCAAAAAAGTATTGGAGGATCAATGTATAGACTCATAATTTTTTTGCTTTTGCTTTTGACATCGTGTAAGAATGCTGATGTAAAAAATGTGGAAAAAACAGATTTTTCATCTACCAAAATCAAATACATAGAAGAGTCAAATAAAGAAGCGAGTATTAAAACCAGAGAATATTCATCCAAGGATGTAGAAGAATTTGAAAAAATTTATGGCAAAAGCCAAAATAATGGCGAAATCGACTACCTAACGGGAGTACTAAAAGTTACAAAAGTAAATGAGAAGCCTGTTGGAATAAGTCTTTTACAAAATGATAATTATGATTATCAATCAGACTACCAATTAGTTCTTACATCTTTAAATGATAAAAAAGAGATAGAAAAAGAGGTAAAGATAGCGCCTGTATTAAAAAAAGATGAAAATTCATTTCAAAAACTTAGGATAAGTCAAAATAAGAATTATCTAATCATAAGCTTTTTTTATGAAAATGATAATGAGTCAAATTCAAGTTTTTATGTCTATGACAATGAGCTTAACCAAATTATAAATCTCAATTTTAGAAATAGCATTGATTATACTTTAGGAGATGTATTTTTAAATGGAGAAAGCATTGTTGATAGTCAAACAATTGAAGGAGATATCAAACAAGCAAGTCAAAATAGATTTAAGAATGAAAAAGAGTATTTGGGAAATTATTTAAATAAATATGATCTAAAATTATCGAGCATTGAAGATGAGTTTTCCAAGTTTACTACAATAGATAATACATCGTTGATATTAAGAATTGATTATGACAAGGATAAATTAGATATAAAATGAGAAATCTGGGGCAGCCCAGATTTTTTTGTTTCACATGAAACATTCTAAGCACATTTTTCACGTGAAACTTAAAAACAAATTGATCTTAAAAGATATGCCAAATTATCTCTTGATATAATAAAAATATTTGATATAATTATAAAAAAGACTAACTATTAAAAGTCAAGAGGTGAATTGATAAAAATATAAGAATTG
>JAUNAV010000012.1 GCA_030527425.1 Tissierellia bacterium
TAGTAAAAAGAAAAAAAGAACACTAATTACTATGTGTTCATTATACAAGGAGATATGATGAGAAAGGTTATTCGATTTTTGCTTACAATAGTCGGTGCCACTCTAGGATTAGCAATAACATGGGCTATATTTATCATGGTGGATTTTACTCCATCTGGTAAATTAGTCAGTGTGTTATTGTATGTATTGGCAGCATTATTTGGAGCTTTTATTTTATTTATTCTCTCAGGTCCTTTAATCGATCTTATAGAAATAGCCATATCAAAGGCGCTTTTAAGATTTGATGATGTACCCACAGCAGATGTGATTGTAGGTACGATTGGACTTATACTTGGATTAATACTTGCTTTTTTGATTTCAAGGCCAATAAGTGATCTATCGATACCCATTTTAGGAAATTCAATTTTTGTGCTATTATCTTTTATTTTATATATAACTTTGGGTATTTTAGGACTTAGATTATCACTTAAAAATAAAAATGATATTATTTCAATTTTCCAAAGAAATGATAGAGAAAAAAAGATAAAAAAGAGTTTTAATATCAAAGATGCAAGTGCAAAAATTCTAGACACATCTGTAATAATAGATGGAAGAATTTTAGATATTATAAATACTGGTTTTCTAGAAGGAAAGCTAATAGTACCAGAATTTGTACTAGAAGAACTTCAGCATATTGCAGATAGTGCAGATGATTTGAAAAGACAAAGAGGAAGACGTGGCCTTGACATAATGAATGAGATAAAAAATACGAAGAAAATAGAAGTAGAAATTACTGATATCGACTATCCCGATGTAAAAGAGGTAGATAGTAAGATTTTAAAATTGGCCACAGAAACTGGAGCTAGGATTTTTACTAATGACTATAATTTAAATAAGGTTGCAGATGTACAAGATCTTTCTGTATTAAATATAAATGATCTTGCAAATTCACTTAAACCTGTTGTCATTCCTGGCGAAAGTATGACAGTTGAGGTAATAAAAGAAGGAAAAGAAAAAAACCAAGGTATTGGGTATTTGGATGATGGTACGATGATAGTTATTGAAAATGGCAGAAGATTTATAGGAAAAACTATCAATGTCACAGTTACTAGTGTACTTCAAACCTCAGCTGGAAAGATGATATTTGTTAGACCATAGGAGCAATATGTTAGATAATAAACATGTGACTGCAGTGATAACCGCAGCAGGAAATGGCAGCAGAATGAATTCTAAGATAAATAAGCCATTTATTGAAATCTGCGGTAAAATGATTATTGAAATGACTTTAGACAAGATCTGTCAAGTAGATGAAATTGATGATATAATACTAGTGATCAGACAAACTGACGAAGATAATATTAAAAGAATAATAAAAAATTATAAAAAGCCCATCACTTATGTATATGGAGGAAAGACTAGAGAGCATTCAACTTTTCACGGATTAAAAGCTTTAAGTGAAAAATGCGATATAGTACTAACACATGATGGAGTAAGACCTTTTGTAAAAGCTGAAACAATAAGGAAAGCTTTATATGAAATTAGAGATTATAAAGCCGTTATAGTAGGTGTAAAATCCAAAGATACAGTGAAAATTATAAGAAAAGATATGACCGTAAATTATACACCTAAAAGAAAGTATGTCTATAATATTCAAACTCCTCAAGTGTTTGAAAAGGACAAATTAATTGAGCTTTACGAAAAATATTTGGAGGAGAATGTCCAAATGACGGATGATTCTTCTCTTTTTGAGATCTTTCAAATATTTGATGTGGCAGTCAAGGTAGTAGAAGGTGAATATTCAAATATTAAAATTACCACAATAGAAGATGTATTTTTCGGAAAGGCGATGATGGAGTTAAAATGAGAGTTGGACTTGGATATGATGTTCATAAATTGGTTAAGGACAGAGAACTTATTTTAGGTGGCGTAAAATTTGATTTTGAAAAAGGGCTTTTGGGGCATTCAGATGCCGATGTATTAACCCATGCCATTATGGATGCTCTACTAGGAGCTATGTGTGAAGGAGATATTGGATATTTGTTTCCTGATAGCGACATGAAATATAAGGATATATCTTCTTTAATTTTGCTAGATAGAGTAATAGAATTGGTAGAAAAAAGAGGATATGAAATTGTAAATATTGACACAGTCATTATTTGTGAGAGACCAAAAATTTTACCGATGAGAAAAGAGATTCAAAAGACACTTTCAAAACACCTTAAGATAGATGAAGATCAAATTTCAATTAAAGCCTCAACATCTGAAAAATTAGGCTTTTATGGAAGAGAAGAAGGAATAGAAGCAAGAGCAATTGCACTTATAGAAAGAAGGAATTAATGAAAAAATTATTTACATCCGAATCTGTAACAGAAGGACATCCCGATAAAGTCTGTGACCAGATTTCAGATAATATACTAGATCATATTTTAGAAAAAGATCCTGATGCTCGTGTAGCTTGCGAAACTGTTACTACAACAGGATTAGTGCTTGTGGTTGGAGAAATTTCAACTAAGGCATATGTAAGCATCGAAGATATAGCAAGAAAGACAATAAAAGAAATAGGCTATGATGATCCTAGTCTAGGCTTTGATTATCAAAATGTTGCAGTACTTACATCTATAATAGAACAATCTGAAGATATAGCAATGGGTGTCAATGAAGCTTATGAATACAAGTCAACTGAGGATAAGTATGATAAAATAGGAGCAGGGGATCAGGGAATGGTCTTTGGTTTTGCATCCGATGAGACTGAAGAATTATTGCCAGTTTCTGTTGTATATGCTCAAAAATTATCAAAAAAATTGGCGGAAGTTAGAAAAAATGGCACTCTTTCATGGTTAAGACCCGATGGAAAAAGCCAGGTTACAGTAGAATATGAAGATAATGAACTAAAAAGAGTGGATTCTGTAGTAATTTCTTGTCAGCATGATCCTGCTATTGATCTTGAAGAGATAAAAAAAGAGATTATTGATAAAGTAATAAAAGCTGTAATAGATGAAAAATATATAGATGAAGATACAAAAATATATGTAAATCCTACAGGAAAGTTTGTAATAGGTGGACCAAAAGGCGATTCAGGTTTAACTGGAAGAAAAATCATTGCAGATGCATATGGTGGATATTCAAAATCTGGTGGCGGAGCTTTTTCTGGTAAAGATCCAACAAAAGTTGATCGCTCTGCTTCATACATGGCAAGATATGCTGCAAAAAATATAGTAAGTGCAAAGCTTGCAAAAAGATGTGAGATAGGAATTTCATATGCAATTGGTGTAGCTAAGCCTCTTAGCATATATGTAGACACATTTGGTACTGGAAAGTATTCAGATGAGAAATTAACTCAAATAGTCAATGAAGTATTTGACTTTAGACCACAAGCTATAATTGACAATTTAAAACTTAAAAATCCAATTTATAGACAAACTGCTGCATATGGACATTTTGGAAGAAATGATTTAGATCTTCCTTGGGAAAGATTAGATAAAGTAGATCAATTGAAAGATATGTAGGTGTATTATGGCATCAATTAGAAGAAATATAGCAATAGATTTAGGAACAGCTTCAGTATTAGTATACAATAGGCATAAGGGGGTTGTATTAGAAGAGCCTTCAGTGATTGCAATTGATATTATTTCAAAAAAAATACTTGCAGTCGGAAAAGAAGCAAAAAAATTATTAGGCAGAACTCCAGGAAATATAGTTGCAATTAGACCGATGAGAGATGGAGTTATAGCAGATTTTAAAGCAACTGAAGAGATGTTAAAATATTTCATAAATAAATCTGTAGAAAAGGCGCTTTTAAAGCCAGATGTCTTGGTATGTATTCCTTCAAAGGCGACACAAGTTGAAAAAAGAGCCGTCTTACAGGCTGCAGAAAATGCAGGAAGTCACAGAACATATCTTATAGAAGAGCCACTTGCCGCTGCTATAGGAGCAGGGGTTGATATCTCAGATGCTGGTGGAAATATGGTAGTTGACATTGGAGGAGGTACTACAGATGTTGCAGTAGTGTCTATGGGGCAAATAGTAGTAAGTGAGTCCATTGAAGTGGCAGGAGATACTTTTGACAAAGAAATAATTGATTTTATAAGAGAAAGATATGGTCTATTGATAGGAGAAAGAAGTGCTGAAAATATTAAAATCGCAGCTAATTCCCTTGAAATAGGAGATTCTTTGGAGATAAAAGGCAGAGATATTGAAGAAGGACTTCCAATAAAAAAATACATGCCCATGGAAGAGTTAAAAGAAGCATTATTGCCTGTAATTGATGAAATATGTGATGTGGTAATAAAAGTATTGGAAGAAACACCGCCAGAACTTGCTGCAGATTTATATGATCGTGGTATAATTTTAACAGGTGGGGCATCTCTTACTAGATTTTTAAGAGAAAGACTTAATGAGAAAATTCAAGTTGATGTATTTATTGCTGAAAATCCTGTACAATGTGTTGTAAAAGGAACTGGTAAAGCCCTAACATGGATTGACAGTCTTGATGAAGAGAGAAATGAATCTATAAGAGAAAAGCAGTTGCAACTTGAACAAAAAGAAAGGTTGAGAAGAAGATAATGACAAGAAAATTAGTATTTGTAAGACATGGACAAAGTCAATGGAACCTTGCCAATCAATTTACTGGTTGGGTGGATGTAGATTTGAGTGAAAAAGGTATAAATGAAGCTATAGAAGCTGGAGAAAAAATAAAAAAAGCAAAGATCGAATTCGATGTAGCATATACTTCAGTTTTAAAAAGAGCTATTAAGACAATGAATTATGTACTTGAATATTCAGATCAATTATGGGTTCCAGTATATAAATCATGGAGACTTAATGAAAGACATTATGGAGCGCTTCAAGGACTAAATAAAAAAGAGACTGCAGAAAAATATGGCGATGAGCAAGTTCATATTTGGAGAAGATCATATGATACATTACCACCACTTGTAGATGATAATGTTCATAAAGAGCAAACAGCACAAAGAAGATATAAACTTTTACCATCGGATTTAGTTCCAAGAGGAGAAAATTTAAAAGTAACACTTGAAAGATGTCTTCCATATTATGAAGATCACATCGCTAAAGATCTTTTAGAAGGAAAAACTGTATTGGTAGCTGCTCATGGTAATAGCTTAAGAGCAATGGCAAAACATCTTGAAAAAATTTCAGATGAAGACATAATGGACCTTGAAATTCCAACAGGTAAGCCATTAGTTTATGAACTTGATGATAATTTAAATGTTTTAGAAAAATATTATCTATAAATTATAGGAGATCAACAATTGATCTCCTTTTTTAATTTTTGTCTTTTAGTTTAATTTAGAAATTAAATGTGAAAAATAGAAATTAAAAAAGATGATAATATTTATATTTATATAGTTTATAAAATGAGAAAATTAAATTATTATGAAATTATTTTTCTATACTTAGTTAATGGCCTAAAATGACTGATTTTAAATGTTTTTAAAGAGAATTTAATTTTTGCAGATGATTATTAGATTTTGTTATAATAAAAACGATTAATAAGGAGGCAAAAATGAATGAATTTAAAATAGCAGGTTTAAAAATGCCCATTTATATTACACTTTGTGCAATAATAATTTTGACGTCATATCTTGGAGTTATGCCTACGGGAATGGTTGGAGCATTTTTATTTCTAATAGTATTTGGAGAGCTTTTAAATCTTTTAGGAAATAAGCTTCCAATTATAAAAACTTATCTTGGAGGAGGAGCCATAGTTTCAATCTTTGGTGGCGCAGCAATAGTTTATTTTAAACTATTTCCAACAGAAGTATTAGATAATGTATCTACATTTATGAAAGACGGAGGATTTTTAGATTTTTATATATCTGCATTAATTACTGGTTCCATCCTTGGAATGAATAGAAAATTACTAATAAAAGCAGCTATAAGATATCTTCCTTGTATTATTTCATCTGTGGTATTTGCTATAATTTTTGTGGCTATAGGTTCATTAATTGTAGGAATAAAGTATGAGGAATCTGTTGCTTACATTGCAATTCCAATAATGGGAGGTGGCATGGGAGCAGGAGCTGTGCCCATAGCTACAGTTTTTGAATCTGCATTAGGCATTGCAAAAGAGACAATATTAGCAAGGCTAGTTCCAGCAGTAGCTTTGGGAAATGCCATGGCTATAGTTGCAGGAGGATTACTAAATAGATTAGGAAAAGTTAAGCCAATTTTAACAGGTAATGGACAATTAGTAATCAGTGATGATGATAGTCTTAAATCAGAGAAAAAAGAAGCGGCAGTATTAAAAAAGCCGAGTGATTATATGTCGGGTATAGCTGTTGCTACTGGATTTTTCGCATTCGGTGCATTAGTTTCACTTATTATTGGAAAATTGGGCTTAAATATCCACACCTATGCGTGGATGATTATTTCAGTTGCAGTTGTCAAAGTTACAGGACTATTTGAAGGTAAAGTAGAAGAAGTTTGTGAAGCTTGGTATAATTTTGTAGCCAAAAATTTCACAGCAGCTTTAATGCTTGGTATAGGTATGGCCTATACAAATCTTAGTGATATAATCGATGCATTTACAATTTCATACTTTGTTCTTGTACTTTTTGTAGTATTTGGAGCGATTTTAGGAGCTGCTATTATGGGAAGAATAGTAGGATTTTATCCAATTGAAGCAGCTATTACTGCAGGATTATGTATGGCAAATATGGGAGGAACAGGCGATGTAGCAGTTCTTCAAGCATCTGATAGAATGGAGCTTATGCCTTTTGCTCAAATATCATCAAGACTCGGTGGAGCATTTATAATACTTTTAGCATCCTTTTTAGTACCTATATTTTTTGGATAATTAATATAAATGAACTGGTTTTAAAATAAGATCAGTTCATTTTATTTTATATTTATTTTAGGAAGTCTGTATAAATAGATTTTTTGAAATTTCGTAATTGATAATATACTCGCATTTAAAATTATAAAAATTCATAATGATAAATAATTTAACTATAGTTTAGAAATTTATCTTGCAATTACAACTTTTTTCTAAGATATAATGTTTATTGCTGTATAAAAAGATTTAGATTGATTCTAAAAACATAAAATCAAGAAAATTTTATAATTATTGATGTTGACAACCAATATATCCGTGATATAATTAAATTAATAAGAGTTATCATTATCAAACAAGGAGGATATATGCCAATTACTTTAGCAAATATAGGTGAAAAAGTCATAATTGATCGAATCATGGGAAATGATCAAATAAAAAAACATTTAAATAACTTAGGTTTTGTTGTAGGTAAGTTGGTGTCAGTATTCTCATTTGATGGTACTAATTATATAATTAGCATAAATGATTCTAGATATGCTATTCATAAAGATCTTGCAAGAAGAATTTTTGTAAAGGAGCAAAGATAAATGAAAACTTTAAAAGATATTAAAGTTGGTCAAAAAGCAGTTGTCAAAAAGATTAAAGGCGATGGACCTACAATAAGAAGGCTCATGGATATGGGAATTACAAGAAAAACTGAGATATATGTAAGAAAAGTAGCTCCCCTTGGAGATCCTATTCAAATTAGCCTTAGAGGTTTTGAATTAACTGTTAGAAAAAAGGATGCAGAAAGCATAATAATGGAGGAATAAATGAAAAAAATTGCATTGGCAGGTAATCCAAATTGTGGTAAAACCACTCTTTTTAATGTTTTAACTGGATCTAGACAAAGAGTTGGAAATTGGCCTGGGGTTACCGTAGATAAAAAAGAAGGTATTTTAAAGGGACATAAAAACTATATGATTGAAGATCTTCCTGGTATCTATTCACTTTCTCCATATACTATGGAAGAGGTAGTATCAAGAAGATATTTAGTAGAAGAAAGACCAGATTTAATTATCAATTTAGTAGATGGATCAAATCTTACTAGAAATCTCTATTTGACAAGTCAGTTGATTGAACTTGGTATTCCAACAGTCATAGCTTTGAATATGATGGATATTGTAAAAGAACATGGAGATACTATTGATATACATAGACTTCAAGAAGAGATAGGTTGTCCTGTTGTTGAAATAACAGCTACCAAAAAAGAAGGAATAAAAGAATTAATAGAAAAAGCTGTAGAAACTATTGAAAGATCAGATAATAAACCTAAATTTTTACATTATGGGGAAAAATTAGAGCGCACATTATCTGATATTGAGAATCATTTGAAAGGGAATGTACCTGATGATCTTTTAAGATATTATTCTATTAAGGCATTTGAGGATGATATTAAAGCATTTGAAAAATTTAATATTTCAAGAAATACTAATCAGAACATTGCTGATTTAAGACTTAAATATGAACAAGAAGAAGATGATATTGCAGAATCAATTGTTACAACAGAAAGATATGATGCACTTGAAATTTTAAGTAGCAAAGTATTAAAAAAGGCACCCCCTAAATTATCAAAAACTGATAAGATAGATAAGGTTGTAACAAATAGAATACTGGGCTTACCAATATTTGTCGCTGTAATGGCTATTGTATATTATATATCGATAATGACAATTGGTACCGGCGCAACAGATTTTGTCAATGGATTTTTTGAAGAAACATTATCTCCTGCAGTAGAGACATTTTTAACCAATATGAATGTAAATGAAGTCATAATCGGTCTTATAGTAAATGGAGCTATTGGCGGAGTAGGTGCAGTACTTGGATTTTTACCACAAATGCTAGTATTATTTGCCCTACTTGCAATTCTTGAAGATGTTGGATATATGGCAAGAGTTGCATTTGTAATGGATAGAATTTTTAGAAGATTTGGACTTTCAGGAAAATCATTCATACCAATGATGATAGGTACAGGCTGTTCTGTTCCTGGTATTCAGGCATCAAGAACAATCGAAAATGACAGAGACAGAAAGATTACAATCATAACAACATCATTTATGCCATGTTCTGCAAAGCTTCCAGTAATAGCATTAATTGCAGGTAGCTTATTTAATCAGTCATCATTAGTTGCTGTTAGCATGTATTTTATAGGAATTGCAGCAGTAATTATATCTGGTGTAATATTAAAAAAATTCAAATCATTAGCATCACAACCAGCACCATTTGTTATGGAACTTCCCTCATATCATGTTCCAAGAATTTCCTCAGTTTTAAGAGCAATGTATGATAGAGGAATGGCATTTGTAAAAAGAGCAGGAACTGTAATTTTTATTTCATCACTTGTTTTATGGTTATTAGCAAACTTTGATTTTAATCTACATTTAATAGAGGAAAATGGTCAAGCTTCAATACTTGCGCAAATCGGATCAATTATAGCAGTATTATTTATACCGCTTGGATTTGGTACATGGCAGGCTACAGTTGCGACTATAACAGGTTTTATTGCAAAAGAAAATGTAGTAGCAACACTTGGTGTAGTACTTGGTATATCAGCTGCAGTTGATGAAACAACACCTGAATTATTGACGGCTTTTTCACAAGGAATTGGAGGAGCTATTGGAGGCTATTCATTCTTGCTATTTAATATGCTATGTATGCCATGTTTTGCAGCTGTTGGTGCTATAAAGACAGAAATGAATTCAACAAAATGGACATGGGCAGCAATTGGTTATCAAATGGGATTTGCATATGCAGTAAGCTTTATGTTCTACAATATTGCAAAATTGTTTGAAGGAGAATTTAGCATTTGGACAATAATAGCATTTGTAATGTTAGTGGCATTTATTTACTTGATCTTTAGAAAAAACAAATATCAAGAAAAAAATGGACAATATCAAGTAGATTATGCAGGTAATTAAGGAAGTGATACAATGAATTTGCAATCATGGATAATATTATTGATTTTGATTTTGATTTCAGCATTGATCATATATAAGAATGTTATAAAAAAATCATCATCACCATGCAGCGGTTGTTCAGCATGTAATTGTAAAAATCATAAATGTTCACATACAAAATAAATTAAGCCCTTCGGGGCTTTTTTTGATATAATTCATGATATTTGATATGATAAATGAAAGACAACTTAGAAAGGAGCAGAAGATGACAGAGACTAGACAAGAACAAAAATTGTTGCCTATTATATTATTTAATGTAATTTTAGCAATTATATTATTTGTAGTAACGAGCTTATTGGACGAGCATGGATTCATATCATCTATTTTAAATATTGTTATAACGACATTATTTAATTTTTCTCTATGTTATGGATTGATAAATAATAAGTCAAATTCACTAGGAGAATTGTTCTCGAATTTTAAATTTATAGGAACTAGGATAATAATTATAAATTTAATACTTATAATTATAAAAGTACTTATTGAAACTATTTTTGGAGGAATAAGTATTTTAAACCTTGCTGGTTCTTTGACACATGGAACTGGAGGAATGCATACATTGAGTACTATAGGTGGAATGGTTATTTTATCGTTGATAATTAGTTTTATATTCTATCTTTTTACAATATATGCTAATTTCTACCTTGCAGAAACAAATGAGAAAGAACTAAATCTTGCCTATGATATAAAAAATATATTTGCAATTGGTAAAAACAAACTATCACTTACTATTAATTCAATTTTAAAATATGTAGTATTGCCAGCTATAATTTGTATAGTAGCAATAAGCTTAGTATTTTATCTTACCTCCAATATATTATCTAATTCATTTGGTGCAATTATGGGATTATTGATATTATCGGTATTACTAGTTGCTGTAGTATCAGCAGTATTTAAAGCAAAATTAATTATTTCATATTTAAACAATTATATTAAATAAACTTAGCCCTTCGGGGCTAGTTTTATTTATGATAAATTATTGAACAAATTAAAAGCATTAATTGGTATATTTTAATAAATAGTCTGTTATAAATAAAATACCAAATTTTAAAAAATAGATTTTTAATTAACACTGATTATTCTAAATATAGAAAGGAATGAGAAATGAGATTAGGAATAATAGGAACTGGAAAAATTGCACAAGAAGTTTTAGAAGTTATTAAAGATTTTCAAATAAGTAAAGTAATACTTTCCACTCATAGATCCAGGCAAAAAAGTGAAAAATTAAGTCAAATATATAATATTGAAAAAATTTACTATGAATATGACGAATTATTAAAAGATAAATTAGATACTGTTTATGTCGCTTTACCAAACAATCTACATTATGAATTTTGTAAAAAAGCTATAGAGTCTAATAAAAATGTAATAGTAGAAAAGCCTATTTGTACTAATTTAAATCAATTAGAACATCTAAAATCTTTAGCAAATAAAAATGGAGTTTTTTTAATTGAAGCAATGAATATCCATCATTTAAAAGCTTTAAAGAGTATAAAAAAAGATTTAAATAAAATAGGAAATATAAAAACCGTACAATTGAATTATACTCAATATTCATCAAGATTTGACGATTTTAAAAAAGGTATTATTAAACCGGTTTTTGATCCCAAATATAATGGAGGAGCATTAAATGATTTAGGTATTTATAATATTCATGCTCTAATATATCTTTTTGGAATGCCTAAGGAATATAAGTATTATCCAAATATCAATAAAAACATCGATACAAGCGGGATATTAATATGTGACTATGGTGAATTTAAGGCAACTCTCATTGCAGCAAAGGATTCAATAGGAGAATCTGGAATTTTAATATCAGGAGAAGATGGATACATTGTTTCTAATAAAGCAATAAATGAGATAGATAACTATGATTTGATATATAGAAAAAGACAGAAAGAAAATTTTAAGTTTCAATTTAGTCATAGACTTAAAGATGAATTTATAGATATTTTTAAAATCATAAAAGATAAAGACAAAGCTAAAGAAGAAGATTTATTTGATATAAGCAAAAAAGCAGTTGAAATGCTGGAAAATTTACAAATATATAATTTAAAATAATATATATATAATATAAAAAAATAAATTAAACATTAATAAGAAAAAAATATACGATTATAAACTAAAAATTATTAAACAAAAAACACCCAAGTGCATATTAATGCGATTTTAAAAGAATATAATATTATAAAATTAGCATTTATATAATCTTGGGTTAAATTATTATTTATAAAAAATCGATTTCGTTAATAATTAATCAAATAAAAGAACTTTGATAAGTTTTTGACACTTTGCTATAATTAAATCATAACATAAATATATTTATGAATTGGTCTTAGGACTTAAAATTTGGAGGATATATGTTATCTCAATGGGTTGAATTTTTAAATGGAATAATTAGAAATTGGTTTTTAATTTTCGGATTATTAGGAGTCGGAATATTTTATACCATTTATACAGGCGCAATTCAATTTAGAAAATTACCAAAGGCTTTTAAAATAGTTTTTGGCGATATGTTTAAGAAAAATAATGATGGAATTTCATCATTCCAAGCATTGGCAGTGGCAATTGCAGCACAAGTAGGAACAGGAAATATTGCAGGAACTGCAACAGCAATCGTTGTAGGAGGTCCAGGAGCTATTTTTTGGATGTGGATTTCTGCAATACTTGGAATGGCAACAATATTTGCTGAAAGTTGTTTGGCACAAAAATTTAGAGAAAAAACAAAAGACAATACATATGTTGGTGGACCAGCATATTATATGAAAAATGGTTTTAAAAATAAAACAGTTGGCAAGAGCATGGCAAGTATTTTTGCTATTTTAATCGTATTTGCATTGGGATTTTTTGGAAATATGACTCAATCAAATTCAATTGCAACCAGTGTCAATGCAGCCTTTAATTTTATACCATTGATTGTAGTAGGAATAATCGTAGCTATAATTGCAGCATTGGTTTTTATTGGTGGAATCAATAGAATTGCACACTTCGCTCAATTGGTAGTACCTATAATGGCATTATTCTACATTGTATTTTCAATAATTATTTTGATTAAATTTAGAGCGCATTTAGGTGAATCAATAGTTAGAATCTTTAAAGCAGCATTTACTCCACAAGCAGCAGCAGGAGGAGCTTTAGGATTTGGAATTAAACAAGCTATTGTATTTGGTGTGGCAAGAGGATTGTTCTCAAATGAAGCAGGTATGGGTTCAACACCACATGCACATGCTACAGCAGTAGTAAAACATCCACTAGATCAAGGCTTTACTGCAATAGTAGGTGTATTTATAGATACATTAGTTATTTGTACAGCAACATCGCTTATAATCCTAGCAACAGGGGCAGACCAAATGAATCTTGATGGAGCTTTGGTTACACAAAAAGCATTTGAATTAGGTTTTGGATCATTTGGAAAAGTATTACTTGCAATAGCCTTAGCATTCTTTGCCTTTACTACCATCATAGGCTGGTATTATTTTGGAGAAACAAATATTAAATATTTATTTGGTGATAAAGGATTACTTCCATATAGAATTATAGTTTTATTCTTCATAGTATGGGGATCAACTAGAGAAATTGCATTAGTATGGAGTCTTTCAGATCTATTTAATTCACTAATGGTAATACCTAACGTCATAGCGCTAGTAGTGCTTAGAAAACATGTTAAAGATATGATGAAAGACTATTCAAACCGTTCATTGAAATAATTGATTAAAAAATGCAGGAGCGCAAATAGCGCTCTTGCTTATTAAAAATAAATATGGTATCATATAAAAGTCCTGGGGGTGGATGAGTTTCTGGTGTGCTCTGCGGTCTTCAAAACCGTTATGAGAAGTGTACTTCTTGGGTGGGTTCGATTCCCACACACTCCCGCCAGTTTTAGATCAACTAAAGTTGGTCTTTTTTTATTGCAGATTAAAAAATAATTCAAAACTTTAATTACATATTATTGATTTTAATGTGAAATCTAGAAGCTAGAAGTATCGATTATTTATCAGAAAAATTCTTTTCTAAAAGCCTTATGATAAGAAAAAAATGATAATATGAAAAACCAACCTTATTTATTTAACTTTACATATATGAGAAAAAATTAAATATTATTTTTTACATAAAAAAAGAGGTTTTCACCTCTACTTTTTATTTTAAGCATTAAAATTTATTTTTAAAAATATACAGCAAATTCTTTTATTTCTTAATTGTTTTATAGTGTCGAACAAAAGTATCTGAAATACATTTATAGTTTACTATAATACTTTTTTATTCGACTCTATTAGAGATTTTTTAGCCTATATTTTTTATTTTTTGATTTAAGCACATAATTTTAAAATAAAATAAATCAATATTAAAATAAATGCAATAATCCAAAATAGATTCGATATTAACTTTAATATGCTTTTTATTAATTCTTTATTATCTTTTTTCATATTTTATATGAAGAAGCGACATAATTGCTATTAATTGAGAAAATAAAATGGCAATAAATTGCTCGAAATACCCTGCTATAGTAGTAGAGCATAGATTTGAATTTTTTATCTTGTCAATTCTTTAAATATAAGCTTCTTCATTTTTACCTCTTTTCTAATACATATTTAAAATCAATTTTAAAGGGCTTTGACCCCCTTGCAATTTAATCTTTCCTTAGTAAAGTTTATTTCAATCCACTCATCCACCCATCCACGAGGGATGCTCCCCCATGAGGGAGCACTTAAACCAAACTAAGGAGCAATTTCAATCCACGCACCCGCGAGGGGTGCGTGGATTGAAATATTTATCCCTAATCATCTATTAATATATAATTACTAAAAGCTTTTGATTTCAATACTTATCTATAGGATTTTAAATTTTGTAACGGTATAACGAAAGCTAAAAAATAGCTTCCGTCACACAGCCGTCACATGGTATTATCCTAAGAATTTTTTGACAAATAATTTTTAGCTTTTTGAAAATTGAGGCTAGATTTATGTGTATAAACTCTCAAAACTGTCTCAATTGTATCACCAATAATATATGAAACAGTTAAAGGATCTAGTCCTTCACTAATTAACCTACTAGCAAAAGAATGTCGAAAACTATGAGGTGTAAATCCTTCATATTTTGTATTTTTTAATTTGCATCGCAAATGAGATCTAAATTTATTTGGTAGATATTCAAAAGCAAATAATCTACCATCAAAGCTTTGGATTTTAATTCTAGATTTGTAGAATTTGATGCTTTCTGCCAAAGCAGGTTGCATTGGTATTTTTCTAGGGGTATTGTTTTTTATAGGAGAAAAACTTTTTTGATAAGAATCATATTGCTTGTTTATCATAATATGATCTGATTTTATGCAATCAAAAGTTATACCTGCAATTTCTGAAATTCTTGCTCCTGTATAGAAGCAACAATCAGAAATAACATTAAAAGGAAACTCTAATAAGGGTCTAAATTCTTTTATATATTCACATTCTGTCAATATATAAGGAGCCCTTGAGTTTTCTTTTTTGTTGTTCTTATAGTTCTTTAAAGGATTTACTATATCCATGTTTAAGTATTGTATCGCAAAATTAAACATAGCTTTATATAACTTTATCTTATTATAATTATCATCCAGATCTTCAACTAAGCTTGTTCTATCAAACATATCAACATCTATAAGTTTTTTTGTATCGATACTAGTCTTTATTCCCATATACAATTTAGTATTTTTAACAGTTCCAGGTCTAAAATTTTTCTTTTTATAATCTATATATATTTTTTTTAGATCTGAGACCTTTAAATTAATATATTCAAATGAATCTATCTTTTTATACTTATCTATATTAGCATTAGCCCAAACTTTAGCATCAATTTTTCTCTTGAAACCTCCTTTAGATCCTAAAAAAATCCAGTTCGAATTTACCTTCTGCCTAAAAATAACCTGCCAATTATTTGTGTCTTTTCTTTTACGGATAACAGTATTAACGTAATTACTCATATCAAACTCCTTTTTATTGAAAAACTTGACATAAGTAATTGCAACGAATATAATATACATATAAGATATAGATGGCAAATGTAATAATCTTGATAATCCATAATAAATGTTTTATTATCAGGATTGAAAATAGAATTGGATTTATGTTCGCTATAGTAATATTCTAATCTTGATTTTATTTCCGATAAATCAAGCTCAGTAGTTACATATAGCGATTTTTTTTTGCTTATATTGATCTATTACAAAAATTTCTATTAGTTTACATACATAAGAATTATGAATACAATTAAAATATAAATTAAGTTAAATCAGACTTAAATTGAAAGACTTTGACTTTTTTTAAATATATTCAAATTCTATTATTTCTTTATTGTCAGTACCAAAATCTACTAAGTAGTTTCCTGGATAGTAAGAAGCAAATAAAATTTCTTCTTCATTTTTACTATAATAAAAACTAATGTATTTATTAGATCTATTTAAATAGCATCTTTTTACAAAAAAACCCTCTCTACTTAGATTGAATCGATAACAAGTATTACTGTTATCCCATATTTTAAGTAAATAATACCTGTTAGGTTGTTTTGCTAAAATTTCTTTTTCTGAAGGAGAAAGTAACTTATATTCTTGTTGTAGAAGATCCGAAATTAAATCTTTATTCATCACTAATTTATCAGAACTAGGGTATTTTTCTTTATTATTATATTTCATGGAATAAAATAAAGTATTAGTGGTTGACTTGACTTCAATAAATTGTTTACTTGAATTTTCGACGACGTCTTCATCAGAAGATTTAATTTTTTTAAATTCTATACTTATATCATAGCCTTCAAAACTTTCTTTACCCTTATTATTATGATTAAGCACATAATTAAAATTACTATCAATAGTTAAGGGTAAAAAATTAACTGCAAAAGACTCTGCAATTCTTGCACGTTGAAAATTTAATGTACTTTTAAAATTTTGTTTTTCTTCTCTTAAATTCTTGTTTTCCTCTTTTAGCTCAATATTTTCTTTTATCAGAGAATTGACTTTATCAATAGAATCTAAATTCATTTTTAATTCATTAAGAGCATTAGATATATCATCATGATGCTTATCTAAAGTTATTACCTTTTTACTTTTAAAAAAATTAAACATTTTATCTCCTCTTTTTAATCTGCTTTACTATAAGTAATTCTATTAAATTTTTAGTCTATTAGTTGACTTATCATTACTACTTTTCCTATCATATTAATGTTTTCGTCTTTATTTATTATAATATCAGTAAATCTTGGATCAGTAGAGTTTGGTCTGAAAACTATACGGTTTCCAACATCATAAAAGTTTTTGACGCTGTATTCATGTGAATAGCTAAATACAACAATATCTCCATTTTTTAAATTTTCTATATCATAATCAAATAATACTGCAATATAAGCTCCATCTGGAATTACTTTGTTCATGCTTTCTCCGCTTGCTTTCATTATTACAATATTTTTATTGCCAGCATATTTACCTAATAAATAATCAGGGACTTCGATTTTGGGGAGTTGAGTTACTCCTTCTATGGTTTGAGGTAATCCTGCTGCCACTGGCTCTTCTATATAAGGATACGTATATTTTACACCTACAGCACTAACAAATTCTAATTCCTCCCCAAAACCTACTAAATATCCTGGAGAAACTCCTAAGGCTTCTGATAATAATAAGATCTTATCTTGTTTAGGGGCATACCTTCCATTTAACCAATCCGAAATTGAAGACTGTCTAATCCCCGTTCTATTTGATAAATCTGTTTGGCTCATATTCTTCTCTTCCATTAGCATTTTTAGTTTATTTATAAAAGTTTTACTAGCTTTCATTTTAACCTCCTAGGCTAATTATATCAGAATTCTGAAAGAAATAAAAGAAAAATAGAAAAAAATAAACGGATATATGTTGACAAGATAAAATTAAGATGGTATTATATAATCAAATAACGGAAATACGTTAGAAAAGGAGAACGATATGAGGACATATAATTATAATAAATTAAAAGGTTTAATTAGAGAACATTACGGAACTTATGAAAATTTTTGTAAAAATGTTGGATTAGGAACCACAACATTATATACGAGGCTTAATAATCAAACTTATTTTGATCAAATAGAAATGGAAAAAATTATTAAATCCTTTAAAATAGATGACTATGATAAAATAATGGAAATTTTTTTCACTTTTAATAACGGAAATCCGAAAGATATGACGAACGACCAATGATTGAATACAACTACAAAACAGACAGTTTGTTTATATGAAGCTCAATTATTAGCAACTTAAATTGAGCAATAGTTAAGGAGATCGTAATGAATGAAATAAAAATTTTTAAACACAAAGATTTAGGGGAGATAAGGACTTTGTTAATAGAAAAAGAACCTTGGTTTGTTGGAAAAGATATTTGCGAAATTTTAAATTATAAAGAAGTATCAAATATGAGAAAGCTATTAGAAGAGGATGAATACAAAGAAATCAACCCTCAAACCGTTGAAAATACTGGGTTCGTCCAAAATGGAAGAACCCAAAAATTAGAGCCAAATCCAAATATAAAAAGAATGCTTTTAATAAATGAAAGTGGATTATATAATGCAATATTTAATAGTACGCAAGCTCAAGCTAGAAAATTCAAAAGATGGGTAACTAGCGAAGTTTTACCATCTATCAGAAAACACGGAACATACATGACACCTGAAACTATCGAAAAGGTCAAATTGAAAGAGAAACATTAACCATTTAATTAATTAGTAATTGCAACGAATATAGGTGATTAAATGAATAATTTAGAAGAAAGAACAACAATAACCTTAAATGAACTTCATAAAAGATTAGGAGTTAGTAAAAATCATATTTACAAACTTGAAGCTGAAGGGCTAATTAAAAGATTGCCATTTGGTAAATGCATGTATTCTTTAGCTGAAATACAACAATTGGAAAGGTCAAATATACAGGATACAAGTAAAATTTTTAAAACAGTGTCCGATTTAAAGGAAGAAAATAAAGAATTGAAAAAAGAAGTCGAAAAATATAAAAAGGTCTTAAAAAGCCTGGTAGCAGAAATTTAAATAAAAGGATGCCGTTATGAAAGAAAAGAAAATAACACTTAAAATGCTAAATGAATTAATAAAAGAATTAGATTATGAGGAAAGAAAAAAACTTTACTACTTATTAAAAGGAGCAAAGTTAGCTAAAAATGAAGGAGGAGATAAACAAAACGATCAAGAATTTAAAGATTTAAGATAATCAGAAATAACTTTTCTTTTTTCAGGAGATAGCTTTAAAAAAGAATCAAGCATTGTAGTTTCAAAGGAGGAAAGTTCATATTCTTTAGATAAAGAATCTACTAAAGAATCTTTTGAAGAATCAAACATTTCTCCTTCTCCAGTTCTTAACCAATGTTCATTAACATTAAATTCTCGGCAAATGGATTTGATAATAAACTCTTTTATATCACTTCTTCCATATTCTACATTTGCTATCATATCTCTTGATACTCCCAGACGATCCCCAAAAGAAGCTTGAGAAAGATTTAAAATTTTTCTTAGTTCTTTAATTCTTTTACGCATAATTACCTCCTAAAAAAATTATACACTAAATCTTTTGTGTAGTCAACACAAGAAGTTCAGATAAAATTAGTTAACAACACATAATTTGTGTAGTATTATGTGTATATAACACAAAAGGAGATACAATATGACACAAGAAGAATTAATAGAAACATTGATATTTATTGAATTAATCAAACAATTAAACGATAAACAAAAACAAAAAATATTCTATATGTTACAGGGCTTATTACTATTTTAGTAGTAAAAGTATAAAAATCAAAGAAAGGAAAAGAAATATGCAAGACAGAAATAATTCTGAACAAATACAAATTTATTTGAGATTAACCTATGATGAATACAAAGAAATTTTAAAACAGTTTGAAGAAAGTGGAGAAAGATTTAAAAGTGAATTCTATAGAAAAAAATTATTATCTAAACCTATAGAACCTAGACTTGATAAACAAGTAGAACAAATTATAGAGACTTATATACAAAAAAAAGCTCTACTAATTCTGAAATTGAGTAAAGCTTTAGATACTAATCTTTAAAAGTATCGGATAAGTAATCGGTAATAACTTTTCTTTTATCAGGATCAAGTTTAATGAAAGATTCAAGGAGTTTTATATCTATTCCTTTAAGATGGTGTTGGTCAACTAAAGAATCAAGAATAGATTTTTCATCCTTGTTAAACATTTCGCCTTCACCATATTTAAGCCATTGAGGATTAACATTAAATTCTCGACAAATAAATTTGAACATTTGATCAGTTATATTTCTATTACCATTTTCAATATTAGAAATAGCTGCTCTTTGAACACCTAGTCTTTCACCAAATTTTTCACCAGATAAACCTAAAGTTTTTCTTAATTGCTTTATTCTTTGATTCATTTAAATCCTCCTTTTATCTTAATTATACAAGATTAGGATATAAAAAGCAATAAAAAAGTTAACAAAGAAAACAAAAACACTTGACAAAGTATTCTAAGTTAAATATAATGTATTCATAGAAAACATTAAAAAGCATTGCCAAGATCTAAAATACAACTGTTACTGTTAATTAAGAAAGGAGAAAATATGAACAAAGACGAATTAGAAATAATCTTGAGATTTATAAAGTTAATTGAAAAGTTAAATGATGAACAGAAAGAAAAATTATTCTTTATGTTACAAGGCTTACTGTTATTTAAAGAATAAAAACTAGAAAAAATATATTTATGAAATTAAAAAAGAAGAGAAAAATGCAACTAACATTAATAGATCAAGTACAGAAATATATAAATGAAAATCCATATACAAATGTAGAAGAAATAGCAAAGGAATGTAAAACAACAAAGAAAATTGTGAGAGAGTATATAAGACGACTCAAAAATAAAGGTGTATTGAATGAAAAAACAGATCCTAACAATAAAACATATTACATTTGTGAAGATTTAGATATGGATGAAGCAAGACCAATGAGTAAGAAAAATGAGATCTATATGCGTTTAATAGATAAATATCTTGAACTACTTGAAAATACCCATGGAGTAGATGAAGCAATAAGGATAGGTAGAGAATTAAGATTATTAGCAGAAAAGGTCTGATAATATGGAACATTTAATAAATCAGATTATGACAATAGATCAATTAAATAAAATATTAAAAAATAGAGGATTTAAAGATCTATATAAAAATGAAAACTTATCATCAGACATACTAAAAGAAAAAATCAAACTACAAGGCATAAAAAATTATACTCTAAAAATTAAAGTAATAGAACTATTAGAAGATTTACGATTAGCAAAAATTAAAATAATAGGAGTTACAAATTATGAAAACCAAAGAATTCATCATAAAAGTTGATGAGTACAATTTAATAGCTCACGAATATATGGATCTTATAAGTATATATGATCTAGAAACTAAAAAAACAATAGGATACGTATCAAACTTAGAAGAAAATATTCTATATTTTGATGCATTAGGACTTCAATCAATAAATAAAGACAAACGCTACGAATTAATTAAAGTCTTTACAGAATATGCAAATACATCAATTGATCAAAGGTAATAAGCATTAATAAATTATAAAAATAATATTAAAAGGAGAATAAATTATGAATAACTATATAAAAGATTTTAAAGACTTCCTTATATATAACTTTAATGAAGAACTAAATTCAGGCGTGGATACAATAATAAGTTTAGAAGAAGAATACAATCATTTGAAGAAACAAAAAACTTTTATAGAAATTATAGACTTAAAAAAAGATGAGATTATATATTTCAAAGCTTATCTTAAACAAATACATGAAAGCTATAATTACTTTGTAGAAACAATAATTAATAATAGCATAAGTACAAATATGGATAAGATATTAATTGAATTAGAAAAAGATATTGATAAACAAATAATATTAGCTTCAAAAGAACTAGACTTAGAAAATCTTGAAATTGAAAGAATAAAAGCAATTGAAGTTGATAATGAAAATTTGAATGATATTAAATTTGATTATCTTGCATTATTAGGAACATGTGCTGCTTTAATAGAGATATCAACATGGTTTAAATATAAAGAAAAGTTTAATAATCAGTCTAGGTTCTATATTTTAAAGGAATCACTACATCAGAAAAATAATAGATATGGAGATACATTATGATAAAAATCTATACAGATGAAGAAGTTAACTATAGAAAAAATATGAATTTGATGAAAAGATAGATTTCATCGAAATATTTTTTCAAACTTTAATAGTAATAGGAACTATGGGACTATTAGTAGGAATTTGTAATCTTTTATCCGATCTGGGATAAATAAGAAAAAAAGGTTTAAAGTATTATTAAAGGAAAATATATGATAGAGAGATTTTTATATGATTCAGTAGGGTTTATTATACTCATCATACTTTTAGTTGTTATGAATTTTATAGTTAACATTATTTTTAAGGTAATTGAGAAACCCTGTTTCTATAATTCTCTTGGTTCTAGGATACTTACTGCTATAAGTGTCTTCGTAATACCTTGTATAATATTATTCATTTTATTATCTATAGCCAATAATATCATGGCAAAAGCTGATATATTAATTAATGCAAAGAAGAATGAATATATTATTAGAAATGAATACCCAGAGTATTTAAAAAATGAAAATAATATAGAAAAATTTGAAATTAATAGTACTAAGAAAGATGCTATCGAAAAAGTAATTGAAGAATATAAGAAAGACTCTAAGGATATTAAGTTATTAGAGGAACAAATTGATCTATTTAATGAATATTTCGATGGTGATATAACATTAAAAAAAGTATTAGAAGCTAAAAAAGATGTTTCTTCAACCTCTACTTTTTATAAAATTACTCTAAGAGCTATAGAAGAAAAACCAGATAATCCAAATGAAAGATTAAAAGAACTATTAGAAGATAAAAAATCAAAAGACGAAAAGTAAAGGAGATAAAATTATGAAAAATAGCAAATACGAAAGCTATTTAATGGATAATGGAACAACAGCAATATTAACAGATTTAGAAGTAGCATATGCAAATGTGTACGAACCCTTTTCTTTTAGAGGAAAATCAACGCCAAAATATCAATTAACACTTTTAATTAAAAAAGATGATAGCAATACTTTAAAAGTAATTAACTCAGCGATTGATAATGTAATTAATGCAAAAGATGAATGGATGAACGATGACTTTTTTGATCCAGAATATATAAGAAGCCCACTAATGGATGGAGATAAAAATGGAAAACATGTAGGATTCTACTATATAACACCAAAATCAAATGAAAAACCAATAGTAATAGCAAAAGAAAAAGCTGAAAATGGAAACTTCATTGTTTTAAAAAACCCAAAAAGCATTAAAAGAGGAACAAGAGTAAATGTCATGCTAGGACTTTATCCTTATGATGTAGAAGGAAATAGAGGAGTAGCAATGTATCTTAATACAGTGCAAAAAGAACGAGATGCAGCACCTTCAAGCAGTGCAGGAGTAGATTATAATCAAGTTTTCAATTTTGATAGAAGCTCTAATTTAAATGAAAACTATCAAAATAATATGAATAGACAACCTCAAAGCATTAATAATATATCAGAACAAGAAGATACAGATTTAATATTTAATGAAAAAAACTCTAATTTTCGAAATACAGAAAAAGAAAATGAGATTGTAGATGAAGACTTCTATGAGGAAGAAAATACAAATGAAAGATTGCCTTTTTAAGAAATTTGTACACTCCTAAACTTAAGATAAGGAAAAGGAGCTTAAAATTAAATATTTTCAATTTAATATTAAGTTTTTTTCCTTAAAAGCTTAAGCTACTCGAAAGGAAAAGCTGATGGAACAAAATAGATATGATAATTTATCAAATGGATGGGAGACTGATGAGTGTGATGCTGGAGGTATTGCCCTTAGTTTTATATTAGTATATATGTTCGAGTATATATTTGATTTAATTGTTAGATATAGTTAGGGGATTTATCATACGAAAATATAAATAATGAGGAGATAGAATTATGAAAAAACAAGAAAATAAAATCTTAGCTATAGATATAGAAACTTATAGCTCTGAAGGTATTACAAATGGAATACACAAATATGTAGAAGCAGAAGACTTTGAAATTCTTCTATTCGCATATAAATATAATGATGAAGAAACAAAAATAATTGATTTAACAAAAGAAAATTTACCAGAAAAATTAATATATGATCTAGTAGATAAAAAAGTACTAAAAACAGCATTTAATGCACAATTCGAAAGAATATGTATAAATAAATACTTTGGAATAACTTCTAAAAATTGGGAATGTACAATGATTAAATCATGGGCATGTGGTTTAACAGGAGGACTTGATACTGTAAGTAAAGCTCTTAATGCACCAGAAGATAAAGAAAAAGATTCAAATGGTAAAAGATTAATTAGAAAATTCTCAATACCAAGAACACCAACATCAAATAATCCAAGAAAAAGAAATCTCCCAGAAGATTACCCTGATGAATGGGAAATGTTTAAAAAATATTGTATACAAGATGTTGAAGTTGAACATTATATTAGAAAACAATTAGAACATTATAAATTTATGGATTCAGACTTCGAAAAAAGTCAATATATACTTGATTGCGTAATAAATAGAAGAGGAATCAAAATAGACAAAGAAATGGTAGAGCACATAATCGATATAAATGATAAGATGGTAGATCATTATACAGCTAAATTCAATACAATAACAGGCATAGAAACTCCTAATCAAGTACAAGAATTAAAAAAATGGTTAAACGATAGAACTACAATACCAATTACAGAAATAACAAAACAAAATAAAGAGGACCTATTTAAAATATTTGAAGGTGATCAATTAGCAAAAATAGCATTAGATTGTAGATATAAAACAGCAAAAACAAGTGTAGCAAAATATAAAAAAATGCTTGAAACCATGAATAAAGATCATAGAAGTAGAGGCAATTTACAATTTTATGGAGCAAAAACAGGAAGATGGGCAGGAAGAAATATACAATTACAAAATCTACCACAGAATCATCTTGAAAATCTGGATCAAGTAAGAAAAAACTTTAAGAATAATGAATTTAATACACTTAAAGATATGTATGAAGATATACAAGATATAATGAGTCAGTTGATAAGAACAGCAATAATACCAGAAAAAGGAAATAAATTTGTAGTTGCAGATTTTTCAGCAATAGAAGCAAGAATAATAGCATGGTTAGCAGATGAAGATTGGGTAATAGATGTATTTAAAAAAGACGGGAAAATCTATGAAGCAACGGCAGCTAAGATGTTTAATTTAGAAGTTGATGAAATAAAAAAAGGAAGCCCAGAAAGACAAAAAGGAAAAGTAGCAACTTTAGCATTAGGCTATCAAGGAGGAGTAGGAGCATTAAAAGCTATGGGAGCATTAAAAATGGGAATACCTGAAAGTGATTTAAATGACATAGTTAGATTATGGAGAAATGCAAATAAAAATATCCAAAAGCTTTGGCATGAAGTACAAAATGCATGCATAGAAGCTGTAGAAGAAATGAGCACAAAAAATCAAAAAATACATGATATTAAAAACAAAGTAAAGATATATACACAATATGGAGATTTAACAATAGAACTACCAAGCACAAGAAAGCTAATATATAAGAATCCTAGAGTAGTAACTAATCAATTTAATTCAAAAGCATTAGTTTACCAAGAATACAGTGGCGTTAAAAATCAATGGTATGATATAGAAACATTTGGCGGAAAAATAGTAGAAAATATAGTTCAAGCAATAGGAAGGGATTGTTTAGCATATAAAATGTTAGAACTTACAGAAAAAGGTTATGTCATAGTATTTCATGTACACGATGAAGTAATAATAGAACTACCAAAAAATAGAAATGCATTAAATAGTATCCTAAATATCTTAGCAGAAGAAATACCATGGGCACAAGGACTTCCACTTAATGCTGATGGCTATGAATGTGAATACTATAAAAAAGATTAAGAATAGGAGCAAATTATGCTTTTTACAATAGCTGTTGCAAATTCAAGATTTCAAAAACAACGGAATAATAAAGAATTCAGTTGGAATGATTTTGCTAAAGTATTAAGTAATACCATCTACACAAATGAAAGACAAGATCAATATTTTAAATTATCAAAAGATGAACAAAGCAAAATAAAAGATATAGGAGGCTTTGTAACAGGATATTTAAAAGATGGTAAAAGAAGTAATAGAAATGTGATATATAGAAGCATGATAACCCTAGATCTTGATTTTGTAGACATAGATACAAATGGTTTATTTGAAATTATTAAAAATAGAATAAATTCTACATTTCTAATATATTCTACACATAAACATAGATCTGAAAAACCCAGAATAAGGTTAGTAATACCAGCAAATAGACAAATAAAACCAGAAGAATATGAGCCTATCGCTAGAAAGATTGCAAAAAAAATAGGAATTGATATGTTTGATGATTCAACTTATGAAATAGCAAGGCTAATGTATTTTCCCTCAACATCAAAAGATGCTGAATATGTATTTAAAAGATATGATAATACATTTTTAGATGTAGATAGTATTTTATCTGAATATGATAATTGGCAAGATGTAAATCAATGGGACAAAAGTAGCAGAGAAAAAAAGATAATAAAGAAAAGCGGCAGAGAGAAGAAAGATCCAAAAGATTTACAAGGCATAAAAGGAGCTTTTTGTAGAGTATATACAATACCAGAAGCTATAGATAAATTTATTCCAGAAAAGTATCATCAAGTTTCTCAAGATAGATACACTTACTTTGAATCTACTACAAGTGGAGGGCTTTGTATGATGAATGAAGAACAAAGCATAGCTTATTCATTTCACTCAACAGATCCTGCAAGAAACAGAGCTTTAAATGCATATGAAATAGTAGCAATTCATAAATTTGGACCTCTTCAAAAAGATGGCGAATTTTTAAATCCATATAAAGATCCTATTAAATCAGCAATGGAAAGATTATGCTTTAAAGATCTAGAAGTAAGAAAAGAATATACAATTACTGAAAGAAATAGACTTAAAGAAGCCTTTGAATTTAAAGAAGGAGAAGAAGCAAAAGAAAATATGATTAATGAAAGACCACAAAAAAAATCAAATAAAATCAATCTACTAACAAGTCAGGAATGGAAAGAATTAAAAGAACAAATAGAAAAATTCGACCCTTACAATACAAAATGGTTCTACGAAGAACTTGAACCAGTCTCGATTAATAAACCAGATGAATTAAAAAATTCAAGACATAACTACATCAAAATAATGAATCTCGATCCCTTTTTAAAGGATAAATTAGTATATGATGTATTTGCAAATAGAGCAATAGTTAAAGTTGGAGTACCATGGGGAGTCGAACAAATAGAGCATGATTGGGCAGATTCAGATGATAGTGCCTTAAGAACCTATATTGAACGCTTTTATGGTTTAGACTCTACAATAAAGCTTGACGATGCGAAAAATGTAGTATTTGACGAACACTCATATAATCCAGTAAAAGAATATCTTAGAAGTCTTAAATGGGATGGAGAAAAAAGAATAGATACAATTTTTCATGACTATTTAGGAGCAGAAATAAATGATTATACTCAAGAAGTAGCAAGAGTACATTTCACTGCTGCAGTAAAAAGGATATTCGAACCAGGATGTAAATACGATACTATGGTCACTTTAACAGGGAAACAAGGATTAGGAAAATCAACTTTTATTCAAACATTAGGAAAAGATTGGTTTTCAGCTAGCGTAGAAAATGTCTCAAATGGAAAAGAAGCCAGTATGTCTTTACAAGGATTTTGGCATATAGAATTTAGAGAATTAAATCCTACTAGAAAAGCAGAAAGGGAAGCTGTAAAAAGTTTTTTGGATAAAACAGAAGATATATACAGAATCCCCTATGCTAAGAATACAAAAAAATTTCCAAGACAATGTGTATTTTGGGGCACAAGTAATGACCTAAACTTTCTTAGAGATCCAACAGGTGACAGAAGAACATATCCTATAGACTGTGGAGTACATGGAAGCAAAGTGAAAAAGATATTTGATGAATTACCAGATCAAGTAGATCAAATATGGGCAGAAGCAGTAATTTTATATTTAAATGGTCAAAAAACAAGAATGACTAACGAACTATTAAAAATGGCAGAAGAAGAACAACTAGCGCACAAAGAAGATATACCATGGCAAGGATTAATAGAACAATATCTAGAGGATGAATATCCTGAAAATTGGAATGATTTTGATCTTATTCAAAGAAGAAGATATCTTGATGGGATTAAAGATCCTAAATTTGAAGGTAGAAAAACTAAATTAAATAAAGTATGTATAATGCAAATTTGGCAAGAAGTATTAGGACAAGAACCAGCCAGTATTAAACCTATAGATAGTAAAAACATTGGTGATATTATTAGGGGTCTAGATAATTGGGAGCAACATAAAGGGCCTCTAAGATTCGGAAAGTTATACGGAAGACAAAGGGCCTTTTTAAGAAAGAATATCTAATAAAAAAGGGACACAAGATGTTCAAAGTGAACACTCAGCTTTTGGGATATTGGTATTTTATATAAATATATATAAACTAAATATAGTTGGACTCTTGTATCCGTTCCACTTAAGTTACCACCCATATGTGCACACCTTAAGAACTGATAAGTAGGGAAAAAATATATAGTGTCAACAGTGTCAACATAAAATAATAAAAGTATTATATAGATTAAAATCGCTCGTCTTTAGTTATACTTTATATATAAAGACGACCGCTTTTACATTTTTAAAAAGTTTACTATATATGTGTTCCCATGTTACCAGTCTATTAAAATCTAAAATTAATAAATTAACAATAAATAATATAAATAAAAATATAAGAATAAATATTAAAGGAGATCTATATGAAAGACCAAAAAAAAAGAGATGCTTTTGATTTATTAGAAATGCCATATCCATATTCCTTAAATAGAAGATATGGAACTGATTATGAAAATTACAAGATAATGTTAATAACTGAATTATCAGAAGCTATGGATGATCCAGAATACTTTAACTTTACTTTTGAAGCCCTCATAAATACACTAGCAAGAACTTTAGAGTATTTCGAGGAATTTGTACTTCAAGATATCTTCGATGAAGATTTAATTATTGAAAGAATAGATATCTTAGTAGAGTCTGGATACTTAGAATTTGTAGATCCTGAACATGGAAAAGATAAAGACTATTATTTTAAAAATTATAAAGATATAAAACTTCTAAGAAATCTTGAAAAAGCACAAAATAGAGTCTTTGAAGATTATATGCTTCTATCATTTAATCCAATACTTATAAATAAATTTTCCAATACTCTTAATATTCTACATTTTCAACCCGATGACCATGTCCATAAATTCCCGATGCTAGGTCTGCAAGCTACTATGTATGATTACTTTAAAAATGCAGATGACTATATAATTCATCTTCTACATTATAGATTATCACGAGATCTGTATGATTTTTAAAGGAATGGCTTATGAAATTTAAACCTTATGATTATCAAATAGAAGCTATGAATCACATTATATTAAATAAGAAATGTGCCTTGTTTTTAGATATGGGACTAGGAAAGACCGTATGCACTCTTACAGCATTAAATAGATTACAAAAAGCTAAAAGAATAAATAAGATACTAGTAGTAGCACCTAAAAGAGTAGCAAATGATACATGGACAAATGAAATAGAAAAACGGGATCATTTAAAAAATATTAAGTATACACTCTTAACTGGAAATATTAAAGAAAGAAAAGAAAATCTCAAAAAAGACGTTGATATCTATATAACAACTAAAGACTTAATAAAATGGGTTATTAAAGAATGTATCGATAAATGGATATGGGATACCTTAGTAATAGATGAATTAAGCAGCTTTAAAAACCCACAATCACAAAGATTTAAACAATTAATCAAAGTAATCAAAAAATTTAAAAGAGTAGTAGGACTAACAGGAACTCCTAATCCTAATGGATATATAGACCTTTGGGGTCAAATTTATTTACTAGATCAAGGACAAAGACTAGGTGATTATTATAACTATTCAGAACAATATTTCAGGAGAATTAATTATGGAAATTATGAACGCTATAAAGTATTGCCAGGCAAAGCAGATATTATAAATGAAAAGATAAAAGACATATGCATTTCAATGCAGGCAAAAGACTATTTAAGTTTAGAAGAACCTAAAATAATTGACTATAACATAAATTTAGATCAAAAAGAATTAGAAAAATACAATCATTTTGAAAATGAATGGCTTATTTCTTTAGAAGGAGAAGACTTTAGCTTATTTACGAATGCCGCTTTAACTGGCAAACTATGTCAATTATCAAATGGTGCTATTTATAATGAAGAAGGAGATTGGTTAGAATTCTCAAATAAAAAAGTTGAAGCACTAAAAGAATTTAATGATAACACAGAGGAAAATATATTAGTATTCTACAATTTTAAGTCCGATCTAGAAAGAATTAAAAAAGCAATACCAAGTGTAAGAATAATGAAAACTAGTGAAGATATAAGGGACTGGCAAGACGGAAAAGTTAAGATAATGTTAGCCCATCCTGCAAGCTGCGGACACGGACTTAATCTTCAAACCGGAGGTCATATTATAGTATGGTTTGGCTTGAATTGGTCACTAGAATTATATCTTCAAGCAAATGCGAGATTACAAAGAGTAGGACAAACAAAACCCGTTGTTATATATAGATTTATAACAAAAAGAACTGTAGAAGAAGTAGTAGCAAGAGTATTAATGAATAAACACAATATGCAAGAAACTCTATTAAAATATATGAAAAAAAGAAAGAACCAAAATAAAGAATTGATATTATCAAAATGAGAGGAGTATCTATGCCACAGTATAGGATAAAACGAAAAGATATACCTTTAGAAAAAAAGATATTTAAACAATATTCAGAAGATTTTGAAGACAATAATGTCGTTTTTGAAGGAGTGCTAAATGAAAAATATAAGAATCTAAATGATGACAAAATTATTTCTTTAATTGATGGAGGAAGGAGAAATAAAGGCTATGAAATAACAAGAGAAGGATTAAATATAAAAGGTGAAATATATAATTATAGTGTTTATGAAATAAGAAAGGAAATTGAAGATTCTTTTCTAACTAAAGCATCTGAGTGTAACAAGGCAAATAAAAATGTTAACTGAATTAGGAATATATCTTAGAAAATTAAGACTAGATAATCATGAAATAATGAAAGATATGGCTAAAAAATTAGAAGTTAGTACTTCATTCTTATCAGCTGTAGAAAATGGTAAAAAGAAAATGCCTGAATCATGGATAGATAGGTTGGTTGATTTATATGATCTTAATTATTATTAACAATCGGAGCTAATTAATAGTATAACTTATTCTCAAAAATCAATTGAAATAAATCTTGAAAACTTAGGTTTAAAAAAGAAAGAGTTAGTAATAAATTTTATAAAAACAATAGATAATATAACAGAAAAAGACTTAAATACAAAAAATAAAGTATTAATGTCTTATATGAAAGATAAAATTCACTAAATTATGAAAAACAAAAATAAATAGGAGGTACAAAATGAATTTCGATATTATAAAAATAGAAGATATAGAAGTAGGAAAAAGAGCGAGAAAGCAATTTGTAAATATTGATCAATTAGTAAAATCAATTGAAAAAGAAGGGTTAATTACACCAATAGCAATTAGTAAAGAAAAAAATGAAAATGGTAAATATTGGCTTATTGCAGGAGAAAGAAGACTAAGAGCCTTTAAAGAATTAAATAAAAAAGAAATTCCAGCAGTATTTGTCGATGCAAGCGATGAATTAGAAAGAAAAAGAAAAGAATTAGATGAAAATAAAATAAGAGAAGACTTCAGTTGGGAAGAAGCATATAAATTAGCAAAAGAAATTGAAGAATTAGAGGCTATACAAGGAAAAATAAGAATGCAAGATATGGCACAATCTACTTTATCAAACAATAGTGGGTTTGTCAAATTTGACAAACCCACTATGATACATTCACGTAATAAAGCGTCCAATTCAATAGGGATAAGTTCCGGAAATTATCACAACTTATCCCTAATAATGCAAAACAAAAATAAATATGATCCAAAACTATTTGAAGAATGGTCAAAAAATAGAGGATCAATCAATGAAATGGCAAATCAGCTATATCTAATGCAAATAGAAGAAGAAAATAAAGACATCTTAATATCAACTACTTTAAATGAATGGAAAAATAAAGAAATAACGACAAATCAAGCAGTGAAAAAAATAAAAGAAAGAAAAAAATATTTAGAAGAAGATCAAAAAAGAAAAGAATTACAAGAAAAAGCAAATGAGATACGAAAAGAATTTATTAAAAACTCAGAAAATAAAACAGATGAAGAACTTAAAAATCTAAGTAATGAATTAGATGAAGTATATAAAAAATTAGAAACTAAAACAAAAGTATTAGAAGAAAGGGACTCATTATATAATGATCTTTTAGTAGCTAAAGATAAAGAAATAGAAGAACAATTAAATAAAAAGAAAAAAGAATTAGAACTTAAAGATAATTCAATTAAAGCTTTATCTGAAAAAATTAAATCCTTAGAAGAAACTATGGAAAATAAAGACTCCGAAACAAAAGAAAAATATAAAGATGCAATGAACAAATTAAATAAGTTAAAAGAAAAATATAAATCAGAAAAAGAAGATATAGAAGAAAGAAAGGAAATATATAATAGAGAATATTCTAAATATAGACAAGCCCTAGAAGAAAATAAGAAATTAAAATATCTAAAAGAAAAAGAAACTCAAATCAACGAATTCATGGAAAATTGGAATAATCTATTAAAAGGAGGAGATGATTATGTCAATCAATTAGGAGATATGCATGATTTAAGCTATTTAGTTAAATGCTATACCAATTATATTATGGATATAAGGGATGTAGTTCTAAGCGGAGTTATATATAAAGCAAATCATCATGATAAAGTTGTAGAAAATCTTAAAATAATGGGTAAATCCCTAATAAATATAGGAGATCTTATAATCAAACAAGCAGAAAATAAAGATACAACAAAAGAAAGATTCGATGTAGAAGAAGGAAATATAATTAATATAAGAAACTTCAAATAAAGGAGATACAATATGAAAAACCAAAATTCAATTAATTTAAATCTTAATAATCTGATTCCTATATCAGCAATTAAAAGCGAAAATCTTAAACAATATCAAAATTGGCTAAATCTAGATAATAAAACTCAATTAGATAAATTCTTAAATCTAGATGAAACAGCACAAATGGCATTGTTAAAAACAATGACTAATACAATATCAAGTTTGAGTAAATCAAATATGAACTTGCAGTCAAAAGTAAAAGAATTTTCAGATATCCAATCTAGGATAAATACTGGACATGGGCTTCAACACAGAGGTATTAATCAACTAATAGATACTATATATCAAAAAGTAGAAATATTAGAACCAACAAACTATGATATTAAAAATAAAAAAGAATTGAAGAAGAAAAATAAGAAGTATACGAAATTAACACAACATGAAATGAAACAAATCTGTGTATTATTAGGTCTAAGAAAGATTAAAGAAATAAGTATATCAGTTTCAACAGAAAAAGGAGAGCAGATAAGAACCTATAAAGATTATCCATTAACAGACTTTTCTTTAGAAAATTCTTATATAATACCAAATCCAGAGTATGACCCTGATGATAAAGCCACAAGGACTAAAATCTCAGAATTTCATGATATATCAAAAATAATTACTCTTTTAAATAAGAAAGTTATGGATGTATTAAATGACAATTTTAATTTAGAATCACCAAACGGATTAAATGTCTTTCTAAATCATCAATTTATAAGTAAAGATATTGAATTGCTAAAAAAATTAAATCAAGCCTTGAGCGATATTGATTACACTTATTCATATTTAAAGGACAGAGAAATAGACGATATTGAAAAAGTAATTAATTCATACGAATTAAAACAAGCATTAGCTATTTTAATTGTTTTGGAATATGGATTTAGTAGTTCATTTCAACAAGAATTTGAACCGGTCATTACAAAGTGGTATAAGTACCTGAGCGTTTCAAAATAATATAGACATTGGTGGTGTTGAGAATAGAATTAACTATTCTGCAACATCACCTTTTAAAATAGAATAAATACCCTAATATATAAATTTTAGCTATGAAGCCTTTTTAAATACTCATAAGCATTAATAACAGTTTGAGAAATCTCAGTCATATATTCATTACCATTGTTTAAATCAGGATGTACTTTTTTTATTAAAGACCTATAAGCTTTTTCTATTTCATTTTTATCAAGAGCGTTTTTCACTCCCAAAATTTCACAAGCTTTTACTAAATTCATTTCTTCATTATTAAAATCAAAATGATTATCATCACCTTTATAATTGCTGTCATGTTGTTTGTTTTGTTCGTTTTGATTCCAATATTCTTCCTCAGTATAAAATTTTCTATTTTTAAATTCATTATGTTCATTATTAAAATTTTCTTGTGAATTTTTAAAATCGTCTTGATCATATGAGAACTCTGTTCTTTTTTCATCTTCTAATATTTCTGGATGAATGATCATTATAAATCTAAAAAGAAAAATAATCAAAGCGATTATTATAGTAACTACAGTAGCTTTTGAAAATTCATCAAATCCATTTATGAATTCAAATTTCTTAACCCGTTTATCATCGCCCCAAGCACAGAAAGTTATTCCTAGATCCAGTAAAAATCTTACCGCTAAATAAACATTAAGAAAACCCACGCCAATTTCTGTTAAAATCCATAGTTTCTTTGATATACGATAAATTATATAATGAATTCCTAATACTAAAACAGCACCTAATATTATAATTAAAGCTAACATTAAAAAGACTACGATTCCCTTTGTATCCGGAGAATTAAGATATGAATATAGCCCTGTGTTTTGACCATAAGTAAAAAGTAAAAATATAGGTAGTCCGATAAAATCTCCGACAATTAAAAGTAAAAGCCCTATAGATATTACCAAACATATTGCACCTAATTGTAAAAATATCATAGCGAAAAGTGCTATCATTACAATTATTATTCCAAAACAAATTAATATCTCCATGTTATTATGACTCCTCCTTAATATAATTAATAATAAATCAATTTATTTTTAATACCTTAGCATTAAGATTATTCCAAACTATTCTTTAAATATCTATATGCATTGTATAATTCGTTAGCCTTACATTTAAAAAATTCATTTTCTAAATTGAAATCCTTATCAAATTTTTTGCTTAAATTAAAATAAGATTCTTCTAATTCCGATCTATCAAAAATATCATTTAAGCCTAATATTCTAATAGCTCTTTGCTTAGTCATAGGTATATCATACATAAATAATTTACTTTCTTCTTTTTGTTCTTTACTTTTTATTAAATTGTTAGCATTTTCATCTTTAATTTCATCTCTATTTTTAACTTTTCCCTTTTTCGCTTCTCTATTACTTGAAGAAAAGATATTAAAAAGGAAATAGAATAGATCTTTTAAAGTAGTTTTTGCTTCCGTTAAATAATAATTTATTAATAGAACCATTTCATAATTAGAAATATAGTATTCTAATTTTTTGTGCCTTATTATCGTTCCAAGAGCTATATATACCAAAGTCACGAATATAAAATTATCAAGCCCCCGAATACTATAAATATAGTATTGTCCATCAAAATTACCCGTCAGAGCTAAACTATCGCTGAGAATTACAAGGAATTTAGTAAAAATAGTAGCCTCAAAAAATGCTATTAGCCATTCTATAATCATAATATGATTATTAAATTTAAGAAACAAAAATTTCTCTATTAAGAACACGCCAATTATTGAGATTACAATAAAGCATATAAAAAGTATAGGAATCCCCTTGACATCCATAATTTTATAAACCCAAGTATCTTGTCCATACATTAGAAAAAACATTGTAGGAGCTATAAATTCTCCAGCATATAAGAAAAATTTAAACATTAACTTATAGAACTTAATTAGTACAACTAGAAGTATAAAAACTAGTATTGCTCCATAATCAGAATACATTAAAAAACCTCCATAATTTCTTTATATTAATCTTAGCATTTTTCTATTGGTTTATCAAGATGATATAATTAATAGATTAAAATACAACAAAAAACTTGACAAAAGTAAAAAATACAATTATAATTATTATTGAAAAGGTACTTTTTAACACTTAATGTGGTTTAAAAACATCGTAATTTAAAACGCCACATCTATTTTTTTATATCATTTATAGATCAAAACACAACAAGGAGGAAGTATGACTCGTTATTATATCGACGAAATGGACAACAATGCAAAAGCTGAAGATCTAATCTTTACTCATGAAGATATAGCGGATCTATTTTCAGAAGATGAAATGGGAAGGCTTTATACAGAAAATTTTGACAATTATGAATGGATGCAAGAGCTTACCGATGTAAGTATTGTGCTTGATGAACAAATATATGAATTTAGAGAATCCTATGATAAAAGTGAAAATCTCGAAGAATTTGTTCGAGATAATTTAGATTCAATACCATTTGGAACTAGAGAAGCATATAAAGATCTAATAGAAGGATTAAATAAAGGGGATAGAATTATGGAAAACCTACAAAAAGAGGAATATGTATTTCCTGGAGAATACAGGAATACGAAAGATGATTACGACAAAGGTGTAGATCTATGTGATGATCTGGTAGAAAATATATTAAACAATGAAGGAGAAAGCCTTGAAGATCTAAAAATACAGTCAGCAGAGAGCATGATAGATATTTATGATGTTGATCTATTAAAATCAGTAGAAAATTTGTATTATGATGGGCTTATTGATGTACAAACTCCATCGAATAATGAAACCATTATAGATCAAATAAGGCAAGCTCAATTTGAAGGTAATCTTATGATATTAAATGAAAATGAACCACAAATAATGAAGAATGTTGCAATGGAATTATTAAAAGATAAAGATATAGAACTTGATGATAGACAATTAGATGATTTAATTGAAAATATAAACTTAGACGATAGAGGAGTAGATCAGATATTAAGTGAAATCACAGAAAAAGCACAAGATATTTCCTTAGGAAAATCTGATTTATCCTTGGATTCGAAAATACCAGAGAAATCAAGATAAATTATAGATCAAAATAAAACAAACTGGTTGCAAAAAAATTTAGAATATAGTATAATTAAATTAGTTAGGAAAAGTGCCTAATATGCGTAGTACATATCCCTGTTGGGGGGACAGAAGTACCAACCGTCAATTTACTACCACCGTTCACAAGCTTTCGGTGTGTCTAACTTGAACTAGGAGGAATTACTTCTTTAATATAAGAGGTTAAGTCATCAAGTGAAAGCTTATAGCAATCAGTTTAAACTGGTTGCTTTTTTTTATTTTAGAAATTAAAGCAGGTTATATATTGTCTCATAATATTGTTAAAACAATTAAATCATTGTCTAAATTAGAAAATCATCAAATTCAAATAACTTTAAATAATAATTCAACTAAACTTATTTTAAACTTTGACCAAAATAGTATACCTCATCTATTAGGATTACAATATCTATATTCTAAAAAAGAACAACAAAAAATATTGAAAAAAAGCAATAAAAAGAATAATAACAAAAATCTAAAATTAAGTGGTTCAGTTTTAAGAAAAAGAGTATTAAAGAAAAACTATTCCGATGACTATATAGTAAGAAAAATAATAAAAACACAAAAATGGTATTCTAAAAGAAAAAAAGATGATGTTAAAAATAGATTATTTAATCTAGAAAAAGAACTATTAAAATTAGATCAATGCTATATAGTTGAAAATAAACCAATAAAAACAGGTAATATGAATAGAAAAATTTCCTATTTTTTAATTAATCCAAATACAAATGCTCACATAGGAATAGGAATATTAGATGAAAATGATAAGATTATATCTTCTAAAAAATTAAAACGAGAAAAATTAAATGATAAAAGTTATAATATTGCTTTAGTTTCATTCTTTATTCAGAAGGATAATAGATATTATATAAATACAAAATTTAAGAAAAGGATAGAAAAAGCTGAAATTTATGATAATCAATTATATAGATTTAAAAGTTTTAATTTAAATTATATTTTAAGCAAAGAAAAAAAAGAGAGGAGAAAAAATTATCTCAGGAGGCATATGGCATATATAAAAAATCCAGAAGAATTAAATGCAGATCAAATAGATGCAATAGCCAGAGGAATTACACATCTTTTAACACAAGAACAAATCGATTTGGTTTGTAATAAAGAATTTAATGTTAATCAAATTCGTTCTATTATTGCCTGTTTTGACACAGCTAAACCCTTAGATACTGATTATGTGAAACTTTTTGCAAAACCAGAAATAGAAGTTTCTCAAATGAATGTCTTATCAGAATGCATTAAAGAAGGCTTTTCAAAAGATCAAATAGCAAGAATGTCTGAAAAAAGCTATGACGAATTATCAACAAAACTTTTACAACTGGCAAATCGTTCATACAATTCTAGTAAAATAAATCACCTTATGTTAGAACAAATCTATAAAGGCTTAGATTATGGAGTAAATCCTAAGAAGCTATTTAAATCTACATTAAATTCTAAAAATAAAGAGAATTTGAGTTCGATAAAAAAAGAAGTTAATAAATTAATAACTGAAACTCTATATAAACCGACAAATCGTTTTATGCTAACACATGAATCGAACTATTTAGAGCCAGAAAATAGAAATAGAATGGAAGTTATGATTTCAAATTTAAAAGAAACAATTAAAAAAAATTCCACAGAATACTTAGATGATTTAATATATGAAGCTTCTAAAAAATCTGATAGCTATAAGCCTTCATTATATAGTAGCGTGGAATCATTAGAAAAAGATAGTTATTTAACCAATACTATAAAAGAATCAGCGTTATATATAGACACTTTGAGCTTTGAAGAAATATTAAAATTTTCTCAAAATAAAGCTTATAGCGATTTCTTAGAAGAAAACAAAATGAATTTCGGTAAAGACATAGCATTTAATAAAGCATTTGATGAATTAGATTTAGAACTTAGTAAAGAAGAATTGGAGAGTATTAAAATTGATGCGAATTCTACCGTAAAAGATATGTATACTTCTGTAAATGAAGGTCTAAATAAAATAGAGAAAAAAAGAAATAAAAATAAAGAAATAAATAAGAGACAAAGCAAAAGCAGATAGAATAAATAACAAAAAGGAGATTAAATTATGAAAATTGAGAAGGCAATTGAGAAAGCTATTAAAACCCTAAAAGATATTTTGAAAAACATTGATATAGATCAATTTGATGAGGATCAGACGGCACAAATCTATAAGGGATTAAACCAAGGATTAGATGTAAGCCGATATTCCGATCCAAAATATAATTGGGAACAAATGCGAGAAATACGCTACGGATTAGAAACCGGTGTGGATGTAAGCCGATATTCCGATCCAAAATATAATTGGGAACAAATGCGAGAAATAC